>NZ_NOZC01000017.1:0-217899 GCF_002258545.1 Rhodococcus sp. 05-2255-3B1 | reverse complement strand
CACAAGCGGATGGCTGATACATCGAATGCTTTCACCAAAATAAATTCGGCACTGACATTCATCGACACACTGTTGAGTTCTCAAAGAACACGCACACACCGTCGCTGCCGTTTGCACGGTAACTTCGGGGCTTACACGCTCGAACCCCAGGCATGGCTGATACCATCTCGCCTTGCCTGGGTTGTTCAGTGCACACTCCGTACAACCTCGTTGTCCCAGTCCGTGAAGACCGGGTCGGTGTCCGTGTCGCTCTGACTCGACAAAAGTTACGCGAAGACCAACGCTTACGCAAATCGCCTGGTCAGATGTAATTTTCGTGTGAACATCTGCCGCCGGACTCGGTCAGACGATCGCGACGGCGTCGATTTCGACCAACATCTCTTCTCGTGGCAGGCCCGTGAACACTGTCGTGCGGCTCGGTAGGACGTCGCCCGAGGTATGCGCCGACACGAACTGTCCGTAGGCGTCGTTCATGGTGGAGAAGTCTTCGCGCTTGGTCAGATAGACCCTCAGCATGACGACGTCGTCGAATGTCGCACCGCTGGCCTCGACGATGGCCTTGACGTTCTCGAGAGTGCGGGTCGTCTGTGCGGCAACATCGTCTGGGTACAGGTACTCGCTGGTGACCGGGTCGACCGGTCCCTGCCCCGAGACCTGAACGAACGGTCCCTTCCGGACTCCTTGAGAAAAGGTGTGAGCCGGTGCGGGCGCGTCTGTGGTGCGGATTTCGATCTTTTCACTCATTGTGTTCCTTCCGTCGAGCTCTCGTCCTGTGTCTTGCAGTCCTGGGTTTTTCACGGTCGCCAGCCCAATCCCTCGGAGATCGCGGCCGCGGCGCGCTGTACTTCGGGGAGTGTTGCGAGGACTTGTTGGTGATCGAGCACCATGTCGGGAACAGACATCGACACCGCTGCCACGACCTCGCCGGTTCCGTCGCGCACTGCGCAGCCGATGCAGTTGACGAACGACTCGTGCTCCTCGCGGTCCTCGGCGAACCCCTGCTCGCGCACGAGGTCGAGCTCGCGCAGATAGCGCTCGGCCGTCGTGATCGTTCGTTCGGTGAACGGTGTGTATGTGATGCCGTGTGCAATCTGCGCTCGTTCTGCCTCGGGACGGGCCGAGACCAGAACCTTCCCCACAGCTGTGCAGTGGAGTGGTGCGGGCTTTCCGATTCGCGAATACATCCGCACACTCTGTTGGGCGTCGAACTTGTCGATATAGATCACGACGCCTGCCTCGTAGGTGGCGAGATGGACGGTCTGACCGGTGATCGAGTTCAGTTCGGCCAGATGCGGCCGCGCGATGCTCCGAACGTCGCGCTGTTCGAGCGCTCGGTTGGCGAGCTCGAACAGCCTGGATCCGAGCTGATAGCGGTGATCCACGTCGTGCTGGACGAATCTGTCGGCTTCCAACGTGCGCAGCAGGCGCAGCACGGTCGTCTTGTGAACCTCGAGGACCGACGCCAACTCGTCGAGTGACCGCGGGCCGTCGCCGAGCAAGCCGAGGAGTGTCATCGCTCGCGCGAGACTTTGACTCACTGCGATACCCCCGAGTGACGCGCGGTGGTGACTGCGTAGTCCAGCCTCGCCCAGTCGGCGTCGTGCAGTTCGGCCAGTTCGATCAGCACCGCCAGGGGCAGCACCGAGGCGATGTCACCGTGCCCGGTCAAGGCACCCGCCGCGCAGAGATGCCCGAACCGAACGCGCTCGACGGAACTCCTACCCAACATCAGTCCGGTCAGATACCCGCCCGCGAACGCGTCTCCGGCACCGATCTTTTCGACTACGTCGAGCTTCAGCGCCGGTACGTCGACCCGAGAGGTTCCCTCGAACGCCGTCACGGTGTGCGCGTCGTTCTTGATCACCAGATGGCGTGGCTGCGGGAACATCTCGCGCAGCTCGGCGGGATCGGATGTGCCGAACACCAGCGCAGCTTCGTCGGCCCCCATGGACACCACATCGCTTCCCCGAACATGTTCCCCGAGCACATCTGCAGCTGCGTCCGGCCGAGACTTCCACAGCGCCGGCCGATAGTTCAGATCGAAGCTGACGACGGTGGGTAGATCCATCAGGGACCTCGTCAGGTCGGCCGCGGTATCGGAGATCGCCACGGTGATCCCGGTGAAGTGGATCAAGTCGGCACGATCGACCAAGGTCGCCGCACGCCCGTCGATGTCTCCCGGCGACAGGGCGCTCGCAGCCGAGCCGGTACGGAAGTACGTCATGGCACTGTCTCCGCACGCGAGGTCGTGTCGATCATCGGAACCCGAGCCGCGTTGCTTCACATACATGCCCGTGGGTCGCGCGTCGTCGACCGTCACACCGGAGGTGTCGACACCTGCCGCGTCCAATTGGCCGACGAGGTACCGGCCGAATCCGTCGTCGCCCACTCTCGAGATCCACGATGCATCGACGCCCAGTTGACCGAACACCCTTGCCACGTTGGCTTCAGCGCCACCGGCCGTGCGATGGAAGGTGTCCGAATTCTCCAGTGGGCCAGGCTCGGCGACCAGAACGACGAGGCCTTCGCCTACGCACACCGCTCGTGGTGCTTTCACGTCGATCTCCTCGAACTCTTGCGGGAACGCTGGCTTTCGTTGCAGACTACAAATCATAAACACATTGCGCAACTAGCGTTGCACAATACGCAACGCATTCGATCGAGACCCAGGAGACGACCGTGATCGACACCGATGCCGTCGAGGCACTCAGCCGGCGAGTGCTCGGACCCGAGCACAAGGCGCTGCCACCCAGGTCGTGGGGGCACACCATCGAGAGCTTTCTCGCCACGTCGCCACGACTCTCCGAGTTCACGACGCCAGTACTCACTCTCGACCGCGCACGCATCGCGTCGAACATCTCGGTCATGGCCGAGTGGTCGGCGCGCGCGGGAGTGCTGCTCGCGCCCCACGGCAAGACGTCGATGGCACCTCAACTGTGGAAACAGCAACTCGATGCGGGAAGCTGGGCGATCACCCTCGCAACGGGATGGCAGGTTCAGGCAGCGCGTGCGTTCGGGGTCGAACGGGTCGTTCTCGCCAATGCCGAGATCGATCCTGTCGCACTGACATGGATTGCGGCCGAACTGGATTCGCATCCGACATTCGAGTTCTATTGCTGGGCGGACAGCGTCGCGACGGTGCACGAGATGGACCGCATCCTGGCGGCGCAGGGAACACGCTCGATCCCGGTCATCGTCGAACTCGGTGGCCCGCACGGTCGCACCGGAGCGCGGACGACCGACGAGGCGATCGCGGTCGCTCGTGCCATCGCGTCGTCGCCGCGGCTGATCCTGGCCGGGGTCGGCGGCTACGAGGGCGCACTCAGCCACGACCGGACCGACAGCGGCCTCGCGGCGGTTCGGACCTACCTCGACAACGTCGCCACCCTTCATCGCGCGCTCGATGCCGAAGGGTTGTACGGCGACCATGCGATCGTGACTGCCGGCGGTAGCGCCTACCAGGACCTGGTTGTCGAGCGGTTGCACTCCCTCACCACCGGCGAGGGTGTACCTACCGACGTGGTGCTGCGCTCGGGTGCCTATGTGGTGCACGACGACGGCTTCTACTCGCAGATCTCACCACTGACTCCCGCCCGCACCGACGCGCCGCTGATGTCTGCGATGCACGGATGGGCTCGGACGGTATCCCGGCCGGAACCCGGTCTCGCGCTGCTCGATGCAGGCAAGCGGGACTTTCCGTTCGACGAAGGTCTGCCGGTCCCCCAGCTGGTTCGAGGAACCGAAACCCTCGATTCCGGTGCCGATGTCACAGCGCTGAACGATCAACACGCGTTCCTTCGCCTACCGGCCGAGGACGCCGCGGCGCTGCCGGTCGGATCGGTGGTGCGGTTGGGCCTGTCTCACCCGTGCACCGCCTTCGACAAATGGCGTCTGGTTCCCGTCGTCGACGACGCCGATGGCGATGATCCCCGCGTCGTCGATCTCGTGCACACATTCTTCTAGAAAGCCGAAACCCTTGTCCGATATCCTCATTCGAGGTGCCGACGTCATCGACGGCACCGGGTCACCGCGGCAGCGTCGTGACGTTCTCGTACGCGACGGTCTCATCGCCTCGGTCGCCGAACCCGGCACCGTTCACGGTGCCGACAGAATCGTCGACGCCACCGAGGGGCACGTCCTGTCCCCCGGGTTCATCGACATGCACGCCCATTCCGATCTGCGTCTGCTGACCGACCCCGACCACTTCCCGAAGATCAGTCAGGGCGTCACCACCGAAGTCATCGGACAGGACGGAATCGCCTACGCTCCGATCGACGACGCGACGCTCGATGTGGTGCGGCGTCAGATCGCCGGATGGAACGGCAATCCCGTCGACCTCGACTTCTCGTGGCGTTCGGTCTCGGAGTACCTCGCTCGCCTCGACCAGGGCATCACTCCGAACGCTGCCTATCTCGTTCCCCAGGGAACACTGCGATACCTCGCGGTCGGCCCTGATCAGCGACCTGCTTCGCCGTCCGAGATCGCCCACATGCAGCAGTTGTTGGCACAGGGGCTGCAGGAGGGTGCCGTCGGGATGTCGAGCGGTTTGACGTACACGCCCGGAATGTACGCGGACACAAGCGAATTACGAGCGTTGTGCGAGGTCGTCGCCGACTTCGGTGGGTTCTATGCGCCGCACACTCGGTCCTACGGCGCGGGCGCGCTCGACGCGTATCAGGAGATGCTCGATCTCTCCGAGCAGACGGGATGTGCGCTGCATCTGACTCACGCGACGATGAACTTCGGCGTCAATCGGGGCCGGGCACGCGAGTTCTTGGACCGCGTCGATTCGGCGATCGCGAACGGCTGCGACGTCACCCTCGACACGTATCCCTATCTGCCCGGAGCCACCACCTTGTCTGCGCTGCTTCCGAGTTGGGCGATGTCGGGTGGCCCGGACCGCGCGCTGGAACGACTCGACGATCCGGACATGCGTCGACGCATCGCACGAGATGTCGATGTCAACGGGTCCGACGGCTGCCATGGCGTCACCGTCGAGTGGGAGACCATCCAGCTCAGCGGGGTCGCGAACCCCGACCTCGATCGGTACGTCGGACGCACGATGTCCGACATCGCGTCCGAGGCGGGTAGGTCCCCGGTGGACGTGTTCTTCGACTTTCTTCGACGAGACGCGCTGGCCACCACCATCCTGCAGCACGTCGGACACGAGGAGAACGTGCGCGAGATCATGGCGCATCCACGCCATATGGGCGGCAGCGACGCGATCCTGGTCGGCGAGAAGCCGCACCCGCGCGCCTGGGGAACGTTCCCCCGCTACCTGGGTCACTACGCGCGAGACGAGCAGTTGCTGTCACTGGAGGACTGCGTCAATCACCTGACCGGCCGTCCCGCTGAGCGACTCCGCCTGCGCGCCCGCGGCACGATCGCCGAAGGGTACGCAGCCGATCTCGTCCTGTTCGACCCGGCCACCGTCCGCGACACCGCCACGTTCGAGAACCCGAAACAACAGGCCCAAGGCATCAGCCACGTCATGGTCAACGGCGCGTTCGCCATCGACGAGCATCGCCCCACTCATTCTCTGGCAGGCCACGCCCTGCGGATGAACCCCACCGGAAGGCAAACATCGTGAACGCCATGACGACCATTCTCGAGGATCGCACACTGTCGGTGGTGCGCGCCCCGCACATCTCGGATTCTGCTGCGTTGGCAGATGCGCTCGCGCGCGGAGGAATTCGCGCGCTCGAGCTGACCTTCACCACGCCCGGCGTCCTCGCGCTGATCCGCGCGGCATCGGACGCAGGTGCAGTCGTCGGGGCGGGCACGGTCCTGACCGCCGACCAAGCCCGGTCCGCGATCGACGCCGGGGCGCACTTCGTCGTGACACCCGGGCTGCGTCCCGACGTTGCCGCGATCGTCACCGACGCCGGAGTCCCGCTGATGATGGGCGCACTCACCCCGTCCGAGGTGATGACCGCCCTCGATCTCGGAGCCGATGCCGTGAAGATATTTCCGGCTCGGACCGTCGGGCCCGCGTATTTCAAGGATCTGCTCGGCCCCTTCCCCGACGCACAACTCGTTCCGTCCGGCGGAGTCAACGCGGGCAACGCTGCTCAGTTCCTGACATCAGGTGCCGTCGCAGTGACTGCAGGTACCGATGTGGTCCCACCGGCGTCGGTCGCGGCCGCCCAGTGGGACGACATCACCGTGCGAGCGCAGGCGTTCGTGGCGGCTATCAGTGCACACATCAAGGAAGGCTCGTCATGAATTCTGTCGTCGACTGGCTCAGGACCTCGACTCCTGGTCTACTCGTACTGTGCGGCATCGCAATTGCCGTACTGCTCGTAGTCATCATCAAGGTCAAGCTCGAACCGTTCATCGCACTTCTCATCGTCGGCCTCGGATTGGCTCTGGCTGCCGGTTTGCCCGTCAACGAGATAGTCGGCACCGCGATCAAGAGCAACGAGTCGCTTCTCGAAACCGGGTTCGGCGGCATCCTCGGGCACATCGCAGTCATCATCGGACTGGGAACGGTCCTGGGGGCGATTCTCGAAAAGTCGGGTGGTGCACAGGCTTTGACCGCCAAACTACTCGGGATCTTCGGCGAACGCGGAGCACCCATCGCAATGGGACTGCTGGGGCTGATCTTCGGTATCCCCGTCTTCTTCGACATCGGCATCTTCGTGCTGGCACCGCTGGTGTACGTGGCGGCGCGTCAAGGCGGAAAGTCGTTGGTGCTCTATGCGCTGCCGATGCTGGCCGGGTTGTCCATGACGCACGCCTTCCTGCCGCCACACCCAGGTCCGGTCGCCCTCGGCGGGTTGCTCGAGGTGAACCTGGGCTGGCTCATCCTGTTCGGATTCATTTGCGGGATACCAGGATTCATCGCCGCCGGCCTGGTCTGGGGTAACTGGATCGGTAAACGCGTCATCGTCGACGTCCCCGAGGACTTCATCAACGACGGCGACGACGCAAGCACCACCGAGAGTGGAGGCGCAGGCACGGTCGCAATTAAGCGCCCGGTCGTCACGACGCCGCCGTCGGTGGGCACGATCGGAGCGATCATTGCCGTTCCACTGGTCCTGATCCTCGGGGCCACGTTCGGCAGCATTCTGCTCGATCCCGGAAACCTCCTCGAAGTACTCACCTTCTTCGGCACACCGGCCGTCGCGCTGCTCATCGCAGTTCTGATCGCGTTCTACGTTCTGGGCATTCGACGCGGATCGACAGTCCAGGAACTCAGCAAGCTGACCGGAGAGTCACTTCGTCCGGTGGGCATGCTGTTGCTGGTCGTCGGAGCTGGTGCGTTCTTCGGGAAGGTCATCTCGGCCACGGGTATCGGCACGGCGTTGGCCGACACCATGGCAGCCGCGGGCCTACCGATCATCGTCTTGGCCTACATCATCAGCTGCGCCCTGCGCGTGGCGCAGGGCTCGGCCACAGTGGCCATCGTGACGACCGGCGGAATCGTCGGACCCCTGGTAGCGGCGCAGGACTACTCGGCTCCGGCCGTGGCGCTCATCGCCATGGCCATCGCGGCGGGCTCGATCATCGCCAGCCACGTCAACGACGGCGGATTCTGGATCATCGCGAAGTTCTTCAACCTCACCGTCAAGCAGACACTGCAGACGTGGACGGTCCTCGAGACCATTCTGTCCGTGGTCAGCTTCGCCGTCGCGGGGATTCTGTTCGCAATCATCGCCTAGAGCCGGTGGCGCGATTCAGTGGCCCGAACGGCAGTGAATCGCGCCTCTGCGCCGATGGTGTCATTCAGTCGCGCCACTGTGTCCGCACTTGATCACCGACGAAGTGCGTGTTCTCGGCAGACATCTCCCGGCTCCCCGACCGCCCGACGAGGTCGTCGATCCGATCGTCCAGGCTGTGCGCACGGGCCATCGCGTCGGAGGTGCGTGCCTCGGTCTCCGAGGACTCGACCACGTTCGCGAGCCGAACCAGCGCAGCCACCCGTCCGGTCAACTGTTTCCACACCACTTCCAGTGCGACACGGCGGGATTCGACCTGTGCTGCTGTCTCCTCGTCGACCATCGTTTCACCGATCCGATTCAACTCGGTCGCTACCGTATGCAACGAGGTGGCATCGACCGAGATCTCGGTGAGTTCGACGAAAAGGTCCAGCTGTTTGCGTTGGATCTCGAAGTACGTCGACTGCCATGCCGGCGACCGACGCACCCGATCGAACGCCGTGCCGGCAAGGAACAGCAGGGTGTCGTAACGATCGACGAAGCGGTCGTCCTTTCGATCCACGAACTGATCCACCACTCCTGTCGCCCACTCGACCCTGTCGGCCACCGGAGTTCTGCGCGCCAGCGTGCTCACCCGATCCGTGGCCGCGTCCACCAGCGAGAGGCCACGCTCGGCGATCGGGCCGAACTTCTGTGGTGCAGGCGTTTTCGTCAACGCATCGAAGATCGTGTCCCGCTGGTCCAGGTCCAGATGCACACCTTCCCTGCGCTCTTTGCGCGCCGCGCGTACCCCGGTGGCGTAGTGGCGATTCGACATCACCACGGTGGTGCGGTGGTGATTGACTCGTTTGGTCAACTCGGCAGCACGGAGTTTGTACACGAGCGCCGATCCGGGCTTGTTCGTCGTGTCCTTGCCGAGCCAGCGATCGCGCTCGTCCACCAGATTGCGCAGTGCGCCGAATCCTCCGATCGACGGCAGCGAGCGTCCGGCATGCCATCGGCCGACGAGGACTGCTCGAGTGGCCTCGTCCACTCGTCCGGCCGCGATGGCGACAGCCGCCGCGTCGGACAGCTGCTCGGAGCGACCGGGCAGCCGGCAGTCGGCACAGCGGCGATGGACCTCGTCGTCGAACCGGGCACGCTGATCGGCCGACTCACTGCGATCGAACTCGGACATCGTCTCTCCTAGGTCGCGCCGAATCGCCGGCGTCGTCGACGGATCGCTTGCCATCGAGTGTTGCAGAAGGTCAGATAAGTCCGCGCAACGATTGTTCGGTCTGCGGCTTCTTCTCCGCCAACAGGCTGCGCGCCACGTCGAGCCCCTCCCAGACGTTCCACATGAGCACGCCCCGGACGACGGCATCGTCGTCGAGGTAGTAGACGACGCCTTCCTTCCCCACCGATTTCCAGTCCTCGACGACGGTCAGCGTCGTGGACACCGTGCCGATCGCTTGATAGCCGTCGTCGTACACGTCGGAGTAGAAGTACGGGGTGTACGTGTAGGGATCTGCGGCACCGGCCATGTTGCGTCCGGCAGCCTTACCCATCTCGGTCGCATTGTCGACATGCTCTATGCGTCGGCGTCCGAGAATGGCGTCGGGGTAGTTCGCCACGTCACCGGCGGCGTAGACGCGTTCGTCCTCGGTGCGAAGAAACTCGTCGACGATCACGCCGTCGTCGACTGCCAGCCCCGCAGCCTCGGCCAGTTCGGTGTCGGGTCGCACGCCGAGTCCGAACACGACTCCGTCCGCCTCCACGGTCGAACCGTCGTCGAGTTGCAGTTGTACGCGCGCCGACGCCTCGGCTCCGGAAACGACCCTCGTTCTCCGGCGCACGGTCACACCGTGGCCGGCGAAACCCTTGTCGAAGCCGGCAGCCAGGCTCTGCGGAAACATGTGTCCACCGAGCACGGAGTCCGACGTGACCAGTGTGACCTTCACATCCTGGAGAGACAGCGCAGCTGCGATTTCGGTGCCGATGTACCCGCCGCCGACCACGGCGATGTGGTCGGCGGTCTTCGTCAGTTCACGCAGCGCCCGGTAGTCGGCGAAGGTGCGGAAGTACACCACGCGCGGGCTGGGGGTCAGTTCGATGCGCGTCGGCGTCGCCCCCGTTGCCAGGAGCAGCTTTCCGTACTCGTGGGTGTCTCCGGATTCCGTGGTGACCGACGAGTTCGAGCGGTCGACCGATAACACCCGAGTTCCGGTGTGCACCGATGCGTCGGTGTCGGACGCCGTGTCGAGCGAGACCTGATCGCGGCCGAATTCCGGGTCGGTCCACAGCTTCTTCGACAGCGCCGGCCGGGTGTACGGCGCGTCGGGGTCCGCGCCGAGTATTCCGATGGAGCCCGTCGCGTCCTGCTCGCGGATTCCGCGAGCTGCACTGTCCGCAACCATTCCCCCACCGATGATCAGGTAGTCGTAACGCATCGTTCACTCCTCGAAAGTCGACGTATCCGCTCCGCGGCTACCCGGAACATCGCGAGAAGAATCCTTCGAGCCGTTCCGTCCGAAGAACCCGCAGGTAGCGGAACCGACCGGACTGTATGCAGCATCACACCCCGAAGAGGTTGGCCCAGGCCCGTCGAGTGGGCATGTTGGTTTGGGCGACGAAACATCGTTTTTACTCGGATGGAGCTGTAACGGTTCCGGCCGACCGAACGACTCACACCTCAGGACGCGAACAAAAGGAGACGATGTGACTGTTCAGATCGATTCGCTCGCAATTGGCACCGACAGTGCCGACATCGCGACAGCTGACGTCGACCAGCTCTTCGACGAAGTTTCAACGCTGGACGCCACCATCCTCGACGCCATCGAGCGTCGCACCCGGCTGGCGCGCACGCTTGCTGCGGCAACGCCCGGCACCACCGAGTCGGACGAGGCATCCGACCCCTACGCAGATCTCGGCAACGACGGCCACGTCTTCTCGCGCATGCTGTCGCGCCTCGCGCAGATCACGCGATAGCCAGCAGATCACGCGATAGCTACACGCCCCCTTCAGCTTCGCAGTCCGCGACCCCGTCGAGCACCCGCTCGGCGGGGTCGCGTCGTGTCGGCACATCTTCACCCGATGACTTTTCGGATCGACAGCTGTCAGTACGAGCAGACCGTTGTTCGACGGTTCGACGCAGCAGGTCTTTACGGAAAAGGTGTGTACCCATGTCACGTTTGTTGTTCGCCAACATGCCCGTTCGCGACGTCGTCGCCACCCGCGCATTCTTCGAGGGTCTCGGCTTCGAGTTCAACGACATGTTCAGCGACGAGAACACCGCTTCCATGATCGTCAGCGACCGGGCGACGGTGATGTTCCTGGCCACCGCGCGATTCGAGGACTTCATCTCGGACTCGATCTGCGACACCGGCTCGGCCCGAGAGGTGCTGATGTGCATCTCTGCAGACAGCCGCCAAGAGGTCGATTCGCTCACCGACGCGGCGATCGCCGCGGGTGGATCGAAGTGGATGGAACCACAGGACCACGGGTTCATGTACGGAAGGGCGTTCCGAGATCTCGACAATCATGTGTGGGAAGTGATGTGGATGGACCCGTCCGCCGTCTCGGAGAGCTGACCGACCTTTGTTCTAGAGGCGGTCGGGCAATCCGAATCGATCGAACAGAGTCAGATCGAAGAAGCAGGCCACGTGTCCGACCCCTCTGGCATCGACATCGAGCACGTGCAGCTGGAACGGCCGGTGCACACCGTCCTCACCCAGCATGTACAACCCGTACGCCGGTTGTCCGTTGGCAGATGTCGACACCATCCGCATATCGCCTGCGCCGTTTGCCGGGCAGTTGTTGCGGATGAGCGATCCGATCGTCTCGCCGCCCTGGTACCACCCGACGAACGGCGGCATCTCCCACACCGCGTCGGTGGTGAACAACGTGACCAGCCGGTCGATGTCGTAGGCCTCGAAACAGTCCACGTACTGGGCGAGCAGTTGCTGCAGTTCTGCCGATTCGATCGGCTCGATGTCGTCCAAATCGGGCGCGATCTCGTCGAGACGCTCCCTGGCTCGCTGCAGGAGGCTGTTGACCGCGGTCGTCGTCGTGGCGAGAACCTCGGCAACCTCCGACGCTTTCCACTGCAACACTTCGCGCATCAGCAGCACCGCGCGTTGTCGCGACGACAGATGTTGCAAGGAGGCGACGAAGGCGAGCCGCACGGATTCCTTCGCCACCACGATCGATGCGGGATCACTCGCATCCGCCAGATCGGAATCTGCAATCGGCTCCAACCACGGAATCTCGTTGTTCTGCACGAGTTCGTCGGTGGGGCCTGAACTCGGTGCACCCAAGCCCGTCGGCAGGGGACGCTTCGCCCGGCCGTCCAGAGCGGTGAGACAGGTGTTGGTTGCGATTCGGTACAGCCATGTGCGCAGGGACGAACGGCCCTCGTACTTTGCGTACCCCCGCCAGGCGCGAATGTACGTCTCCTGCAACAGGTCCTCGGCATCGTGGATCGACCCGGTCATGCGATAGCAGTGCGCGAGCAACTCACGACGGAAGGGATCGAACTGCTCGACGAAGTCGTCCTTCTGTTCCGAAGCCACGGTCATGCGGTAGAGCGTAAACCGCACACAGTCACGCCACAGCTCAAATGCGCGCCGCCGACAGGATTGGCGGTACTTCTGCGTTAACCTCGGCATCGTGACATCGGCAACGAGTATCGACGACTTGGTCGAAGAGCTGTACCTGCAGCGTCGTCGAGCGTGGGAAGCCGCTCTCGTCACCGCGCAGAATTTCCTCGAGACCATCGCCGACGAGATTCTCGAGGACGTCGATCGAGACCGACTGAATGCGCAGACGGCACGCATCAAGGACCCGGGCAGATCGGCCGACAAACTGCGCCGCTATCTCTCCGAGGGCCGCATCACCGAGCCGACCGACGCCGATGCCGTCGCCGAGGCTCTGCCCGATCTCGTCGGCGTCAAGGTGCTCTGCAAGACCCCGCGCGATCAGCTGACGTTCGTCGCTGCTCTCGAGCGTGCGTGCAACGACCCGGAATGCTCTGTTCGGTTCGCGCAACCACCGACCGATTACGTCGCCTTTCCCAAGCCGAGTGGCTATCGCGCGTACCACGCGGTGCTGGTCGTCCGAGTCGCAACGCATCAGGGTGATCTCGATGTGAAAGTGGAAGTTCAGGTCAAGACGCGCTTGCAGGACGCCTGGGGCGAGCTGACCCACGAAGACATGTACAAGCCCGGTGAGGCGCTCAAGCCGACCAAGAAGCACACCGACTACGCCGCACACATGGCCCACCTGCTCGATCAGGTGGATGCGATGGCCGACGATCTGGCCGCGCAGCTCGACTCGTTGACGGCCGCGTCGAAGGACGGGGGTGTGCTCGCGGCCGACCCGATACCGAAGGACCCGGACTTCATCAGCGCCAGGGTCACCCGTACCGGTCCACGCTATGCACTCGCCGTCGGACCGGACGGCCGTAGGGGCCTCGTTCCCGCTCGATCGGTGAAAGCAGTCATCGGCTCGACCGACCGGATCGCCGTCGACGATTACCTCGAAGTCGGCGACTTCATCGATGTGGTGGTCGAGGACTCCGAGGATGCGCTCTACTACCACCTCACCTCGCAGCCGCCGCGCCGCAAACCAGCGAAGAAGCGCAAGCGCTGACCGGCGGTTCTCAGGAACATCTCACGTCGGTCCGGTAGACATGCCTTCTCGTGACCACTACCGAGAAATCCACGGTCGTCACCGATGCCGACAGTGTCGACACAGCGACCGACGAAACAGCCACCACAGACCGGCGCTCGGCGTTCCGTTCCGCCGAGACGCTGGTGCCGGTCGTCTCCTTCGCCGTGCTGGCGACCCTGTATTCGGTGATGTCCGTCCTCGGCCATCGCCAGCTCCGTACGTCCGGATTCGACCTGGGGATATTCGTCCAACAGATCGCGTCGTACTCGCAGTTTCGCGCGCCGACATCCGACCTGCTCGGCACCGGCTACAACACGCTCGGCGATCACTTCTCGCCCATCACCGCGTTGCTGGGGCCCCTCTACCGACTGTTCCCGCACGCCGAGACACTGCTGATCGCACAAGCGGTGCTGTTCGCGCTCGCAGTGATTCCGATCAGCCGACTGGCGGTACAGAAATTCGGCACGGTCGTGGGCATCGTGACGGCCGCGGCGTTCGGACTGTCGTGGGGCGTGCAGGCCGCGCTGAACTTCGATTTCCACGAGGTGGCGTTCGCGATGCCCCTGCTGGCCATGTCGATGGTCGCGCTGGTCCGACAGCATTGGCTGCCGGCCCTGGCCTGGGCTCTACCGTTGGTGTTCGTCAAAGAGGACATGGGCCTTACGGTGATCGTCATCGGGGCGTTGGTGGCGCTGTGGACGACCGGCCGAACGCGCCTTGCGGGGGCCCTGACTGCTGTGTGGGGATTGACCTGGGTAGTGCTCGCGGTCAAGGTGATCATCCCGGCCCTCAGCTCGGACAACTCGTACGATCAGGGCTCGAAGCTGCCTCCGCTCGGCGAGGGCATAGCCGACACCGCGCACGGTCTGGTTGCCGGCGATTCACGGGCGGCCACAGCATTTCTGCTTCTCGCGGTCACCGGCTTCTTCGCCCTGAGATCGCCACTGCTCCTGATCGCGGTCCCGACGGTCGCATGGCGCTTTCTCAGCGACAACACCAACTTCTGGAAACCGATCTACCACTACAACGCGATCCTGATGGTCATCGTGTTCGTCGCCCTGCTCGACGCGTTGGTGCGTAGCCACCGCCACGGTCAGCTCACCGAACGTGGCCGGAAGCTGATCGTCGCGTTCGTGGCAGCCTTCGCGGTCATCGCGCTGCCTTTCCTGCCCATGTCACGTGTGGTGCACGCGCAGGAATGGACGATCGATCCGCAGGCCGCGACCGCACGAGAGATCTCCGAGTGGATTCCCGCCGGTGATCGGGTTGCGGCGTCGAACAATCTCGTGGCTCAACTCGTCGCCGACCACGAGGTCTCGGTCTTTCCGCAGCGTACGACCGATTCGACCGTCCCGGATTGGATCGTCGTCAACCGGCAACGACCTGCGGGGTGGCCGACGGACGAGACCGGCGACCGTCAGGCGATCGACCGGGCGCTGGCGAGCGGATACGACGTCGTCTTCTCCGTCGACGGAATCGAGGTCCTGCACCGCGAGTGAGTGGCCCCGATTAGTGTTCGAACGAGTCGACCTCCCAGTCGGCTCACAAGACGACTACCGCAAGGCAGGTACAGGACATCGACGCTCGAACCGGCGATCTCGGCGCCACCAAGACCGCATCGAAGCGCTCACCGTGGAATCGGAAGAATCCCTATCGCGCGCAGATTCTGGGCAACCGACGTCTCTCCGGCCCCACGTCGGCCAAGGAAGTTCGACACTTCTCGATCGCGCTCGGCGAGAGCGGCATCGCCTACGAGGCCGGCGACGGATTCGGCGTCAAACCCGTCAACGACGCGGCGCTGGTCTCGGCCGTGATCGAGCGTCTCGGAGTGCCTGCCGACACCGCTGTCCACACCAAATCCGGTGAGATCACCCTGGCGGATGCCTTGACCACGGACTACGAGATCGGCATCCCGTCCATGGATCTGATCGAGGCCGTGGCCGAACGCGCCGGTGACGCCGAGCTCGATCACGTTCTGCAGAACGGCGACCGCGCGTCGTTCGACGCCTGGACGTGGGGTCGGGACGTCGTGGACGTTCTCGACCTCGATCGGTCGGGAGCGTTCGATCCAGCCGAGTTCCTCGGACTGCTGCGACCACTGCAACACCGGGTGTACTCGATTTCCTCGTCCCCGATCGCGCACGAGGGCACCGTGCATCTGACCGTGTCCACGGTCCGATATCGGTCCGCCGAGCGTGATCGCGGCGGCGTCTGCTCGACGTATCTGGCCGACCGCGTCGGGGAGCAACAGCAAGCCGGGGTGTTCCTGTCGGCCAACAAATCGTTCCGCCTTCCATCCGACGACACCCCGATCATCATGATCGGGCCGGGAACCGGAGTGGCACCGTTCCGAGCTTTTCTGCACGAGCGTCGAGCCCGGGGCGCAACAGGCGAGAATTGGCTGTTCTTCGGCGATCAGCATCGAGCGAGCGACTTCCTGTACGAGGACGAACTGGTCGATTTCGAGCGCGACGGTCTGCTGACTCGACTCGATCTGGCCTTCTCCCGCGACCAGCCCCAGAAGATCTACGTTCAGCACCGCATGCGTGCGGCAGGCAAGGAGCTGTACGGGTGGCTCGAAGCGGGTGCGCTGATCTACGTGTGCGGCGATGCGGCTCGGATGGCCAAGAGTGTCGACGAGGCACTGCACGAGATCGTCGCAGAGCACGGTGGCCGCTCCCCCGACGCCGCCGAGGACTACGTCAACGACCTCAAGCGATCCAAGCGCTACCTTCGCGACGTTTACTGACCCAGGTTCTTGTCGGACCCTCTCGCTACGGTCTCGGATACAGGCATCAGTTCTCGTCCGAGAAGAGGGTTCGCATCGTGACCGCATTGCAGAACGGCCATTTCGACTCCGCCACCGCGCTCGCGTGGGCCACGTTCACCGAAAACCTGCACGCCCGTCTTCGGACCCTGCCGAGACGGGACTACATCACGGTTTCCGCTGCCCAGGCGAGCCCCGGCGAGCGCGGATTGCGGCCGTACATCGACGTGGCAGCGACGGACGGCGGCGTGCTGGTGTCGGTGGCAGCGCTGCCGTCACTGCTGTACCCGGATGCCCCGGACGCAACGGCCATGGATGTGCAGCTCCTCGACTTCGGTTGGCTGGATCGAGGCAAGCCGGTCGCAGACGGGTCGATCATCGATCTCACGCGCACCGACACCCGAGCAGATGCAGCGCTCGTCGCGGAGATGATCACTCGCGCGTTCCGGGAGCTCTGGAACGTCCCACATCCATCGTTCCTGAGCGCGTGGAGCGTCGCGGCCGACGCTGCGTCGTCGGGACCGGTCGACCTGCAGCGCGGGTTCGTCGGTAGCACAACCGTCGCAACGACCGAAAGCCCGTCGGAGACATCCGAGGACGTGCCTGCCGAGCTGAGGTCACTGCAAGCGTTGTGCCAGTTGGTCGGTCGACGCGTCGATGCGCACACCGTTCGATCGGTGTGCGCCGACGGCGATATCGACGCGTTGAAAGCGCAAGCACTGTCGCTGCATCGATCGGCCGCCGTCCGGGCTCGCCCCTCCGCCGACGCGACTGGCAACAACTCGATCGGGGTATGGAAGAACCTGGCCCGCACGTGGCTTCTGGTCGCACACAGCATGGACGTCGTGACGAGGGCAGACCGGCATGCGTGCCGGTGACGAACACGATCGGACGAGCTACAGGATCTTTCGGCGCAGCCCGCTCGCCCGCAGCACCTGACGTTCGACGCCCGCGCGGATGGCCTCCTCGGTACCGATCACTCGAACGTGCGATCGTGCGCGGGTGATGGCGGTGTACAGCAGTTCTCGCGTCAGCAGTGTCGATGCCTCGGCCGGCAGCAGAACCGAGACCGTGTCGTACTGACTGCCTTGGCTGCGGTGGATCGTCATTGCGTACACGGTGTGTACCGAGGAGAGCACATTCGGGTGAATCAACACGTGGCCACGACCTCGAGCAAACGCCGCCATCGGAGTCCCGTTGTCTCCCAACACCACAACGCCGGTGTCTCCGTTGTAGATCCTCGCCTCGTGGTCGTTGGCCGTGACCAACAACGGCTGACCGGGATACCACAGCGAAGGGTCGAGAAATGTTCCGGTGCCTTCTCCTACCCACTCCATCGCTTGCCGATCCCACCGCGAGACTCCCCATCGCCCCTCGCGGTGCGCACACAGGAGGCGATGTTTCTCGAGCCCGAGCAGTGCTTCGGTGGCATCCCCGCGTACGGCGGCGGCGGTGACCTCGGCTGCGGTGTCGATCACGTCCGAACGTAGAGCGTCGACGTCGTCGGGGCTCTGAAACGAAATCTCCTCCGCGCCGGATTCGAGCAACGCCATCACGTCGTCGGCCCGGCCGTCCCTGACGGCCACGGCCAAGCGAGCGATGGCTCCGCCGAAGCGTCGGCCACGACTGAGCCGAACGACGCCGCCGCGCAATCGGTCTCGCTCGAACGCGCTCAGCGCCGCTTCTTCGGGATCCTCGGCGGCGGCGAAGTCCGCGTCGACGAGCTGAGCCAGAACCGGGTTCTCCCTGCCGGTGACGGGCCTGGCCACCAGATCGGCCAGCACCGCGCCTGCATCGACCGACGTCAGCTGGTCCGGGTCGCCGACGAGAATCAACCGAGACTCGGGACGTACGGCTTCGAGCAGCCGACACATCATCGTCAGAGACACCATCGAGGTTTCGTCGACGACGACGACGTCGTACGGCAGCCGATTCTCCGCATCGTGCCGAAACCGCGTCTTGCTTCCGGGCTTCCATCCCAGAAGTCGGTGCAGCGTCATTGCTTTCAGGTCCGCAGGAAGTCCGAGTAGCCCGGCTTGTTCGGACACGGATTCCTGCAGTCGGGCTGCGGCCTTACCGGTGGGTGCGGCCAGTCCGATGCGCAGATCGCTGCCGTGTTCGCGTACGAGGAGCGCCAGAATTCTCGCTACGGTGTGAGTCTTTCCGGTTCCGGGTCCGCCGGCGATGACCGTGGTCCATTGCGTCGCTGCCAGAGCCGCCGCTATTCGCTGCCGATCGGGGGCGGCCGTGGGTGCACCCGATCCATCCACGAACAGCGCGGCCAAGGCCCCGCCGATCTCGACGGCATCGGCGGGCGGGTGGGATTGCGAACGCACGTCGAGGAGATCCCGAACGGTGCTCTCCTGCAGATGGTATCGGTCCAGATACAGCAGCTCACCCTGATCGGTGTCGACCAGTTTCAGCGGCCTCAACGGCCCATTCGAGCTGCCGACCACCAGTGGACTCACCCTCAGCGCTCGGAGCACGTCGTCGAGCTCGGGCCACGGGAGTGCGCTCGGATCGACGTCCGAATCCTCGTCGACGGTGACGTCTTGCAGTCGTCGCAGATCCAGGCACACCGAGCCGGATCGCACCGAGCGCACCGTCAGAGCCGTGGCGAGCAGCACGTGCTCCGACGATTCCCCGGCCAGGGCACCGAGCCGCAACGCAACGTGCACGTCGGATGCCGACAGCACACCCACGTCGTTGAACGTACGTAGAATTCCACTGCCGCGCAGCGCAATCGAGACACCGGTCATCGGCTCGCCTTGCCCGCGAGCAGATCCGACAGCTCGACCACCAGAGCTGCGGGCGGATCCCAGTCGAACACTCCGCATCCCGCGGGAGTCTGCGGTCCGACCATGCCCCGCACGAACAGGTATCGGATGCCGCCGAGATGTAGTTGCGGGTCGTAGTTCGATTGACGCCACCGTAGATATCGATGCAGCGCAACGGCATACAGGATTGCCTGCAGCGGATAATGCGAGCGGATCATTTCCTGGGCCATCTTCTCGCGGGTGAAGTTGCCGGTGGTCAGATCGCCTCTCGCGATTCGATTCGTCTTGTAGTCCACCACGACGTATCGAGGTCCGGCCACGCGCAGAACCGAATCGATGCTCCCGGTGAGGAAGCCGCGAAGCGGTGTTGCCTCGAGATCGTCGAGCAGATCTGCGTAGGACGCGAGCACGTCCGTCGGTTCGAGATGGCGACGCAACAGGCGCGCCACGGACTTCAGCGTGACCGTGTCCGCCACCGGATCGTCTCCGCCGGCCAAGGGCAGCTCGAAGTCGAGCTCTGCCAGATGGTCGCACGGTGCTACGTCGGCCAGCGTCCCGAAACCCAACGGTGTCTGCATCACCGGTAACAGAGCCTGGGCCAACGCCATCGGATCGACCTCCGCCATTCGCGACGCGACCGCCGCAGCGCAGCGACCTTCGAGTTCCGCGAGCAGGTCCGGTGCGGACGTGTCGACGTGTTCGAGAGCCTCGTGGACAAGAGTTCCGAACGCCGCACCGGCAGGCATGCCGTTCATCGGTGACGCGATTCCGTCCAGCTGTTCGTCGATGTACTCGCTTCCTGGATAGTCGCCGCCGACCGACGTCTCGGCGGGCTCGTCCGTCTTCTCGGGATGCTCGGCCTCGCTGGTCACTCCTACTTCGAGCCGGCCGGGCGCGGCGTCGTGAGCATGAGCTGTCAACGCGGAGTAAGACGTCCGACGCCACAGTAGGTCGAGGGTTCGATCGAAGCGTGCGGCGGCAACGTCGAGGTGCGGTTGCTCGGGACGAATCCAGTGTGCAGTGGACGGCTCACCGGGCCCCACCGGTTCGACCGAGATGAGCCCGGCTGCCGACCCGACCCAGGATTGGAGCCGGTTCGCAGTCGTCGCGTCGTCGAGAACCTTGTACGACGGCTCGGGGAGAGCGATTCCGGGGATGCGTCCGAACAGCATGCGGTGCAGCGAGGAGGTCGCGGTGTTTCGGCCCGGTGCCCACCACAGCACGATCCGGCACTCGGCGCGGGTGAGACCGACGTAGAGCAATCGCAGTTCCTCGCCTGCCTCCTCCTGATCGTTGAGGATCTTCCTGGCCGCGTACCCCGCCCCGGACGGTCCGCCGACGTCTCGGATTCGCTTGCCGTTCTCGTGCAGCAACAGCGTCGACGGCTTGCTGAAGAACAACGTGTCCCAGGCGTAGGGCAGGTAGACGACAGGGAATTCAAGCCCTTTGCTTCCGTGTGTCGTCATGATCTGCACTGCTGCGGAATCACTGTCCAGTCGACGGCTCCGGTCGGTCGACCCGCCCGCTGCCGGTTCCTTGATGCGGTCGGTCAGCCAGCGAGTGAGGGCGGTGATTCCGTAGGACTCGGATACCGCTGCGCGATTGAGCAATTGGGCGATGTGTCGCAGATCGGTCATCGTGCGCTCACCGGATTCGACCGCGAGCAGCCTCGCATCGAGTCCGGACTGGGCCGACACGCGCTCGAAGACTGCTGCGAACCCGGCCTCGTCGAACAGCACCGAATACTCGCGCAGACGACTGCTGACCTGGGACAGCGCGTCCTCGGCTCCGGAGTCGAGTCGCGCGGCGGTCCACCCGAGCAGCGGAGTCAAGGCGGCCAGACGTACGCGATCGGTGCGATGAGGTTGCTCGATCGCCTGCAGCAACCACAGCCAGTGTCGTGCACTCTCGGTGCCGAACACGCTGGTGCTGCTCGATACGACGGACGGCACCCCGACCGCGTCGAGTGCGTCCCGAATCAACGCCACCTGCTTGGTCGTTCGGGTCAACACGGCAATGTCCCGCGGTTCGATCACCCGAGGGCCGTCGGGACGCTCGATCACGGCATGTCCGGACAGCAGCTCGACGATGTCCGCCGCAACGTCCGCCGCAACCCGGGATCGGAGGCGGTCGACCGTGGGAAAACCCTGTCGCAGTGGACCAGCGCCGGTTCGGGGAAGATATCGCAACCGCAGGGGAGGATGTCCGACCATGCGCGAGAGAGGGTTTCGAGCCTCGACTCGGTGCACCACGATGTCGTTGTGACCGAGGGCTGCGCCCCCGTACAGATGATGCAGGGCGTCGAGCAGCCCCGAATCACTACGCCAGTTGGCAGTGAGCTCGTAGAGGTGGTCCGCGGTCTGCACCGCGTCGAGGTAACTCAGTACCTCGGCTCCACGGAACGCGTAGATGGCCTGCTTCGGATCGCCGACGAGGATGAGCGTGGTGAATCCGTGAAACGCCCGCCGCAGAATGTCCCATTGCATGGGGTCGGTGTCCTGGAATTCGTCGATGAGCACGACGCGGAATCGGTCTCTCACTCGGGCGCAAGCGGCCTCGCCGTGGACGGGGTCGGACAACACCGAATGCAGAAGTCCCAGCAGATCGTTGTAGTCACGCACCCCGAGCAGGCGTTTGCGACGTTCGATTTCCCGGCGCGCTTCCCGGGCGAACCGCACACGCAGTCCAGGCTCGCGGTTGCTGTCGTCCAGGTCCTCGATGTCGGGGTACAGAATCGACTGCGGGTCACCCACGGCCGCCAACGCCAACTGCTGAGCGTCCCGCCTACCGAATGCCGGCGCCTCGTCGTCACCGCTGAACATCTGCAGATACAGGTCGTCCACGACCTGTTCGAGCAGGTCCGAGACCGATTCGACGAAGGCCGATTCCGGTTCGCGTTCGCCTGCGATGCCGAGCCCGTCGAGCATGCGCTGGCAGAAACTGTGAGTGGTGACGATGGTTCCGGCGTCGAAGTCCGACAGTGCCCGTCGCAACCGTCGACGCCGCCGGTCCACTTCGGCGTCGTCGACTTCTGCCAGAAACGCCACGAGTGGATCCCGAGATGCGCGAGCGGTGTCCGGATCTGCCAGGTCCCGGGCGATCGAGGCGAACCTGCTGCGGGTGCGGTCTCGGAGTTCCTGGGTCGCGGCCCGACTGAACGTCACCAGGAGCAGGTCCGAGATCTCGGCGATCCCTTCGGCGATGTAGCGCGCGGCCAATCCCACGATCGCGTACGTCTTGCCGGTCCCGGCGCTGGCTTCGAGGACGGTAGTTCCGGTCGGCATCGGACCGAGCAGGTCGAATCCGCGGGCGGCAGTCATGCGTTCCCCATGTTCTCGGCGGTCAGCAACGGGTCCCACAGCTTTCGAGCGAGAATTCCGAAACGGCTCTTCTCGTTCGACGGCTCGGTCTCGTCGGCATGCGGGGTCGCGGCGAGCAACGTCTGGAACGACAGTGTCGACCCATGGACGTAGCGCAGCGACCGGTCGGTCGCGTCGCCGAAGTCGCCCCGCCACGCCCACGTGGCCGATTCGTAGCCGTCCTCGATGGTTCCGCCACCGAAGCGCTTCTCCGCGTAGGCCGACGCGGTACCGGTCGATATCGGCAGCGGCGAGGTCATTCCGCGATCACGCAGGTCCACCAGGTCACGCAGCACGGCTGCGGGGTCCCGCGGGGCGATCAACCGGGAGCGACGAGGCGGGCGCATCCCGCTCGCTCGGCCGATGGTGACTGCGCTCCACTCCCCTGGCTGGGATGCGGCCACCGCCAGCAACCGCACCCACGCGGCCAGTCGATGTTTGGCGGCCAGGCGCGAGTAGGACGATCGCGTCAGCGTGCGGCCGTGAATTCCGGTGACGGTGCCGGTCAGGCGGCGTCCGTCGCCGAGATCGACCGCGACGTCGACGGTCTCGGCCGGACCCTCGTGGAAGGGAGCGGCCGCGTCGGCGATGATTCCGACGATCTGCCGAATGTCGGACATCTCTCTGCGGCCCTGATGGAACGGAGGAAGGGTGCCGCGCCGCCACTCGGCGTCCGCGAATTCCCCGATGTCCCCACCGGCGAGCACTGCCGCGAGCATTCGATCACCGATGTTCCACCGGGACAACGGGTCCAGCTCGATGTCCAGACTGTCCGCCAGGTCGTCCTCGAGCTCCGGAACTCGGAATCCGAGCCGTTGCCGCAGAAAGGCCTGCACCGGGTTCTCGACGAAGGCGATCAGTTCGGCGAGCTCGACGTCCCCGCGATCGGTCGGAGGTAGTGCGTGGAGCAGAAACGGTGCCACCGGATCGGGCGTCCGTTGCTGGGAGACCGCTCCGGCCAGGGCAACGGTGTCGAAGCTGAACGGGTGTTCGGCTTCGAAGTTGTGCGGATCGAACGGCTGCAGCGGATGCCGGTGTTCGACGCTTGCGCCCGCCGTCACCTCGAGCACGTCCATCAACTCTCGCAGCGGTATCGCGGGCGGCTTGGCGGACCCGTCGACGGGGTCTGCTCCGGTGTAGAACAAGAGCAGCTTCTCCTCGGCGGACATCACCGCGTCGAGGAGGAGTTGTCGGTCCTCACTGCGGATATCTCGTTCGCCGACGGCCGGATCACGGGCGAGGATGTCGTCTCCGTCGGTACTGCCCACTCGGGGGAACACCTCGTCGTCGAGCCCGAGCAACACCACCACTCGGTGCGGCACCGAGCGCATCGGCACCATGGTGCACACGGTCAGTTCGCCGGTGCGAAAGTTCGCACGGGTGGGTCGACCGGCCAGTCTGCCGGCCAACATGGCGCGCACGTCCGCGAGCCGTAGCTCGGCGGTGCCGCCGTGTTCGGTGGCGTCGGAGATCTCTCGATGTGCCTGTGCCAGTTGCCATTCGTCGGCGGTGGGCACGTCTGCGAGGAGATCGAGGGCGCGTCCCAGCTGCCGCGTCCATTCGGTCACCGATGCCGGACCGGCAAGTGCGCGGAGCACCGAGGCAAGCCGATCGACGAGCTCGGCGAAGCGGCCGGCGAGGGTGATGTCGTTGCTGTCGACGTCGTCGAGAGGCAGCGCGAGGTCGAGGTATTCGTTACGAGTCTCGTCCGCGGCCACTCCCAGCAGGATGCGGTCGAGCGCAGATTTGAATGTGTTCTGGCGAAAACCGTTCAAGCCGTATGCTTCTCGTTGCCGAACCGTCAGTCCCCAGCGAGCACCGGAGCTCGCCACCCACTCGCGCAGGCGCTCGAGATCGTCGTCGGTGAACGAGAACTTCTCCCGCACCGGGCCGCTCGCAGCGAAGTCCAACAGCTCGCTCGCCGTCACCCGCCCCTCCGAGAAATCCAGCACCGTGGCGATGACATCGAGGACGGGGTTGGTGCGGCGCAGGCCTCGATCGGCCAGGCGCACCCGCAACCGGTGTCCAGGATGCACCAGCGCCGCCTGCCCGAAGTTCGCACGGATCAGCGGCGCATAGGTCTCGACATCCGGACACATGACCAGCACGTCCCGTGGTTCGAGCGTCGGGTCGCCGGTGAACAGATGCAACAACGACTCGCGCAGCACTTCGACCTGTCGAGCAGGTCCGTGACAGGCGTGAATCTGCACCGATCCGTCGACGAACGTTGTGCCGTCGTCGAATTCGGGAGACGGAGGCGAATCGGCGGTGATGTCGTCTTGAATTCGACCGAGTAGGGTGTTCGCCGTTTCCGGGCCCTGGTGATGCACGGTGTTCGTCGCCACCGACGCGATGGTGGCCTGGAGTTCTCGCACGTCTCGCGAGAGGCCGGCCAGCAGTGGGTGCTCGACGGCCAGAGCCGTCGTATCGTCTCGTCGGCGCGTCACCGCCGGAATCTCGGCGAGGGTGCGCCACATCGACGGGCTGGGATGCGGAACCCAGACGTGCACATCCCGAGCCTGCGACAGTGCACTCAGTATCTCGAGCTGATCGGTGGTTAGCCGGGTCGGACCGAACACCGACAACCGGCTCGGTAGGTCCACCGACTCCGGTGTATCCCTGAGTCGCGCGCAGGTCTGCGGCAGTCGTTCGGCCGGGCTCGGGCTGCCGATCCGCTCGCGCATCGCGGCCCACACCCGCGGTTGCCACAGCAGGTCCTCGTCGAGATCGCCGCCGTGGCCGTCGGTGAAACGCCCGTCGAACCAGTCGCGCAGCATCTGAGGACGTTGTGATCCGTAAGTGCGAAACAGTTCTGCCACATGCGAAGCCGTCGACCAGCGGCGTCCCACCCGGTGATCCTCGGAACCGGCACCGAGGTGCTTGAACAGAACGGCCGCCCAGGGTTCGGTTCGGCACTCGTCGATCACCTCCAGCGCCGTCCAGAGAACCCGGCCAGGGGCCCACGGATCTTCGTCGGGGTCGATGTCGTCGACCGCCGCGATGGCGCGCGATACCAATCGCGTCGGGCTCGGGAAGTCGATGTTCGCGGCGATGCCGTCGCCGTGCGAACCGCCCAGGGTGCTCGACAGTCGCTGGGTGAGCCAACGCTCGACGCCCTTGGCCGGGACCGACACGATCTCGGGTACGAACGGATCGTCCAACGGAACGGACAGGATCTCGGCGAGTGCAGCCGCGAGTGTTCCGGCGCGTTCGGCGCGGTGGAGCGTCAACACCGTTGCGGTCCCCTGCCTGCTCGTATCGGTGCCCGATTTCGGACTCGTGACGACCCTACTCGAGCCACCGACAGATTCTGCGCGATGAGTCGGGCCGCCGGATCCGGTCCATATCTGCGAACCCGAACGATTGTGAGGAGAACGCAATGATCGAACATGTGCTTGCCGTGGTGGCGGTGCGCGATATCGACTCGGCACGACAGTGGTACGAGCAGCTGTTCGACCGCCGCCCCGACAACAATCCGATGCCGAGTCTGGTGGAGTGGCGGCTTGCTTCGGCTGCGTGGCTGCAGGTGACCGTAGATCCCGAGCGGGCAGGCTCGTCGTTGTTCAACGTTGCCGTCGGAGACATCGAGGTGTTCGTCGATGCCGCTCGTTCCCGCGGTATCGACTTCGGCACCATCGTCGACGCGAACAAGGGGGTCCGACTGTCGTCGGTCTCCGATCCCGACGGCAATTCCATCACTGCCATCGGCGGCTTTCGCGAGCTCTACTGATCGGGCGGTTGGCGTTCTCACACGGGATGTAACGAGGAGCCCGGTCGGTGCGACATGGTGAACGGAAATGCGACCGACCGGTTCGGACAGAACGAGACGGTAGCTTCCGGTCTCGCGGGTGACATCTCGGCCGCGGCATCGACACCCCTCGCGACCCGAACGGACCCTCGACATGACCAGTGCCTACCCACCACCCTTTCAGCGCCCGGCACCCGAGCCACAGACGCCTCGCCGCCCCCTGTTCGGGAAGATATTCGCTTGGGTCGCAATTGTTTTCGGTGCACTTTTTCTGATCGGGGCAGTGGTCTCGTTCGAGTTCGGTGCGCTACTCGTCGGCGCGTTGCTGGTCGGCAGCGGAGTCACGTACCTTCGCTCGTCGCCCGCGCGGGGTCGCAAGGTCTGGGCGGTACCGGCCATCGCCGTCCTCCCCGCCCTGTTCGTGATCGGGCTGACCACCACGACCGAAACCGAGACCCCGACCGCCATCGCACCGGTCGCGGCCGTGCCCGCGTTGCCGACCGTCACGACCACCACCGCACCGCCGTCGACCACAACACCGGCCCCGACCACGACGACCGCGGCTCCGACCACCGAGCCGGTGGCCGCCGCCGTCGAGATACCGACGACCACGGAATACATCCCGTTGCCCGAGCCCGAACCTGTGTACATCCCGGAGCCCGTCTACACGCCGGAACCGGTGTACACACCCGAGCCCGTCTACACCGCTCCCGCGCCGTTGGCCGCAGTGCCTTCCGCTGTCTCGTACGCCAATTGCGATGCGGTCCGTGCGGCGGGTGCAGCCCCGATCTACTCTGGGGATCCGGGCTACAGCATCAAACTGGACCGTGACGAAGATGGCGTCGGCTGCGAGAACTGATGACAGTCAACCCACCAACCGCCGCGTCAGGTCTACGGCTTCGTGGGAGTAGGCGACCAGCATGACGAGGTCGACCGACGGCCGGGCAGCTTTGACTGCCAGGACTTGTTGGGTGACTGCATCCTGCATCGGCCATCCATAGGAGCCGCCGGAAACCAGTGGAAATGCGATGGACTTCATGTTCATCGACGCTGCCAGCGCCAGACTCCGGGCATAGCACAGTCGCAGCAACTCCGATCTGTCCTCGTGCGGGGAGTAGCGCGGGCCGACGGTGTGGATGACACAGCCGGCTCGAAGTCGGCCCGCGGTGGTGGCGACGGCTGCCCCGATGTCGAGGCCGTGGGGCAGGGTGGTGGCCCGCAGCGCCTTGCATTCTGCGAGGATCTCGGGTCCACCGACTCGATGGATGGCACCGTCCACTCCCCCGCCGCCGAGCAATCGCGTGTTGGCAGCGTTGACGATCGCGTCTGCCGCCACGTCCGTGATGTCGCCCTGGACGACGTCGATGACTGTCATGAAAGCTCCTTCGCTGCAATGATGTTCGAGGTGATTCGGTCGAGGTCGTCGGCGCGCAACCCCGGGTAGCCGTGGACGATGTCGCGCCATTCGCTCGGCACCGCCGATGCGCCCCAACGCGCTCCGAGGAGTCCTCCGGCTATGGCCGCCGTGGTGTCGGTGTCGCCGCCGGCGCGGACGCACAGTTCGAGAGCGGCGGGCAGGGGCCGCTCCGCGTCGGCAGATCGGTGGATTGCCCACCACGCCGTTTGCAGAGCATGGACCACCCAGCCGTTGTTCGGGAAGTCGGACGGCTGCCCCTCCTGTGCCTGACGAAGCAGGGGCTGCCAGAACTCGCGGACGTCGGCTTCGGCCTCGTTCAAGAACTCGGTCACGCCGTCGTAGGTGGAGTTCACAATCGCGTATCGAATTGCGTGACTCCACAATTGACACGCTTGACCGGCACGGGGATCGGAGTGGGTGAGGGCACTGATCCGCGCCGCAGCATCTCGACAACCGGCCGGGTCGTCGACGTAGGCCAGGGCAATCGGTGCCGTTCGCATGAGTGATCCGTTGCCGCCGGTTCTACCGGCCAACGACGCTGCCGCCGCAGTCATATCGGCACCGTCGAGTGTCGGCTGCGACAGCACCAGCCGAGTCTGGTTCCCCACGTCCGGAGGGTTCTGGTCGAACCAGTCGCGAAAGTACCCGGCTATCTCGTCGACGTCACCGCCCTGCTCGAGTGCGCGCGCGATGCAAAGCGCCATCGAGGTGTCGTCGGTCCATTCGCCCGGAGCCCAGTCGAATGGTCCGCCACCGATCATGGCGATGGTCTCCTCGGACGTGGGATACCCGAATTCGTATCCTGCGCCCAACGCATCGCCCACCGCGGTTCCGAGCAGAACCCCTCGCGCCCGATCGTGCTGAATGTCGGTCAACCGCATCTCTACCCCTTAGATTGATATTGCGCTAACCATAGATCACATCGACGCTAAGATGCAAGGCATGACGTGGCGAGACAAAGACGGCAAGGCTCTGACCGACTATCCGCGCCCCTCGGTGGCCGTCGACGTCGCAGTACTGACCATCCGCGAACGCCGACTGCACGTCGTCGTCGTTCGGTCGGACCGCGGCCTCGCGTTACCGGGCACTTTCCTGCGGCCGTCGGAGACTCTCGCCGACGCGGCCGACCGCGCGTTGAGGACGAAGGCAGGCCTGATCGATCTCTCCTTTCATCAGCTGAGGATGTTCGACGGTCCTGATCGCGACGACCGCGGATGGGTACTGTCGATGGCGCACAGCGCAGCGATATCGGCTCGATCACTTGCTCCCACAACAGAATCGATGCCGATCGACGGCTCGGAACCGGTCTCGTCGCTGGCCTTCGATCACGGCGACATGGTGACCGAGGCGGTGCTCGACCTCCGTCATCGCTACGCGCGTGAGGTCGATCCCGCGCTGTTGACGGACGCTCGATTCACCCTTCTCGAACTCCGTGAGCTGTACGAGATCGTGTTCGATCGCCCGCTGCCGAAAGACACTTTCCGACGCCACGTCATCGGCTCGTTGCAAGGGACGGGCGCAACCTCGACCGCAGGTGGCGGCCGCCCCGCAGAGCTGTATCGCCGTGCCGCGGATCCAGCTCTTCCCGCGGCTGCGGGATCGTTCCTTCTTCGCTGAGGGCACGGATCGGCGAAACCGGACATGCCAACAGATAAGCTGGGAGTCATGGGATCGAAGCGGCCTGCCAACCGCGGACAGAAACGCGCAGAAAAGACCAAGGCCCGGCAACGGCGTCACCAGCAATCCCGACCGGCCCCGACCGGTGCCGTCACCGAACGCATCGCCGACCTGATCGACGGTTTCGTCGAATGGCTCGACGAGAGCGAGATGTCGGAACAGTCGGAGGCCATCTCTCGGCTCGTGTCGTCGACACTGACCCAACTGGCCGGGGCGCGTCAGGGATTCTCGCCCAGCGCATGGCTTCCCGCAGACGCGCACCTGCTGGTAGATGCGGCCGAACGGATCCTGCAGGAAGAGTCCGACACTGCGGAGGACACCGCGGTCAATCTCGTTCTCACCTCGCTGCAATACCTGACATTCCTCGACGAGACCGATCTCTGGGACGGCAGCCCCGAGGACTACTCGCACTGCATGGAAGACCTCTCGGACTTCCTCGAGGGCGACGAGCCCGACATGCTCGATGCCGACGACATCGACCTGCCAGACGTTTCCCTGGCCCAGGAACTCGCCGCGATCTCGGCGCTTCCGCTGCTGCCCGCCCTCGACGACATCGTCGCGCGTGTGGCCGACGGATTGGCGGTGGCCGACAACGCCGACCTGCAGGAGGCCGTCGGCTCGACCCTGATCGATCCCGCCCGGCTCGATGTGGGTGCCGCGGTCGATTACTGGTCGACGGCCATCGCCACCGAATTGATTCGCATCGACGGAGACACCGCCCGGCCGGGCGACAACGCCCATTCGCTGGCCGGCCGTGGAGCCGAGACCGTGCACGAGCTGGTTGCCGAACACGTTCGCGTGCAGCTGTCGGGAGACGCCGACGACCCCGACGTGTCACGGTCGCTGGCCAACACGTTCGCGGTGCAGACGCTGCTGGCTGCCATGACCGACGAGCTGCCGATCAACAACGAGGGCGAGGACTACGCCGAGCTCGAAGGTGAGGATCTGCGTACGGCGCAGCTGATCGACCACCGCGTTCGATCACTCATCGAGCAGGGCATCCTCGTCAGGATCGAGGAAGTACTCGCCGTTCCGCACGCGTTGCGTCCGGCAGTGCTGGACGGTGTGGCCGAGGCGCAGCCGTTCGGTGTGATCGACGAGGAGTCGCAGGACGACCCGCTCTACGGCTCGGTCGAGGATTCGGCATCGTCGTGACAGCCCACGCGAGCGCCGAGACCCTGTCGGTGGTCGCCGCTAGCGTCACAGACTGCGCGTTACGTCGACGCGATCTGGGTAAGGAGCCGACATGAGCGATTCACTCGAGTTCGACTTCGACGTCGATGCTGCCTGGATGCACTTCCAGCGCAAGCTCGGCGATTACGTCAGCGCGATGCGCGACGGCGATGCGCTGGTGATCGAGTCGCGTTACGACACCACCGACGGCGTGCCCGACACCGCCGCCTGTGTGCAGTTCTATGCCTGGGATCTGGATATGGTCCGCTGCGAAATTCCCGCGAACGAGCATCTGCACAGTAGCCGTGCCATCACCGTCGAGCAGCGAGATGCGCTCAGCCATATCGGATTTCGCACGTCGGTCGATTCGGAGCCCACGGCACCACACGTCGACCGAAATCGCTCGTGGTCCGATGATCTGGCGAAGAAGACCGTCGCAGTGTTTCGCGACATCTGGGGTCTTCCCCACCCGTCCTTCCTGGGCTCACGCGCCACCGGTCGCTACGACGTCCCGAGTTTCGACGCCACCACCGCCGAGACCGACACGGCCGTCGTCCCACTGTGCGTGCAACCGAAGGGCAAGGAGCACCTACAGCAACTCGTCGACCGCGCCCTCGAGCCATGGTTCGGCTTCCCGCCGGATCACGACCCCGACGGCGACATCCCCCTGCGGTTCGCGGGCGGTACCGCGTACGTGTCGGTCAAGCCCACCGAACCTGTGGTCGAGATCAATTCGACGCTTGTGCACGCCGTATCCGGACGAACCCGCGCAGCCGAGTTGCTGGTCGATCTCAATCTGCAACTCCCCGACGTGATGCTGCACCTGGTGCAGGACTGCATCGTCGCGCAGGTGCGAGTGAGCGGGTCCCCCTTCGTTGCCGATCACCTGCTGTGGGCGGTGCGAATGCTCAGCCACGTGTGGGAGCAGGTCGACGAGAAGTTCGCCGAGGATTTCGGCGGCGCACTCGGGGAACCGACTCCGCCGCCGATCGACGCGGACGACTTTCCGGACGGGCTGCTCGAACTGGTCGAGCTTCTCGACCGGTCCGACGAATCCCTCGACCTCGACACCGTCCTCGGTCGTTGCTCCTCCGATCGCGATGTCGTCGTCTCCTACCTGCGCATCAGCGCCGAGCAGGAGGCGTCGTGGCGGGGTATGGCCGTCGCTGCTGATCTCGGTGACGAACACTGCGATGTCGACGAGGCAGACCGAGAAGCCGGCAAGTGGGGCCGCGCGGTTACCGCTCTGCGCGAGGTACTGCGCAGCACACCCGAGCAGGTCACGCCGGTGGTCGATCCGTCGGCGATCCAGTTGCAGCTGTTCGAGACCGACGAGGTGGCAGAGATCTCCGACGAGCGTTCGGACGAACAGTAGGCGGCGACCCAACAGGATTTCTTCTACGCGCTTCCCTTTCGTGTTAACTGGGGTTACATTAACCCTATGTTCGCACCTCGTTTGGAGAAGCCATGACACTGACGACAGGCACCACGTCCGTTTCGGTCGATACCGACACCACGGACGAACAGCAGTACAACGAGACGCTCACTTTGCTGTCCGAGGGTTCTGTGCACAAGCACTTCGATCCGTACGTCGACATCGACTGGGAGTCCGAGAAGTTCGCGGTACCTGCGAACGATCCCCGCTGGGTACTCCCCGCCAAGACGGACCCGATCGGCGGCCACGACTGGTACCGCGCACTACCGCTCGAGAAGCAGATCGAGATCGGCATGTGGCGCCAGGCCAACGTGGCCAAGGTCGGTCTTCAGTTCGAGAACATCCTGATCCGCGGCATGATGCAGTACGTGTTCTCGCTGCCCAACGGCTCGGCCGAGGCACGCTACTGCACTCACGAATCCATCGAAGAATGCAACCACACCCTGATGTTCCAGGAGATGGTCAACCGCGTCGATTCCGACGCCCCCGGCATGAGTCGGCCCATGAAGATGCTCTCGCCGTTCATTCCCCTGTTCGCCACGCTGCTGCCCGAACTGTTCTTCGTCGGCGTTCTCGCAGGCGAGGAACCCATCGACCACATTCAGAAGTCGGTCCTGCGGTCCGGTGAAGACATTCATCCGATCATGCAGAGCGTCATGGCAATTCACGTCGCCGAGGAGGCACGACACATCTCGTTCGCGCACCAGTTGCTGCGACGTCGCGTTCCCAAGATGTCCAAGGCCGGGCGGTTCCTGCTCTCGCTGGCCTTCCCGGTCACGATGCGCATCCTGTGCGACGTCATCGTCATTCCGCCGAAGAAGTTCTGGACCAAGTTCGACATTCCCAAGCAGGTGAAGAAGGACCTGTTCTGGGGCACCGAGGAATCACAGCACGCGCTCCAGGACTACTTCGGAGATGTGCGCATGCTAGCCACCGACACCGGCATGATGAACCGCGCTGCTCGCCTGGTGTGGAAGCTGTGCGGAATCGACGGCAAAGCGTCGCGTTTCCGTAGCGAACCCGACCGCAGCTCGAGCCAGTTCGCCGCATAGCCCTCTCGCCGCTCAGCCATTCTTGCCTCTGCCGTCAGGAACCCCTCATGCCCCACGTCGTCACCCAGTCATGTTGCAGCGACGCGTCATGCGTCTACGCGTGTCCCGTCAACTGCATTCATCCCACTCCAGACGAGCCGGACTTCCTGACGGCGGAAATGTTGCACATCGACCCGCAATCGTGTGTCGACTGTGGCGCATGTGTCTCGGCCTGCCCAGTCGACGCCATTGTGCCGCAAGCAAAACTGACCGAGGCCCAACTGCCGTTCCTGACGATCAATGCGGATTTCTACAAGCAGGAGCGCCCACCGCGGCCCATCCTGGCACCGGTCACCCCTGCAGCCTCGGTATCGAGGGATCGTCAGCCGCTACGAGTCGCAATCGTCGGCTCAGGCCCGTCGGCCATGTACGCAGCGGACGAACTGCTCACCCAACCCGGCGTTCGCGTCGATGTCTACGATCGACTTCCGCGGCCTCACGGCCTCGCCCGACTCGGCGTCGCACCCGATCATCAGAAGACACGCCAGGTGTCCCGGTTGTTCGAAACCATCTCCGCGCAAGAGGGATTCACCTACCACCTCGGCGTGGAGGTGGGCAAGGACGTCACCCACGACGAGTTGATGGACACCCACCATGCCGTGATCTACGCCGTCGGGGCATCATCGGATCGCGAGCTCCGCATTCCGGGAGCCGAATTGCCCGGGCGCAGTTCGGCGACCGACTTCGTCGCCTGGTACAACGGCCACCCCGATCACGCGCACCGCACCTTCGACCTTTCGCACGAACGTGCCGTCATCATCGGTAATGGCAACGTTGCACTCGACGTCGCGCGCATTCTGACGATGAATCCGGATGCGCTCGCCCAGACCGACATCGCACCGTATGCCTTGGACGCCCTGCGCCACAGCGCAGTTCGTGAAGTTGTCGTCGTCGGCAGACGCGGAATTGCTCAGTCCGCCTTCACGGTGCCCGAGTTCGCCGGATTGTTGACCGTCCCCGATATCGACTTGGCCATCGATCGAAGCGAACTCGCACTCGATCCCGTCACCGTCCGACTCGCCGCGACCGACGACCTACCCCACGCCGTGGCACAGAAGCTGCAACTGCTTCGCCACGTCGACGAATCCCCCGAGCACAGCGACGGCCGCAAGCGAATCACTCTGCGCTACCTTCTCTCTCCCACCAGAATCCTGGGCACCGACCGCGTGACGGGAATCGAGTTCGACCGAATGGGCCTCTCCGCGGACGGCGACGACGTGGTTCGCAGCACTCCGACCGGCGACGTGGAGAGCATCGAGGCCGGACTCGTCCTCACCTCCATCGGCTACCGCGGTGTCGCGCTTCCCGGAGTTCCGTTCGACGACCGGGCGGGCATCATTCCCAACACCGGCGGCCGTGTGCTGGAGGAATCCGGCGGGCAGACTTCGGTCGGCAGCTACGTCACCGGGTGGATCAAGCGGGGTCCCTCGGGATTCATCGGCACCAACAAATCCTGCGCTCAGGAAACCGTCGGCCATTTGGTCGACGACTTCAACGCCGGTCGCCTGACGGATCCGATCGAGCTGCCCGACACCTGGCCGACCGGGGCGAACCGGGGCACGCTACGACGCTCGAAAGACAGGCTGCTGGCCCTGCGCCGCTCCTGATTGCTCACCTCGGTTGGGATCAATGCGCCTTTCGGTCACTCCAACTGCAAGAAAGCCACATTCATCCGGGTGACGAAGGCCGCAGAACCAGGGAAGCGGTGTCGAGGTTGAAGCGTCGACCATCGGGGTACACCGAAGCATCGGCCACCGATTCGCGGCGGGCCAACACCTCGAGGAGTACGAGATGACGGCCCTGCGACGCATCTTCACCAGGACTGCTGTCCCAATTGTCGGTATTGCCGTGGCGTTGGTGTGCGCGGTACCGGCCCAGGCTCTGCCGACGCCCGGTGACCTCGCAAATGTCCCGGCCCGAACCTCGATCTCGTACGAACACATCCCGACGGGGACCTACGTGGGCAGCGCGGAGGACAACTCGGCGCGCCCAGGACTGTCGACGGTAAAGCTCTACATGGCCGACTACGTCGTCCGCTTCGGCGACGGTTCGCCCAGAGACCTCGACCTGGCCGCCAGGATGGTCCAGGTCAGCGACGACGGTGCCGCTTCGACGCTCGACAACAAATACCCACAGGCGATTTCGGCAACCGCCGCGGAATACGGACTCACCTCTACCTCGCGGGGCGGTTTCTGGGGCAACTCGTCCACGAGCACAGCCGACACCGTGCGATTCCTGGCGGCGAAGAAGCGCACCGATCCCGCCAGCCCCGTCCTCGCATGGATGAACACCGCGGCTCCTGTGGCACGCGACGGAATGGTTCAGGACTGGGGCACCGAGCAATTGCCCGGCGTGACCGGAACCAAGTGGGGATGGGCCGACGACCGATCGAGTGTGGTGGCGTCCGCGTCGATCGGCGATGACTTCGTCATTGCATCCAATACATACGGACCGACCCGATCCAATACCGACGACGTCATGGCGGGCCTCGGCGGCATCGAATTGACGGCACCGCCCGCCGCCGCTACTGTTCCGAACCTTCCCGTGATACCCGGCCTGCCGTCCGTCGAGGAACTACTGCAGATGCTCGCTCCTCGCTGACACGTTCGAATAGTTTGTCGGACCCCTCCCTTACTCTGCGTCTCACCGAACAGTTCGGGGACCACACCGGGGGACGTGGAGGGGACGACGATGAGTCGTATCGATCTGGACAGTTTTTTCAAGTACACGCGCGCGACGAACGCGTGGGAGGATGCCGACCCGAGCGAATTGCTCGCCAGCGGAATCGGTTTCGCCCAACTCGGATCAGCCGGGAGAGACAGGGTCCGGCTGGTTGCAGAACGCTTGGCCGCTGTGGGCGAGCAACAGAGTCGTCCGGTGCACGACCGCGCAGCGCGAACACTCGACGAGGCTCTCGACGCTGCTTTCGAGAATGGTTGGCAGCCGGCCGAACTGGTGCACGTAACCCGCCAGTGCGCCGGAGGCGACGCCACAGTGGTCATGGTCGAGGCTATCGGCGCACACGCGGCGCGAAGCTCGGCGGGGCGCCTCGCTCCGGGTTCCTGGCGTGATCAATTGTCCGAGCTGCACATCGAGTACGCAGGGGGCACGACGGCCGAGCGCCTTCGGCGGTGGCGGTCGTACAACCGACGATCGTCGGCGCAGTCCTGGTACACGCTGTTGCTCGTACTCGGTTGCGCGACGTGGCTGTTGCCCCTCGAGAAGCTCCTGCCCCCTCCGGCTCGATGGACCTCACAGTCGGCTGCGAGCGGCCCCGGACAAGCCACGGACTCGAAGATGCTCGGCAGAATACGAGGGCTGCTGGCCAAAGCCGAGTCGACGCAATTCCCCGCTGAGGCCGAGGCATTATCGGCCAAGGCCCAGGATTTGATGACCCGCTACGCGATCGACAGTGCGCTTCTCGACGCGGGGAACCATCGCAGCCTGATCGACGATGTCGTCACCCGTCGCATCATGGTGAGCAATCCGTACTCGAAAGCCAAACTGCTTCTGCTGCACTGCGTATGTCATGCAAATGGCACCAGGACGCTATGGAAGAAGAAGTACTTGCTCGCCAGCGTCATCGGCATGCCCGTCGATCTCGATCTGTGCGAGCTGCTGTACACCTCGCTGCTGGTCCAGTCGGCACGTGCACTCGACGAGGTCGCCGGATCTCCGACTACGCGCACACGCAGCTTCCGCAACGCATTCTTGATCGCATACGCCCATCGAGTCGGCGAACGACTCCAGGACGCACGCAAGCGAGCCACGGCGGCGGCAACACAGCAACACGGTTCTGCACTGGTGCCCATCCTGGCGAAGCGATCCGATGCCGTGAATCGTGTGTACGCCGCCCGGTACCCGGCGACGAAAACGATCAGGTTCAGCAGCAACAATGCGGCGGGATCGTATGCCGGCCGCGCTGCCGCCGAACGCGCCGACCTTACCGGTGGGCGCGAACGTATCGACAAATCCGATCTGGCCTCGTAGTGCGCGCTACATTGACTGCCATGACCGGTCTCGATACTCCCTTGACGCCCCTGCGCTTTCTCGAACGCGCAACGGAGGTCCACCCCCACAAGACCGCCGTGGTGGACGGGCCGAGGACATTCACCTACGAGGAGTTCGCCGCCACTGTCACTCGGCTCGCGCACGCACTGCGCGCGTCGGGTGTCGGCCATGGAGATCGGGTGGCGTACATCGCATCGAACTCGGCGGAGCTACTGTTCGCGCACTATGCGGTACCGCTGGCCGGTGCCGTTCTGGTCGCGATCAACACACGACTCTCACCGGACGAGGTTCGCTATATCTGCGATCACTCCGGTTCGGTTCTGCTGGTAGGTGATTCGGAGCTGCTGACCGGACTCGGAACGGATCCGATCGCCGACTCGGTCCGTGAGATCGTCGAAACACCCGCCGTCGACGGCACGTACGCGAAGCTGCCGCACACCACTCGTTACGACGCTTTCCTGGAGCGAGGCTCGGACGATTCGCTGGAGTGGGAGGTCGACGACGAGACCTCGACGATCACGATCAACTACACCTCGGGCACCACCGGTCGGCCCAAGGGCGTGATGTACACCCACCGCGGCGCCTACCTCAATTCGCTGGGAGAACTGCACCACCAGGGGTTCGACATCGACACCCGTTACTTGTGGACACTGCCGATGTTCCACTGCAACGGATGGTGCACAACGTGGGCGGTCACTGCCGCGTCGGGCACGCACGTCTGTCTTCGCGGCGTCCGCGGCGATGCGATCTGGTCCGCCATCGACAACGGCGTCGATCACCTTGCCGGTGCGCCGACCGTGCTGACCACTCTTGCCACTGCAGCGCAGGCACATTCGCTGGATCGCCCCCTGACCATCGTCACGGCCGGTGCTCCCCCGAGCCCGACGATCATCGGCAAGATTCGTGCGTTGGGCGCAACGCTCGTGCACGTCTATGGACTCACCGAGACCTACGGTCCGTACTCAGTGTGCGAGGCGAAGCAGGAATGGCTCGAACTGGACGGCGACGAGCAGGCTCGACGCTTGGCTCGGCAGGGAGTCGGCATGCTCACGGCCGACCGTTTGCGTGTAGTACGCGACAAAGCTGGTGTCGGCGGAACGCTCATCGACGTGGAACCCGACGGCGTGGAGATGGGTGAGATCGTCATGCGCGGCAACAACGTCATGAAGGGGTACTACAACGACACCGCCGGCACGACAAAGGCTTTCGCCGGCGGCTGGTTCCATTCCGGCGACCTCGGGGTGATGCATCCGGACGGCTATGTTCAGTTACTCGATCGAGCCAAGGATGTCGTCATATCCGGCGGCGAGAACATTTCGACGATCGAGGTGGAACAGGCACTTGCCAGCCACCCCGCCGTCGCCGACGTCGCAGTGATCGGGGTACCCGACGACAAGTGGGGAGAGCGACCGAAGGCATTCGTGGTGCTGGCGCCGGGCGCGGACGCCTCCGAGGCCGAGCTCGTGGCACACGTGAAATCTGCCATCGCCTCGTACAAAGCCCCGCGCAACGTCGAATTCATCGTCGACCTGCCGAAGACATCGACCGGCAAGATCAGAAAAAAGGAGCTGCGCGACGCCGAGTGGGGCACGTCCGCGTCGAAGATCAACGGGTAGCCAACACCGTTACGCCATCTGCACGCCCGCGATTTCGGTGACGCCGCCCTTGCCGTCGAACGACAGCTGCCGGAACGCTACTTTTTCGACGAAGAATCTGTCGTGGCTCACCAGGATCACCGCGCCCGGAAACGCCATCAGGGCACGTTCGAGAACCTGGGTGCTCTGCAGGTCGAGGTGGTTGGTGGGCTCGTCGAGAACAATGACCCCTGCGCCGAACAGTAGGCACTGAGCCAGAGCCACTCGCGCCTTCTGGCCACCGGACAGAACGCCGATCTTCGATTTGAGGTCCATCTCGGAGAACTGCAGCAACGTGAGAAAGCGGTGGACTTCCTTCTTCGTCGCCGTCAGAGCGAGACTACCCGGCATCGCGTTCACCGAGTGCGACACCGTGTCATCGAGATCGAGATCGGCGAGCACCTGGTTGTAGTAGATGAACGAGGGCGCTTTGGTCTTCCATTTGATCTTGCCGCTGTCCGGTTGCTCGGCACCGACGAGGATGTCGACGAGGGTCGTCTTGCCGCATCCGTTCGGTCCGGTGATGGCGATACGGTCGCCGCGATGGACGGTGAACGAGATGTTCTCGAAAAGTCGTTGCTCGCCATAGCTTTTGGAGATGCCCGTGATCTCGGCCAGGTTGTCGTGGACGTGCAGTCCGCCGTAGATCGCAGTGACCACCGTATCGACCGGACGCGGACTCTTGCTCTTCTTGATGTTCGCGAGCCGACGCTTGAGCACCCCGCTGGGGTTCTTCACCGCTTCCTTGCGATCGCTGATCGCCTCCTGCTCGTAGGCCAGCAACTGTTGCTCGTTGCTGAACTCACGTTCGAGGTTCTTGAGTCGAAACTGTTTCTGCTGAACGTATTCCGAATAACTACCGTCGTACGTCTGCAGGTGATGGTTCTCGATTTCGACGATGCTGGTGACGACCTGCTCGAGGAATGCGCGGTCGTGCGAGACAACGAGAAGCGCGCCGCGGAAATCGCGCAGCCAGCGCTCGAGCCACGCGATTCCGGCAACATCGAGGAAGTTCGTCGGCTCGTCGAGTAGCAGAACGTCGGGCGCTTCGATGAGGATCTTGGCCAACGCTGCGCGGTTGCGCCAACCACCGGACAGTCGATCGACAGGAAGCTCACGTCGTTCGGCGTTGAATCCGAGCATCGACAGCACCGTGTCGATCTGCTGGTGGTAGGTCCAACCGCCGCTGTTCTCCATGGCGTCGAGCAGTTCGGCTTGGCGGTCGACGAGCTTGTACATCTGCTTCTCGTCCAGGTCACCGCCCAATGCGGCCTCGACCTCGGCCAATTCGGTCTCGATCGCGTGGACAGCGCCGAACAGCGATTCGAGCTCCGCTTGAATGCTGCGATCGCCGTCCAGTTCGGAGAACTGAGAGAAGTATCCGATTCGTGCGCCCTCGGTGACGTCGACGGTTCCGGAATCGGGTGTCTCACGCCCGAGAAGAAGCTGCAGCAGGGTGGTCTTGCCCGTTCCGTTGCGCCCGATCAGCCCGATGCGATCACCGTCGGCGAGACGAAAGAACACCTCGCGCAGCATCACCTTCTGGTCGTATCCCTTGGCAACGTCGTTCAAGCGAATCCAGCTCAAGCGTCCACTTCTCCTGAATACACGGGTCCGCTGAGTAGTCGAACCGGGCTCGCTCACTCTAGCCGCGCGCGGCTCCGTTCGATTCTGCTGCTCACGTGGACTCCCACAACCACAGGTAGTAAGCGAGGCGCTCACTGTCGAGGTCGATGCCGTACGCGTCCAAGAAGGCCGCGCAGTAGTCGCGTCCGAAGTTGTACTCGGTGCTCCAGATTGCCGGTGCCAGGTCTGCCCATCGATCGGCGACGCCCATGGTGCCCATGTCGACGTGTGCTGCCCAGGATCCGTCGTCCCTGATCAGGGTGTTGGGCATGCAAGCGTCACCGTGGCACACGACGAGTCGATCGATCGGCGGCGGTTCGACCGGCAGGTCGCGATCGCCGATGCGAGAGATCACCGACCAATCGAACGGGCATTGTGCGACGGGGACAGCATCATGAAACGCCCGAAGGCCGGTCGCCGCCCCTCGAACTGCGACAGCCGGGTCGGTCTTCCACCGATCGGCTACCGCGTTCCCCCACGGCAAGGCCCCGGTCACCATCCAGGAGCCCGAGTCATCGGAACCGGTGTCGAGGACCTCGGGCACCGGGCTGTATCGAATCACCCACTGCAGACGACGCCTCTCCTCCTCCAAGTCGATCGAGGCCGCGACCGGCGTCCACTTGACGTAGCGTCCTGTGCCGAGACGAAAAGTCAACCCGCCCAGTTCATTCGACCACACCGGCTCGATATCGTCAGGTCCCGCCAAGTCTCGCACCACGGTCGGGACTGTGATGTCGCCGTCGGGCACACTCATCGATCGGTGATGTTCGCAAGAGAATCGACGGGCGGAGACACCACCACGGGGTCGCGACCCGACCACAGATCCAGTACCGCTTTGGGGCGCGCCAGCAACTCTCGCGCGTAGTTACGCACCACCGCAAGGGTATTGCAGTCGATGCACTCGGCCGTGACTCCGTCGATGTCGAGGTCCATGTCCTCACACAACGCTACTGCTCGCGACACGTGGAGGGGTTGGCTGATGATCAGTCCCCGTTCGACGCCGAACGTCTCCTTTGCGCGGGCGCAGGTGTCGTAGGTGTCGATGCCGTGATCGTCTCCGATGATCACACTGGGGTCGATTCCGTGCTCGATCAGGTAGTCGGTCATGGCTTGAATCTCGTTGCCGGAGTTGCCGTCCGCGTCACCAGAGACCAGGATTGCCTTGATCTTCCCCGCTGCCATCAAGGCAATCGCCGTGTCTAGCCGTCCGGCCAGAAATCGCATCGGCTTGCCGTCGCGCACCTGTGCACCCAGGACGATGGCCACCGGCGCGTCCGGCGCATCGTCGACGTCGTAGACCTTCCCCGCCGTCGCATACGCCACCCAACCGGCCGATGCCAGAACGACGGCAACCAGGGCCGCGACGACCGCGCAGAAGGCACCGACGAGTCGCCGGCCCAATCCTCGGGGCTTCGATTCGGTACTCATGATCTCGTTTCGTCGTCGTCAGGAAACCTCAAGCTAACCCACGAATACGGCGACCGAGGGTCGCCGCAGCGCACCCATACCGATTCCACAGTGATCCCTCAGAGCCCGCCCCTGCTTGATTGCACAGTTCGGAGGCGGAGTACCGTTCGATCAGTGAATCCGCTGCTGACCTCTCGACGGTATGTCGACTTGCGTCTGCAAGCCAGCGCTACCTGTTGACGGTCCTCCAGACCGCAACCCCCTGAAGTTCGGCCCATCGGCCGAACAGCACTTCTGTCGCCCATCCCTGGCGATACCTCTCCTTTTCGAAAGGCATATCCATGTCTGCGCCCAGCGCTACCCGAACGCGCCGTGTCCCTACCTGGGCAACCGCATTCGGTCCACAGATCATTGCCGGACTCATTCTCGGAGTCGTATTCGGACTCATCGCCCGATCGATGCCCGACGCCGCCGACGGGAACGAGAACTGGTTGGTCGGCACCCTGTCGACCATCGGTTCGAGCTACGTCAAACTTCTCACCGTCGCGGTGATCCCGCTGGTGTTCACGGCGATCGTCAGTTCCATCGCCAACCTGCGCGAGGTCACCAATGCTGCCCGTCTGGCGATCCAGACGCTGTGGTGGTTCGCCATCACGGCATTCATCGCCGTCATCATCGGCATCGTGATCGGGTTGGTCGCGCAGCCCGGCTCGCGTACCAGCGCGGGCGCAGATTCGGCGGGCGATCCGTCGAGCGTCGGGTCGTGGTGGTCGTTCCTCACGGGGCTGGTGCCGAACAACTTCCTCGCGCTCGGTGCGAGGACCACGGTCGCCGACAGCGGCACCGCAACCACATCGCTGAGCTTCAACATCTTGCAGTTGCTGGTCATCTCTGCTGCCATCGGCATCGCTGCACTCAAGGTAGGCAAGAAGGCCGAGCCGTTCCTCGAGTTCAACGCGTCACTTTTGGCCATCGTGCAGAAGGTGCTGTGGTGGATCATCCGCTTGGCACCGATCGGCACCGCCGCTCTCATCGGCAACGCAGTGGCGACCTACGGCTGGGATGCCATCGGTTCACTCGGAGTCTTCACCGTGTCGATCTACGTCGGCCTCGCCGTGGTGTTCTTCGTGGTGTACCCGTTGATCGTTCGCGCGCACGGCCTTTCGGTGCGCAACTTCTATTCGGGAGTGTGGCCGGCCACCCAGCTGGGCTTCGTCTCGCGTTCGTCGATCGGAACCCTGCCACTCACCGAGCGCGTCACCGAACGCAACCTCGGAGTTCCGCGCGAGTACGCGTCGTTCGCGGTACCTCTCGGGGCGACGACCAAGATGGACGGTTGCGCGGCAATCTACCCCGCAATTGCAGCGCTCTTCGTCGCTCAGTTCTACGGCATCGATCTCACCATCACCGATTACCTGCTGATCATCGTGGTGTCCGTGATCGGTTCCGCCGCAACGGCAGGAACAACGGGTGCGACGGTCATGCTCACCCTCACGCTGTCGACACTCGGGTTGCCGTTGGCCGGCGTCGGTCTGTTGCTTGCGGTGGAACCGATCGTCGACATGGGACGCACCGCAGTCAACGTGACCGGTCAGGCATTGGTGCCGACCATCGTCGCCAAGCGTGAGGGAATTCTCGACCTCGAGCGCTACAACGCTCCGCGAAACGGTGACCCCTTCGTCGACGAGGAAGCGGACGTGGAACTCGCTCGCTGACAGAGCAATTCGATCTGCGATTCCCGACGACCCAGCACCTGGGTTGTCGGGAATCCGCGTCTATCGCGGTGGTGACAGAGCTTCGACCGCGGACGCGGTGTCTGTATCGGTCGCCTCGACACTGGCGAAATAGTGTCGAAAGAACTCCCGCATCGTCTTGATGATCTCGATCTGCTGCTTGATCGCGAAGCGCGCGGAGCGTTCTTCGCCGACCGCGAGACGATGGAACTTGGCACCGAGCATCTGGGCCGAAGGCAAGTCGCCGAATGCTTCGGGAGATGACAGCATCTGCGTGAACTCGAGTTGCTTGCTCAGATCCACAAGGTAGTCCGCGCAGACTTTGTCGCATTCCTGCGCAATTTCAGTCTCGACGTGCAGTTCACCCGCAGCAGCCTGGTCGCGCACCGATTGCCAGTAGAGGAGATTGTCCGTAAAGCCCTGCGTATTGCCAGTCACCAGAATCACCAACTCACTTCGGTAGAAACGCTTCGAGATCACTTGCGTGTCTGCTGACTTCCCTGCACGGGTCTCCCACGGTCTCTTCAGATCCGATTGTGTCGAGCTTGAAGATGATCAAGTTGCCGCCTGCGTCGAGCGCAATGTCGCACCCGTCAGGCAAGTCGCTCTGGTAAGGAGCGTGGTATCGAACGGCATCGCGTGAACCGACGCGTACGGGAACCTGTCGGTCGTTTTGCGGGCTGTTCAGGTACTCGTCGATTGAGTTCTTCGATGACATAACCGCCAAGTAGTACCAAGGTTTTCCAGACGGCCCGTCCCACGTGCAGTTCTTCCAGCCGGGGTAAGTCCCGATTCCCGCAAAGTCCGGTCTCTCGGTACTCACGTCCAATCCACTTGCCGTCACGGCAGATTTCGGAATGGTGCATGGATCGAATGGCTCCGGACCGGCCGCCACCGTCGTCGATTTCGTCGAGGCGTCTCCACTCGCGATCGGGCTGCCCTGCGTCGGGCCCCCACACCCTGTCAGCACCAGCGCCGGCGCACAGACCACCGCGAGCAGACGCCCACCCACCAGCCGCATTTGTTCAACCTCTCGACACAGACGTCACTGAACGGTTGGACGCGACGCGTGCTCGATCGGTTCCCTCAGACAGGCTGAGAGGCTCGCAGCTCCCGAGTCGCCTTCGAGGTGAGGCTCCTTCGTTCTGCCGCCCACACCCACAGCGCCAGCGATATCAATGCGATCACTTCGGCGACGACGAGCACCCGCTCCACGTAGCCGAGTGTGACTACGCGGTACCAAGGCCGCGAGCCGGTTGCTCCCACTGCCAGCGCGTAGGCGATGGGCATCAGAGTCACGAGGGAGAGCGCGCTGAGTCCCATGGTCACGCGGGCGCGCACTGCCCACACGGTGTCCCGAAGCCAGGGCCGCGAGAACGCGAACACCGCGACCGGGATGCTGACGAACGCCACGGCAGCCCCCAACCTGTGGATCGTCCCGCCGAGGCTCAGGGAGGCGTCGTTCGACCAGTCCTGCTTCGGCACAGCGACGACGGCAATGAGCCCCACGGTCCACAGCGTGAGGAAGATCGAGGCGGCTGCACCAGGCCGAGTGAGACGATGTCGAATCGCGGACGCGAGGGTGAGTGCAGAACCGAATGCGAGCAGTACGACGCCGATCGAGAACACCCACTGCTGCGCGCCGAGTCCGTATTCGCTGATCGTTCGGCGCAGATGGGAGGGCGTATGCCATGCAGTGTGGATATCGAGAACCAGCACCACGAGTGCGCCCAGCACCATCGTCAATGCGCCGATCATGGCCGGTCCAATCGGCACAACGCCTCCCCTCTCGCACGGCGTCGATCGCCGTCCCGCACTCCATGTTGCCTGAAGGTTCGGGCGTACCCCCTTGACCCGAGAGAAAGGCGGGCATAACCTACAACCAAATGGTTGTAGATGAGTTGAGTGACGACGAGGTCGATCGCCTGTTCCAGGCGTTCGCCGACAAGACCCGGCGTGACATCGTCGCGAGGGTCACTGTCGGCGAACAGTCGGTGTCGGAATTGGCGGCTCACTACGCCATGAGTTTTGCCGCTGTGCAGAAGCACGTCGCCGTTCTCGAACGCGCCGACGTGATCACGAAACACAAGCGTGGCAGGGAGCAGATCGTGCGAGTTCGATTGGACACCATCGCACGAGCCCGCGCACTGCTCGACGCATACGAAGAGATCTGGCGACGTCGAGTCGACCGGATCGACGAACTACTTTCCCACGACGAGAAAGGCTGAATCCATGCCGTTCATCAGCTCCCACAAGGATGCGGAGACGTTGACCATGACGATGGTCGCCGAGTTCGACGCAAAAGTCGAACGGGTGTGGCAGATCTGGGAGGACCCTCGACAACTCGAGCGCTGGTGGGGACCGCCGACGTGGCCCGCGACCTTCGAGAGCCACGACTTCGTTCCGGGCGGAAAAGCGTCGTACTACATGACCGGACCCGAGGGCGAAAAAGCCGCCGGCTGGTGGCTTTTCACCGAGATCTCCGCGCCGACCACACTGTCCTTCGACGACGGTTTCGCCGACGACTCCGGCAATCCGTTGTCGACGATGCCCGTCACCCACGCCACCGCGACCCTCGAAGACGTCGGTGGCACAACACGTATGACCATACGTTCGCGATTCGACAGCCTCAGCCAGCTCGAAGAACTCGTCGAGATGGGCATGGACGAGGGTATGGCCCTGGCACTCGGTCAGATCGACGCCATCGTCGCCGACTGATCGTTGTGCACGGAAACTCGGTCTCTGCTACGAACTTTCGTGCACGTGCGGCGCAGCCGCTCTACTCCGGAACCGAGCTGACGGTGAACGGCTCGACGGGCTCTCCCCCACGCTTGTCGAACTGACTGTTCACCACGTACAGCCGATCGTCCATCGCTGCAACGGTTGTCGGATACGCGAACGATGCGTCGGTGATCTCGCCGGTGACCGCGCCGGTTCTTCCGTCGTCGTCGAGATCCACCTTCGCGATGAGACCGTCGCGATTGCGAACGACGTACATCGTGTCGTCGTCCATCTCCATCCCGTCGCCGTTCATGAGTGTCGCTCCCCCGAGATCGACCTGTGTGACCTCCTTGGAAGTCTTGTCGATCCGATACAGGTTGCCGGTGCTCGACTGCACGACGATCAACGCAGATTCGTCGTCGTTCTCCACGATGCCGTTGGCGTTGAACCCCTCTCCGTACGCGAACGGAGTGCCGTCGAAGCTCACGAACGTTTCCAACGGTCCGTCCTGCGTTCCGGCGGTCATCTGTTCGGCGGGAATGCGGTACAACGCCGGGCTGCGCGAGTCGGTGACGTACGCATCGCCGTTGTCGGCAATGGCGACGTCGTTGAGGAATGTCGCGTCTGCACCGAGACCGTTGGTGAACGTGGCCACAAGGTCACCGGATTCGGCGTCGTACACCCACACCTTGCCGGTGGCTCCACCGGCGATCACCAGGTAGTCGGCGCGATCGTCGTCATCGGTCACATCGATACCCGCAGCACCGGTGCGTCCGTCCGCGCCGCCGGGTAGGAACACCGACACATCGGGAGATCCGACGGTTCCGCGGAACACCGCTCCGTCGGACGTCGACGTCACGTAGAACGTGTCGTCCGCGGCGGTGATGCCCTCGGGGAACACTCCGCTACCGGGCAGGTCGTAGACCGTTGCGGTGCTCGAACTCGATGACGTTGCCGCCGACGAGGAGGAACCGCTCGGGGTGCTCGGTGCCGGCTCGGCCGAATCCGAGGACCCGCAGGCACTCAGCAGGAGTGTGGCAACGGCAACAGCGGGGACTACTCGGGAGACTCGGTTCACACCGACGAGTGTTCCATATGTCTCAATTCTCGGGCATTTGTCCTGGTGAGCAGATTTTCCTGGCGTCGGTTTCGTACAGTCGTTGCCATGAGTGCCCTTTCCTCCCTTGCCGCAGCCGACAGCGACCTCGGAGGGATCGCCGGATGGGCAGTGAGTTTGATGGAGGCCATCGGCGGCCCTGGGGCCGGAATCGCCGTAGCCGCGGAGAACTTCTTCCCGCCCCTTCCCAGCGAGATCATCCTCCCTCTCGCCGGGTTCACCGCGTCGCAGGGCGGCATGACGCTGCTGAGTGCGTTGTTCTGGACGACGGCAGGCTCGGTGCTCGGCGCACTCGTCCTGTACTGGCTCGGCATCAAGCTCGGCCGCGATCGGATGTATGCCATCGTCGAGAAGATGCCGTTCGTCGGCACCGAGGATCTGACCAAGGCAGAGGACTGGTTCACCCGTCACGGTCGGTCGGCAGTGTTCTTCGGCCGCATGATCCCGGTCGTCCGTTCGGGCATATCCATCCCGGCCGGCGTGTCCCGGATGCCGATTCTGCAATTCACCCTGTACACCACTCTCGGCAGCCTGATCTGGAACTCGATCTTCGTACTCGCCGGCTACTTCCTCGGGGAGAACTGGCATTACGTGGAGAACTACGCCTCGGTGTTCCAGTACGTCGTCATCGGCATAGTCGTCGCGCTGATCGCCTGGTTCGTGGTGAAGAAGATCAAGTCCAGACGCGTCGAGGTGCAATAGCCGCTCACAGATCGTCGATGTCGATGAACCCGTCCTGCAGCGCACGCACCAGCAACGTCGCCTTGGTCGGTGCAGTTCGCCCCACCGCCGTGTATTTCGCTCTGATGCGAGTCAGATGTGTATTGACGGTTCCCATCGACAGATAGAGCGAACGCGACGCCTCCGCTTTGGAATCCGAGATGAGCCAGGCGGTGAGTACTTCGATTTCACGAGCGCTGAGCCGGGGGTCGGGTGCGTCGCCGACGCGGATATCGAGCACTGTCATGGAGGTCCTTGGTGTCGGGCACCGCCGCTGTCCCGGTGGCGCGAACACGGCCAATGACACCGCAACCGCTCCGCTGGGTCACTCCGAGGAATGACCGAGGTTGCTCTCACCTGAGAGTGAATACTGTCGCCCGCGACCTCGATCTTGGCCCCACCTGGGTAAAGTCCGCCTCTATGACCGAGCTCGACGCGACCGCCGCCCACTTCGTCGAGGCGGGTGTGTCATTGCTGATCGCACATCCGCGCAAGATCCTCGAACGCGGACTGCGCATCGAGGACGTCGTCCACGAGACCGACTCGTCGACGGCGACGTTCTTCCGCAAGTTCAAGACCAAATCCGACTTCCTCACCGCGGTCGTCGAACATTTGTCCCGTACTCCTCCACCGGTCGACATCCACGACATCGTTCGCGCGCAGATGACGAACAGCGGCGCGTCGATTCGCGCATCGGTGTCGGCGCTCGTCGCGGACCACTTCCCGGCAATCGTCGACCGGAAGAGCACCACCGCGTCTCTTCTCGACCATGTTTTCCGCGGACCCGCTTCCGCGGCACTCGCCGCTGAGTACCGCCTGCGTGACGACGCCGTGCTCGACGCATTCGAGGTTCTGTTCGCTCCCGACGGTGGAGCCTTTCGCCGTCCCTTCACGGCCCGATCGTTCGCCGTGACGGTCAATGCCGTCGTGGACGGCTTTCGCATCCGCAGTCAGGTCGACGCCGCTTCCGTATCGGCCGATGTGTTGTCCGATGCGCTGCTCGCCTTCCTAGGGGCCGTCGTCGACACGTCGGGGCATCATCAGCACCTCGATGACGTCGTGGGGGAAGTCGGTGTCTCGGGCGAGGAGCGGCCGCTGCCCCGCGATCCGCGTGCTGCGATCGTCACCGCTGCGCGCGACGAGTTCGGAAAGCGTGGCTACTTCATGACGCGAATGGACGACGTCGCCGATATCGCGGGAGTGCCGAGGGCGGCGTGCAAGACACTGTTTCCGACCAAACCGTCCGTCATCGTTGCAGCACTGCAGAGTCGAGTCGATCGTCTTCGCGAGTCGGTAGCCGACGACCAGTTGCTGGGCCTCGACGAGCTCACGATTCTGCGGAATCACATGCTGCGGTGCGCGCAACTCGCCGCCGACGAACTCGAGTTCATGGACGCTCTCCTCGTCGCCGTCGCACACGACACCTACGGCGAGCCGGAGGGACTGATCTCGATCAAGGAGAAGCTCAACCTGCCGGCGATCATTGCACCGGTCATCGCGCGAGGACAGGACACCGGCATTTTCCGAACGAGCTCGAGCCCAGTGGATCTCGCTGCCGGAATCACCAACACTCTGCTGATGCGATGCTTCACCCGACGACAGAACAGCCCGCAGGACAACGCGACGTTCGTCGGTGAACTTCTCCTCGACGGACTCGGTACGCACTGAACATCGACCGGCCGCGTGTCATCGAACGCCGGATCCCGCCGGCGAGGTGATCGGGGGCTGCCAGGATGTCATCTGGCTGCTACACCCGGCACAATTAGCAAAACGAATGGTATGAATATTGCGCGACATTCGTCGCGAATGCGGCGAACGAAGCGAGGGTCATGAACGGGGACACGCAGCCCACCGAACGCAATCGTTCCGCGCTGCTGAACACACTCGTCCTCGTATCGATAGTGGCACTCGGTGTAGTCGCAGCGGGACTGACCGCTCCGGCCGAGGAGCCCGAATTGACCTCGTTACCAACGACATCGGCGACACCCGTTCCGGAGCCTCCGCAGCAGGAATACGTGGTGGTCACCCCGGAGGTCGACGCGTCGGCAAGCATTCCGGGGTGCGACACCGTCGAGCCTCCGAGCGAATCCTCATCCCTCGCCTTCTTGACCACGGGCGATGAATCGTACGACAATCCTGCGGCCCCCTGGTACAGCGGACCCCGAGCGCACCTCATGTCCGAGGCGTTGATGGCAGCACTTCCCTCCGCGATCTCGTCGACCACGTCCATTTACTTCGGCCCGATACCCGCGTCGAGCGAATCCGAGGATTTCGTCCTCGACTCGGCGCACGCATCCACCCCACTGGCCTCGGGTAGCGAGTCCGACTATCTCAGTGTCGGTGTCGGCCCGGCAGACTCGGCCGAACCACCACCGTGCGTGGCCGGCCAAGTGGATGAGCGACGGAGTCTGCCGGACGGAACGGTGCTGGACACCGACGACACGTGGCGCGAAACCAACGGTCAGAGGTCCTACTCCCGGACGGCCACCGCGTACACGCCGGACGGGTCCGTCGTCTCCGCCTCGGTTTCCGGCGGTAACGACCCGGACACGTTGAAACTGACGCTCGACGACCTGGTCCGAATAGCCGCCGACCCTGCCCTCAGGATCACTGCTCCCATCCCTGCCGGAACACCGGGCAATGCTGCCGACTGCTACGCAGGCTGGGGTGTCGGCTGGGACGACTCATCGACGCCGTCGTTCTCCCGCGAAGAGATTCGAACGCTCAACGACGCTCTCCGGCGGGCAGACGCGGCGGCGCTCGCTCCGACACCACCGTTGGGTGCGTTGCACACCAGTGAATTCGGTTCGGGGCCTTGTCAGACGGTGCACAGCATTGCCGGGCAACTCATGATCAGCGTTGTCCGGGCCACGCCTGACATCCAATCCGATTCGACGACAACGGAGGAGCCCCAGCTCGTCTCACCGGACGAATATGGGCCGGGTTCCTCGGTCTCCGTCGTCACGTCGTCGGGGCTCGAGATCACGGTGTCTACGACACAACCGGTGCAGGATCCGGCACTGCTCGAGAACCTGGCGAACACAGCAGGATTGGACCTTCGATGATGCGATGGACCCAGGACACCACACTGGTCGTTGCGGCGATCGTCGCAACACTGTCGGTCGGTGCCGCGATAGCCGTTGTGACCCAGGACCGATCGACGACCATCAAGAAGATCACCGACGCCTCGGACGACGCACCGGGGTTGGCGTGGTCCGTCGATGCGGCGGACATCGGACTAGAGGGAGCCACCTTCGCCTCTCCGAGGACAGGTTCGATGTACACATGGCAGGCCGGCTCGATTCTGATCGGCCACACCGCTCTCACACTGGCCGTCGTGTCCTCGGAATCCGGCAACGACGAGGCAGTCATGGTCGGAATGGACACCGCGGACGGCAGCGTTCTGTGGAAGACCCCCGCTCCGGACGTGGCCGCGTGCGCCGACGAGCCGCTCGGCGGCCGACTCGTGTGCCACCAACCGATCTGGGGTGCGACGCCGGGCTACGTCACCTTCGATCCGATCACCGGCGAATCGCGGAACTACCCCACCGATCTCGACCTGTTCGCCGTCACGGTTGCGAACGATCGCGTGTACACGACATCGGGCGACCTCGAAGCCGGTGACATTCTGTTGCACCGCGGAACATTGGAGAATCCGAGCGCCGACTGGACGGTTCCGCTGCACGCGTCGGCCGGCTGGGAGGACGATTACGCCACCGCATTGAAGGTCGGTGACGACATCGGAACCTTCGACGTCGGGGGCGGTTTCTCCACGTTCGACGCCTCGACCGGACGGCAACTCTGGAAGACGGACAGCCTCGAGGATTGTCTGGGAGCCGTGGGACGCACCGCAGGCGACCTGGCCATTGCGTCGTTGAGAGATTGTGAGGGTACGAGTACGGAATCGAAAGGGTCCGCCGCCTTCCGTTCGGACGGCACGGTCCTCGCACGATCGGACAGCCCTGTCGTACAACAACCTTCGCTGGACGAGCCCACCGACACGGCGATACCGATCGTTCTCGGTGAAACGGCCTTCGACCGCAACACAGGCGAGGAACTGTGGCGCGACGACGCCCTGTCGTACGACTTTCCCGGCGACGAACTCAACGAGCCCCGCACGTACGCCACCCTGACGCATGTCATCGGCTATGTCGGGTTGCTGCAGGCATCCAATGGCACCACCGCGATCGACCTGCGAGACGGCGAGCACCTGTGGCAGGCCGAGCTGAACGGCAGCATCATCGGGCGCGACAACGATCTGGTGTTGACCTCGGCCGGAACCGATCTCTCCGCGGTCGACGTGACCACCGGTGGGACCGAGTGGACTGCATCGACGTCGATGATGTTTCCGGACGACGAGTCGATGAGCTTCGAGCTGTTGGTCGACGCAACCGAGGGCGGATATCTGGTGCAGTCCGGATCGAAATTGGCGATGCTGCAACCACTCCCCTGAGTCAGTTCTTCGGTACGCGGTACCGGCCGCCTTTGACGACGAACACCACGTATCCCAGAATGGCCAGCAGGTACAGCGCCGTCGGGACGGCGAGAACCCAGACGCCGACCGAGTCGCCCGTCGTTGCACCCGCAACGCCGGTGATCCAGGCGAACAGCAATGCCGTTGCCGCACCGATCCACTCGAGGTCCTCGGCCATCTTTCGGTTCAGCTCGGGTCGGTTCTCGGCGGCAGTCCAATACTCGTGCATCGTCCGACTCGGCAGATTCACCATGGACCCCGGAACCTTGGGGAACCACCACCCGATGCTCGCGAACAACCCGATGATCGCGAATCCGATGCCGCCCATCGTCAGCAGGAAGGACAGCTTCGAGTCCATGCGATCGACCTGACCGGACCCGTCGAAGTGCGCGGGCACTTGATCCCCCGCAGTGACGGCGACCCAGATCAGAGCGCCGATGAACGCCAGAGTTGACAGCAGTAGGGCCGCACGCGAAAGCTTCATCCCAGTCAACTTTAATGCCTTGGGCAGTGGTGTGGTTGAGTGCCGTAGAAGGAACTTGTTCGCACCACCGCCGGAGGCATCGATGCCCAACAACGAGTTCGGGGACTTCCAGACCCCGATCGAGTTGGCACGTGCGTTGGTGAACACCCTGCCTCGACGGCAGTGGACTCGTGTCCTGGAACCCACGTGTGGTGTCGGGAACTTCTTGTCGGTCATCGGTGAGGGTCACCCCGACACAGAACGGGTCGGAATCGAAGTGCAGCCCGAGTACGCCGCGGCAGCATCGATATTCGGCAGGGTGATCACAGCATCGATCTTCGATTTCGACCTGGCGCGCGACATCGCATGGACGTCGGAGTCGGGCCCGACCCTCGTCGTCGGCAACCCACCGTGGGTGACCAACTCACAGCTGTCGGTTCTGGGTTCCAGCAATAGACCGGCTCGTGCGAACACCGGGAACGTGCGCGGCATCGATGCGATCACCGGAAGCTCGAATTTCGATGTTGCGGAGTTCATCTGGGTCAAGTTGCTCACCGAGTTCGCAGATCGCCCGGTCACCGTTGCGATGATCTGCAAAACCCAGGTAGCTCGAAACGTCCTGTTGCACTGCGCTCGGCACGGCCTTCCGATCACCGGTTCGAGTCTGCGCCCCATCGACGCCAAGAAGTGGTTCGACGCGGGAGTCGATGCCTGCTGGTTCGTGGTCGAACTCGGAACCGGTGCAACCGACCACACCGCGCAGATGTATTCGAGCATGGACGCACTGCACCCCAGCAGCAGGATCGGAGTGGTCGACGGACAACTCGTCGCGGACGTCGACGCCTACGAGCGAAGCAAGCAGTTCGATGGCATCAGTCCACTGATGTGGCGTCAGGGCATCAAACACGATGCGTCTGCCGTCATGGAACTGGCCGAGAACGACGGCCCGCGAACCAAACTCGGAGCTACGGTCGACGTCGAGACAGACTTCCTGTTTCCCCTGTTCAAATGCACCGACGTCTATCGCGACAAGTTGAGCGTGGTCTCGCGATGGATGATCGTGCCGCAATCCCACACCGGTGACGACACCGCACAGTTGGCGGACAGCGCACCGAAGTTGTGGAAGTACCTGACCGACAACACGACAGCTCTCGATGGCCGGAAGTCGTCGATCTACCGAAATCGCGCCCGGTTCTGCATCTTCGGTGTCGGGCCGTACACGTTTGCGCCCTACAAGATCGCGATCTCCGGATTCCACAAGATTCCGCAGTTCAGGATGGTCGGCCCCTACGACGGAAAACCTGCGGTGTTCGACGACGCCACCTATCTACTGCCATTCGAGGACCCAGCGGCATGCGCCGTCGCCCATGCACTGTTGACCGGACCGGAAGCGACTGATCTCATCGCGGCCCTCGCATTCTGGGACAGCAAGCGACCGGTGACGAAGAAGCTGTTGCAGCGCATCGACCTACGGGCCATCGCACGTGCAACCGACCGGCACACACTGCGGGACCGGGCGCGAGATGTGCACACGGACAGCAACTCGATCGATCAGGCGATCGACGACTTCACAAATCGGACTTGATCGTCTCGGCCAGTCGGTCGAGGAATTCGTCGTTGCGTTTGTAGTGCACCCAGGGGCCGATCTTGGTGCTTGTCACCAGCTGCGCGCGTTGCAGCACGGCCATGTACTGCGAGGCTGTGGACTGCGAAACACCCGCCCGCGATCGAATGTGCTTGAGGCACACTCCCACGTCCTCGGCGGGCTCGAGCTGGGGCGGAAAGTCATTGGGATCCTTGAGCCACCGCATGATCGCCAATCGCGCGGGATTGCTCAGCGCACCGAACACCGCCGCGAGCTCTGCGGGGTCCAGTTCGTCAGCCACCCTCGAAGCCTACTCCAATATCGCAATATTCCGATATGTGGTCTACTAAAGACATCGCAATATCGCGATATCCAGATAGGAGAAGTTCATGTCTCGCGTAGCAGTGGTAGTGGGAGCCAACGGAGTGATCGGCGGTAACTTGGTCGATCACCTGCAGCGAACAGGTGATTGGGACATCGTCGGGCTCTCACGCCGCGGCGGTATCGACGACGGACGCGTCCGGCACATCGCGGTGGATCTGCTCGACGCCGACGAGACGCACAGCAGACTGGCCGAGCTCACCGACGTCACGCACATCTTCTACGCCGCGTATCAAGAGAGACCGAGCTGGGCCGAACTCGTCGCCCCCAATCTCTCGATGCTCGTCAACGTGGTCACGGCCATCGAGGACAGTTCACCGGACCTCGAGCACGTGAGTCTGATGCAGGGATACAAGGTGTACGGCGCACACCTGGGGCCCTTCAAAACCCCGGCGCGAGAATCCGATCCGCCCCACATGCCGCCCGAGTTCAACGTCGATCAGCAGAAGTTTCTCGAGGCGCGGCAATTCGGCAAGCGGTGGACCTGGTCGGCCATCCGGCCATCGGTGGTGTGCGGTGTCGCTCTCGGAAACCCGATGAACCTGGCTACCGTCATCGCCGTGTACGCCACCATGTGCGCGAAACTGGGCGTCCCCATGCGGTTTCCGGGAAAGCCCGGTGCCTTCGGCGCGCTGCTCGAGATGACCGACGCATCGTTGCTCGCCGAGGCGACGGTATGGGCGGCCACCACGCCGACCTGCGCCAATCAGGCGTTCAACATCACCAACGGCGACCTGTTTCGCTGGAGCGAGATGTGGCCGCGCATCGCGGGTCTGTTCGACCTCGACACCGCAACTCCGTTACCGATGTCCCTGGCGGACGTCATGGCAGACAAGGAGCCGCTGTGGGATTCCATCGTCGCCGAGCACGGACTGCAGTCGACTCCGTATTCCGACGTCTCTTCCTGGGCATTCGGTGATTTCGTGTTCTCCTGGGATTACGACGTCATCGCCGACGGTTCCAAGGCCCGTCGCATGGGATTTCACCGCTTCGTCGACACCGAGGCCATGTTCGCCGGGATCTTCGCCGAGCTACGCAGCCGGCAAATCATTCCGTGAGGAGCCACCCTGCGTGGCGTGTAGGTGAGCCGGATAGTTTGAATCGGCACCAACGCCGATCGAGACCTACGGGAGAACAATGCATCCGTTCGACACAGCAGTGGCACTCGAGACCGTTTCCGACGGCACTTACCGCGGTAGGACGTCGGCACCGTACAACAACATGGTCGGCCCGTTCGGTGGTCTCACCGCCGCAACGTTCGTCCGTGCCATCGAGCTGCATCCCGAATGTCTGGGTTCACCGGTCTCGCTGACGGTGAACTTCGCCGGCCCCGTCGCCGAGGGTGAGTTCGATATCTCGGCGCGTGCCGTGCGCACCAACCGAAGCAATCAACACTGGTATCTCGAACTGACTCAGGGTGGCGACGTCGCCACCACCGCAACAGCAGTGTTCGGTACGAGGCGCGAGACGTGGGACACCATCGAGGCAGTGGCACCGACCGTTCCCTCCCCCGCCGAGACGCCCCGAGGCACATTTCCCGATGCAATCGCCTGGGCACAGAACTACGAGATGCGCTTCGTGGCAGGCGCTCTGAGCGACCAGGAATCCGCGGACTCGACCGAAACCCTGTGGATTCGAGACACACCGCCGCGTCCGTTGGACTTCCCGGCACTGACATCGCTCAGCGATGTGTTCTATCCCAGGATCTTTCAGCGTCTCGGTCGCTACGTTCCGGCGGGCACCATCTCACTGACGACCCACTTCTTCGCGACGCCCGAGGATCTCGTCAGCCACTCCGACGGGTACATCCTCGGCACTGCCCGAGCGCGCCGCTTCCACCGAGGTTACTTCGACCAGACGGCCGAACTGTGGACCGGGGGCGGGACATTGCTGGCGACGAGTCACCAGGTTGTCTATTACAAGGCCTGACCGACCGACTGTTCCAGCACGCGCCGTACGGCTCCGCGCGCTCCGCTGTCCTGAAGCGACCGTTTGGCCCTCTGGTACGCGCCTCGCAGCCGAGGACTGGTCGAGAGACCCCCGAACACAGCAGGATTCGCCAGGAAGGCACCGGGGTTGTCGTGGTCTTCCCAGGACAGCCGCTGAAGATGTTCGGCATCCGCGTCGAGCATCGGCACGTCTCCGCGCTCGTAGACACCGCACCACGCTGCGAGTATCAACGCGCAGTGGTCGACGCATCGATCCCGGGCCAGCAGGTCGCGGATCACCGGCAGTACGAACTTCGGAATGCGGGCGGACGCGTCGACGATCTGCCGTTCGAGCGTGTCGCGAACGGCAAGGCTGGAAAAGCGTTGCAGCAGTTGGTCTATGTAGCCCTCGATGTCGATTCCCGGTACAGGGGCGAGGGTGGGTGCGGCCTCGTTCCGCATGTACGACGCCACGAATTCGTGCAGGTCGGGGCTGGCCATCACCTCGTGCACGTGGGTGTACTCGGCGAGTATGCCGAGGTAGCTCATCGCCTGATGGGAGCCGTTGAGCAGCCGCAGTTTCATGTGTTCGTACGGCGCGACGTCGGCGACGAGTTGCACTCCGACCTCGTCGAAGGGCGGCCGCCCGAACGAGAACGTGTCTTCGACCACCCACTGCGAGAACGATTCCGACCGTACCGGCCAGCCGTCGTCGATTCCGAAGTCGTTGTGCACGTCGTCGACGACGGCGGTCGTCGTAGCGGGGGTGATGCGGTCGACCATCGAGTTGGGAAACGCGACCGTGGTATCGATCCAGTCGGCGAGATCGGCGTCGTGATGGCGGGCGAACGAGGTCAATGCCGTTCGGGTCACCGACCCGTTGTGAACGATGTTGTCGCACGACATCACGGTGAAGGGCGGGATCCCGTGGCGTCTGCGGGTGGCGAGGGCAACGGTGAGGAAGCCGAATACACTCGACGGTACCGTGATATCCCGAAGGTCCTGCAGCACTCCGGGATCGGTGGGTGCGAACGCTCCGGTGGCGTCGTCGACGCCGTAACCGGACTCGGTGATGGTCAAGGACACGATCATCGTGGCGGGCGAGCTGAGCACATCGAGCACGCCCTGCGGATCGTCGGGCGCGTAGACGAAGTCGGCGACCGAGCCGATCACCCGGGCGTCCCGTCGACCGTCCGGATCCACTGTGACGAGGGTGTAGAGGTGGTCCTGCGAGTCGAGGACGTCCCCGATCTTCCTGTCTCCCGACAACACTCCCACTCCGCACAGAGCCCAGTCGAGATGTCCGGCCGCGAGCAGCCGATCGAAGTACACCGCCTGATGTGCGCGATGGAACGCGCCGACGCCGAAATGCACCACACCGCAATGCAGTTCGTCCAAGTCGTAGGCCGGCTTCGTGACGGTCGCGGGCAGCTCTTCCAACGTCGCGCGGCGAAGCATGGTCATGACAGGTTCCTCGGGTCGAACGATTCGGATGGAATTGGTGAGCGGTGGCGCTCCCGGGCATGTGCTGCCACCAGGAGCACCACCGCAGTTCGAGGTGCTACAGGTCAGCAGGACGACTTGTAGACGTACTGCGCACCGTCGCCGTCGATGTTGTCGGCGGTGATGACGTGGAAGCCGGTGGAGATCTCGGACGTGACCGGCTTGTTGTCGATCGCAGCCATGGCCTGCTCGACGCCGTCGGTGCCGATCGTGTCGGGCTGCTGGGCGATCAGTGCCTGCACTGTTCCTTCACGCAGCTGCTTGACCTGTGCGGGACCGGCATCGAATCCGACGATCTTGACCTGGTCCTGCTTGCCTGCCTGTCGGACGCCCGTCGCGGTGCCCTCGGCTGCGAAGGTATTGGCGGCGAAGATGCCGACGATGTCGGGGTCCTTGGCCAGAGCGGCCGAGACCAGACGGGCAGCTTCGGCCGGGTCGTTGTGGCTGTACTGCACTCCGAGGTAGTCGAATGCCGAATTGGCTCCTACGGCCTCTTCGAAGCCTTCGACACGCGCATCGGCGGTGGATATACCGGGGTCGGTGGAGATGACCAGAACCTTGCCGCCGGAGGGGTTGAGCTCCTGGATGGCGTTGAATGCTTCCGCTCCACCGCCCTTGTTGTCCGAGGAGATCGACGACACCGCGATGGACGGATCTTCGAGGGTGGTGTCGACGAGGACGACCTTGATGCCCGCGTTCGCCGCAGCCGCCAACGGTGCCTGCATCGCCGCGACGTCGGTGGGCGCGATCAGGATGGCCGACGGCCGCGATGCGACGACGGAATCGACGATCGGCTTCTGCAGCGTGGGATCGAACTTGACCGGGCCCTGAGTGTCGACGGTGACGCCGGCGGCCTCGGCTGCAGCTTCGATTCCGCACTGCATGCTGATGTAGAACTCGTCGCCGCTCACGCCCTGGATGAAGGCGATCTTGCCGCTGCCGTCACCGCTTCCGGAGTCGGACGAGCAGCCCGCCAGAAACATGGCGGAGACCGAAGCGACACTCAGTGCAACGACGGCGGTGCGTGATGTGATCATGGTCGACTTTCTTGTAAGGGATTGTGCGGGAGGGAGTTGTGGGCCGGCCCGAGCTACGGACTTCGGGACCAGAGTTTCTTGAGCGAGCTGGGCGACTGACCTCGACTCGCTGCGTCACGACGACGCTGATCGAAGTACACGGCGGCGATGAGGACGGCGCCGACGGCGACCTGCTGCCAGAACGGCTGAACGCCGACGATGACGAATCCGTTCTGCAGCACTGCGGGAATGAAGAGTCCGACGACGGTGCCGAACATCGTGCCGATGCCACCGAACAGGCTCGTTCCGCCGATGACAACGGCCGCAATGACATTGAGGTTGGTCTGCGACTGACCCGCGATGGCGGTGGTGCCGTACTGCGAGAGCGACAGAATTCCTGCGAGTCCGGCGAGGGTGCCCGAGAGTGCGTAGATCTTGACCAGGTGCATGTCCACCTTGATGCCGACTCGACGAGCGGACTGTTCCTTCGAGCCGACGGCGAACGTGTAGAGACCGAACTTGGTGCGATGCAGCACGATTCCGAAGATGACCACCAGCACCAGGGCGATGCTCGAGATCAGCGGGATGGTGGTGGCCGGTAGATTTCCGTACCCGATCGTGTCGACCAGTACCGGTGGAACGTCTCGGATGTCGACGCCGCCGGTGATGACCTGCGAGAGCCCGAGTGCGCCGCCCAGGGTACCGAGCGTGACGATCAGTGGAGGCACATTGGCCTTGCCGATCAGAAATCCGTTGAGCAATCCCCAGCAGAGGCCGCATCCCAGGGCCACCACGATCCCGACGGCGGCGACTCCCCATCCGTCGCCACCGATGGCTGCCATGGTCTTGGCCGAGACGACACCGGAGAAGACGAGAACCGACCCGACGGAAAGGTCGATGCCGCTGGTGACGATCACGAACGTCATGCCGATCCCGAGGACGGCCAGGATGGAGACGTTCTGGATGATCTGCCGAATGTTGCCCCACTCGGGGAAACTCCCGGGAGCCATGATCGAGAACACGATGCAGATGGCTGCCAACACCAGGACGATCTGGAAGACCTGGACGCGAGCGAGGTTACGGAGCGATTCGACGAGGTCGAACGTGTGCTTCGACGGCTTCTCGCTCGGCGGCAACGGTTCGATGGATGGGGTGATGATCTGATTGCTCATCGTGTGGCTCCGGTGGTCGCGCCGGTCATCGCACCGACGAGTTCTTCCATGGTCGTGTTCTTGGCGTCGAGAGTGGCGACGCGTCTGCCCATCCGCAGCACCTGCACGCGGTCTGCGACCTCGATGACGTGTGGCATCGAGTGACTGATGAAGACCACTGCCACTCCCCGATCTGCCACCCGACGAATGGTGTCGAGTACGTTGCGGGTCTGCACCACGCCGAGCGCAGCGGTCGGTTCGTCGAGGAACACAACCCCCTTGGCCCATGCGACGGCACGTGCGATGGCGATGGCCTGCTGCTGTCCACCGGACATCGAGCCGACCGGGACGGTCAGACTGCGAACGGTGGCTCCCAGTTCGTCGAGAGCGGCCTGCGATTGCTTACGCATAGTGGACACGTCGAGGAAACCGAGTCGGCCGAGCGGGCCTCTCGCCGGCAGCTCCCGGCCGAGGAACATGTTCTGCTGGGCGTTGAGGTGCGGCGCGAGCGCGAGATCCTGGAACACCGTCTCGATGCCGAGTTCCGCTGCCACCGTTGGGCTGTCGAGATCGACGGCGGTGCCGTCGAACAGGATCTCTCCGGTGTCGACGGCAAGGCTTCCCGAGAGCGCCTTGACCAACGTCGACTTGCCGGCACCGTTGTCGCCGATGAGGGCGACGACCTCGCCGGGGTAGATGTCGAAATCGGCGTCGTCGAGGGCGCGCACGTTTCCGAAGCTCCTCGACAATCCCCTCGCTTCGAGGATCGGTGTCGCAACAGGTGCAACGCTGGCCATGGATACTCCTAGGTCGGATCGAAAACCTTCGGGTGCGGGATGGACACCCCCACCGGTGCCCGTGCAGCTCGGTCGGTGAACGTGATCTGCGAGGCGGGTCGAGCTCCCCGCGGGGCTCGTTGTGTAAACGAGTGTGACCCACGCAACCCGCGTTGTCACGTGTTTCGCGAAAATTCATGTCACCGGTGACATGACACAAACGATGCACATGGATGGTGGCGCACTGTCGAACCACTATCGGACCGGACGGTACCGCCTCTCAGCTGCAGAAATAACCGATCTGTTCGATTTTCGAGCCGTCGGAGGTGTCCTGAGGTACCGTCCATGACACCGATGACATTGCGCCCGCTCAGCGAGCCGATGACATCGATGACATATCCATTCGGAACAGCAGAGGTAGACCCCATGGCGAAGTTCGACGGCCGGACGATCTTGGTGACCGGTGCCAGCGGAGGCATCGGCTCGGCGACGGTGCGACGACTCGTGGCCGACGGTGCCGATGTCGTTGCCGCGGGCCAGTCGGTGGATGCATTGGACAAGCTCGCCGACGAGACCGGCGCACAACCCCTGGCCTTCGACCTGACGTCGGAAGACAGCGTGCGTGACGCCGTCTCCGGCTTGGAGCTGTACGGGGTGGTGAACTGCGCGGGCTTCGGCGGCGAGATCGCGACGCCTCAGGACACCGACATCTCGATCTTCGACAAGGTCATCGCCATCAACGCGCGCGGCGCTCTGCTCGTCATCAAGTACACCGTCCCCGCGATGATCGCCGCCGGTGTCGGATCGATCGTCAACGTCTCGAGCCAGGCCAGTCTCGTCGCGCTGACAGGACACGTCTCATACGGTTCCTCGAAAGCAGCCCTGGACAACATCACTCGCGTCTCGGCCCTCGAACTCGGCCGCCACGGCATCCGGGTCAACGGAGTCAATCCGACCGTCGTGATGACGGAGATGTCCGCGTTCTACTGGGGTCGTCCGGAGATCGAGGAGCCGTTCCTGGCACAGATGCCGTTGGGTCGCTGGGCCACCGAGGACGAGATTGCCGCGCCGATTGCCTTCTTGTTGAGCGATGATGCTTCCATGGTGACGGGAGTGTCGTTGCCGGTGGACGGCGGCTACACCAGTCGATGACGAGCGGACGACGAGCAGACGGGGGTAGATCATGACCACGATGCAGGATGTCGCGGCGCTGGCCAGAGTCAGCGCCAAGACCGTCTCACGGGTGTACAACAACGACCCGCACGTCGACCCCGACACGCGCGCTCGCGTCACCGATGCCCTGAACTCGCTCAATTACGTTCCGAACACGATGGCGACGTCGTTTCGCAACGGTCAAGCCGCGGCAATCGGTGTGGCCGTGCCCGACATCGACGATCCGTTCTTCTCCTCCATCGCACGCGCGGTGGAGGAGCGCGCCCGTGAGGACGACATGGCCGTGCTGGTCACCAGCCTGGGCCACGACGGTGATCAGGAGCAGGCGCTGGTCGAGTCACTGTTGCGGAGGCAGTTGAGCGGCTTGATCATTGCACCCACGGGTGCCGACCACGGCTATCTGGAGCGGTGGATCGACAAGACTCCCACGGTCTTCGTCGATCGCGGACCCGATGGCCTCAAGGCCGACAGCTTCGTCGACGACGATCACGGTGGGGCGGTGCTGGCCACCGATCATCTGCTACGACTCGGCCACACTCGGATCGCGGTCATCGGCGACAGTGCCAACATTCCTACCAGCCGAAATCGGCTGAAGGGGTATCGAGAGTCGTTGCAGGCCCGAGGAATCGAGTTCGACGAATCCCTCGTTGCGCTCGGCGTCATGGGCCGCGACGATGCACGCAGCGCCCTGACCGCACTGACCGCGCTCGACGATCCACCGACAGCGCTGTTTCTCTCCAACGCACGCGTGGCCATGGCATGTGTCCCCGTTCTGCAGCAGATGAACTTGCTGCATCTGGCGTTCGTCGGATTCGGCGACTTTCCCCTTGCCGATGCCGTGATGCCACCGGTGACGGTGATCGACCAGAATCCTGCTCGGCTGGGCCGGTTGGCCATCGAGCGGCTACTGGGCCGAATCGAGAATCCCGGCAAGCGCTTCAAGCGGCGCAACATACTCGGGGTCGAGCTGATCGAACGTCGATCGTGCACGCCCGGAAGCGATCACCGCTGCACGTAGCCCTCGAGAGTTCCCGCGACCAGCTCTACCTGCTGCTCGGTGGACAGTTCGGCATCGACCCGTAGATGAGGAACACGCGGCTTCTCCGCCGGAGTATCCGACGGCCGATGTGCGTCGCGCTCTGCCCCACGGGCGGCCCGTCGACGCGCCAGCAGTTCCGGCGAGCCGTCCACGTGCACGACCGACGTTGCGGCCGGTGCTAATTGCGCGATCAGCTGCTCCCATTCCGCGCCACCGGTCAGCTCACGGGTGAACGGAGCCACGAGGACCGGCCGCTGACCGATGTCAACGAGATCGGTGGCAGCGGCCAGCAATACTGCATATCGGCCGGCTCGAATCTGCTCCGAGTGCGGCCCTGGACTGTTCCAGTGCGGGCCGACCGACACCGAATCCAGCTGATCGAGAAGCGGATTCGTCAGGGTGTCGAGGTCGAGCAAGGGGATGCGGAAACGGCGCGCCAGCTCGCGTCCCAGGGTGGTCTTTCCACTCCCGGCAGCACCCGCGACGAGCAGGACCGGCAGTCGATCCCGATCGATCACGGAAACGTCTTGACAGACATGAGGCATAGCGGCAATCATACAAGACAACGTTGTCTCGCACCTTGCTACAGCGAAACGCAATCCCTCCGATCGAGAGTTCACGTGACCGAGCGCGCAAGCATCAAAGACGTCGCCGCATTGGCAGGCGTCAGCTTCAAGACCGTCTCCCGCGTCGTCAACGGCGTGGACACCGTCTTGCCCGAGTTGCGCGAACGCGTCGAGGCCGCGGTGCAGACGCTGAACTACGTCCCCAATTCGGCTGCGCGCTCGTTGAAATCGGGATCGGGCAACACCATCGGCATCGTCGTCGACTCCATCGACGACGTGTTCTTCGCTTCCCTGGTCAGTGCCGTCGAGGATCGGGCACTCGAACACGGACTCGCCGTCATCGTCGGCAGCACCGGGTTCGACGCCCAGCGCGAACGCGACCAGCTGGCACTGCTGGCCGGTCAACACGTGCGCGGCATCATTCTCGCGCCGGTCGGCGATCACAGCGACTTTCTCGTGCCTCGGCGTCGAACATTGCCCACGGTGACCATCGACCGTTCCATCCCGGGATTCGATTCGGTCATCGTCGACGATTACGGCGCTGCCAAACGAGCCGTCGAGAAACTGGTCGAGGGCGGGCACACCCGAATTGCGTTGCTCGGCTTCGACGATCGACTGCAGACCGCGCAGTTGCGCCGTGAGGCGTATTTCGATGTTCTCGCGAACCTCGGCCAGAAGCCGGACGTGGCACTTGCTCCCCCGGTGTCGCACGCCGCCGATTCGGTACGGCCCGTGGTGAAGAAGCTATTGGCACTACGCAATCCGCCGACCGCCTTCTTCGTCGCCAACGCACGTCATGCGACGGCCGTGGTATCGGTGCTGCACGAAATGGATCGCACCGACGTGGCGATGGTCTCGTTCGGTAATTTCTCGCTCGCCGATGCCGTCAGTCCATCGGTGACGTGCATCGACCAAGACCCGTATCGCATCGGCACACTCGCGTTCGATCGGCTGGTGCAGCGTTTCGACGATCCCTACCTCGAACCGGAGCAACAGGTCGCGCCCACCACGTTGGTGGAAAGACTCTCGCACGCACTCCCCCTACCCGTACAGAAATGAGACCAACTCCGTGAACCCCAGACTTGTTGCGGGACTGGACCTCGGGAGCACCGGTGTCAAAGTACTCGTCACCGACGATGCCGGCACCGAAATGCTCATCGAGCAGAGTCCGACACCGTGGCGTCACGGCCCGGGCGGTACCACCGATCTCGCGGCCGAGGACTTGCTCGCCACCATCGCGAATCTGCTCGAGGCCGTCGCGCGCCGACTACCCGAGGTGACCGGCGATCCCGCGTCGCGCATCGATGCGATCGCAGTGTCCGGAATGGGTGAGACGGGCTTCCTTCTGGATCAAGACAACGTTGTCCGAGCGCCGGCATTCGCGTGGTTCGATCCCCGAGGGCAACAGCAGGTCGACGCACTACCCCAGGATCTACGTGACCGGTTCGCCGGGAAGACAGGCCTTCCCGTCGGTGTCCAGGTGTCGGTGGTCAAGATCGCGCACCTGCGCGACAACGGACTGAAGCTGGCCGGACTGCGATGGTTCAACCTTCCCGAGTTCGTCGTGCTGTCCCTCGGTGGCCGCGCGGTGGCCGATTACTCGCTCGGTTCCCGAACCGGCCTGCTCGATCAGGACACCGGCGAGCCGTGGTCGGAGATGTTGACGCACTTGGGCGTCGGGGCCGAATTCATCCCGCCTCTCGTCGATGCGGGCACGGATCTGGGAACGGCAACCGGACCCGCCCTCCCCGACGCCATCGCGGGGGCACGGTTGACCGTGGCCGGCCATGACCACCTCGTCTCCGCCGTATCGGGTGGGGCAATCCCCAACGACCGCTATCACGTGTCGATGGGAACCGCCGAGGTGCTGCTGCGAGTGCTCGACGCTCCGCTGACGCCCGATGCACGAAGCCGTCTGGCCGATCATCTGATCAATTCGGTGCGGCATGTGGTTCCGGGCCAACACGTACTCGTCGCCGGAGTCAAGACCGGGCTGTTGATGCGACGGGCGTTGCAGTTGTGCGACATCACCGACCGCGCCGGGCGTGACCTGCTCGATCAGCGGGTGTGCGCATTGCCTGCCGGCGGACCGTCCACCGACGGCGGTATCGACATCGCCGGAGCCCGCAACGACGACGGGGTTCTGTCGATCACCGTGCGGACGGACGGGGTGAACGCGGCGGAGTTGTTCCGTTCGATTCTGTTGCACGGCAACGACGAGATCGCGCGGCTCATCGCCGCCCTCGACGCGGAGGTTGCCCCGGCCCGTTCCACGCTGCTCACCGGCGGCTGGGCGAGCATGGCCAGCGTTCGAGATGCCCGCGCGCAAGTGCTCCCCGATGTCTCGGTCTCCACCCGCGCCCAGGACACCGCCTACGGCGCAGCGTTGTTCGCGGCGCGACTACTGACGCTCATAGAGATCTGAGCCCACATTTCTGCAGTGAGACAACGTTGTCTCGCTCGCTCTCGACCCCAACCCAGCACCAGGAGAAAACAATGAACGAACTGACCACACTCGAACGTCGCGGAATGGCCGCCATCTCCACCGCCGACGGCAACATGCTCATCGTCGCAGGAGATCAACGCAACGGCATGAAGGCGGTCATGACGGACGCTCCCGACGGGCCCGGTTCGGTCACGTTCGAGCAGCTCGCCGACGCCAAGTCCGATCTGGTTCGCTACCTCGGCAATCACGCCCCGGCGATCCTGCTCGACCCGGAGGTCGCACTGCCCAAGATCGTCGACGAGGGTGTGCTCTCGCGGGGCACCGCGCTGGTGGTCGGCATGGACGCCTCGGGCTTCGAGGAGACCGACGGCCTGCGCTACACCCGGTACGTCGACGGCGTCACCCCGCGCGTCGTACGCGACCTGGGTGGCGATGTCGCCAAGATGCTCTTCTACATGCGTCCCGAACGGCAGGGCGTCGATTCCCGTGTCGCCGAGGAGATTCGCGACCTCGTCAAGGCGTGCTCCGCCGAAGGCCTGCTGCTCATCGTCGAAATCCTGACCTACAAGCTCGAGGGCGAATCGGACGAGGACTACAAGGCAGGCTTCGGCAAGATCATCGCCGACTCCACCCGCATCTCGGTCGAATGCGGTGCCAAGGTCCTCAAGCTCCCCTACCCCGGCTCCGCCGAGGCCTGCGCCGCCGTTACCGAAGCGGCACAGGGTGTTCCGTGGGCAGTGCTCTCGGCAGGCGTCGACCACGAGACGTTCATCGAGCAGGTACGCGTCGCTGTAGCGAACGGCGCGCGCGGCGCGATGGCCGGCCGGTCACTGTGGAAGGACAGCATGGCCGTCTCCGCCGCGACCCGCGAGGACCTGCTCACCAACCGCGCACTCCCCCGCCTGCGCGAACTGAACGAGGCCGTCGACAACTGATCCGCATTCTTCGACTGCACGTTCTTCGACCGAGTCCGGACGCACCGTCCCGGGCTCGGTCGACGCCGTTCTGGGTAGCGTGAACCCATGACCGACGTTTCGAGACACATCCATATCGTTGCCGCTCCCGGAGTCTTCGCCGATCTAGCGACGGCGGAGGAACTGGCGAACCGGGCTCTCGCTGCTCGTGGCCTGACCGGTGACATCGTCGATGCCGCAACCAGTTCCGACGAGGCGATCGTCGTTCCAGGTGACGGAATCCCGATCGATACGTCGCCGTACAGCAGTGCAGTTCGGGTCGATCTGGGTCAGTGCACTCCGGACAGATCACCGGGCATACGCACTCATATTCGCGGCCGTGGACTCGACGGTCTGCGATTCGCGATCGACAGCGTGTATTTCCACCGCTTCCACCCCGGAACGATCCTGTCCTACGGGGATCACCCGGAACAACGCGTCGAGCTGCGGGTGCCCGAGAGCGACGGTCCGTTCCCTGTCGCCGTGCTGATCCACGGTGGGTATTGGCGTTCGCGATGGGAATTCGATCTGATGGACGCGATGGCCGTCGATCTGACGGCACGTGGCTATGCCACCTGGAACATCGAATATCGTCGACCCGACGAGCACGGCTGGGACACGATGGCCGGGGACGTGGCCGCGGCCCTCGCTGCGCTGAACACTGCGCCCGGTGATCTGGACCTGTCTCGAACAGTCCTCTTCGGCCACTCGGCCGGCGGCCAACTCGCGCTGCAGCTTGCGGCCGATTCCGCAGGAAAGCCAGGGACACCCGCTCTCGCAGTGAGTCTGGCCGGGGTACTCGATCTGCGGGTCGGGGACGAGCGGTGGCTCGGCGAAGGGGCAGTGTCGAACGCGATCGGCGCACGATTCGCCGGTGCGCAGGAGACGTACGAGAAATCGTCGCCCATCTCGAGGCTTCCGCTCGGCGTCCCGCAGCTTGTGGTGAGTGCACTCGACGACGACCCCAACCTGCTCGAGATCAGCCGGGCGTACTACGCCGCCGCGTCGGCCGGCCCGGATTCGGTCGCCTCGATCGAAGGACCTGGGGGCCATTTCGCCGTCATCGACCCCGCGTCGGAGATCTTTCAGGACATCGTTCGCGAGGTCGACGCACGAATCCGAGGTACCCGAGACCACGCGTCCGAGTAAGTCCGTATCGTGCACGGTGTGACGCGCAGCACAACGATGTGTATGCCGAGACTTCAGGAGCGAGATCGATGAAGAGCACCATGCAGGACACCCCATTGTCCATCGGCCAGCTGGTTCGATTCGGGACGTCCATTCACTCCTCGGCCGAGATCACCACCTGGACCGACACCGGTCCGACCACGGTGACCTTCGGGGAATTGGGCAGGCGGGCAGCGCAACTGGCGCACGGTCTGCGGTCGATCGGCATCGACGACGATCAGCGCGTCGGAACGTTCATGTGGAACAACGCCCCGCACATGGAGGCCTACATGGCGATTCCAGCGATGGGCGCTGTGCTGCACACACTGAACATTCGGCTCTTTCCCGAGCAGCTCACCTACATCGTCAACCATGCCGAGGACCAGGTCATCATCGCCGACGCAAGTCTGCTCCCCCTGTTGACGCCGTTGCTGCCGACGTTCGAGACCGTGCGGCACCTCATCGTCGTCGGCGTCGACCCGGCACAGGTCACCGCACCCGACGGCATCGAGGTGCTCGGCTACGAGGACCTGCTCGGAGGCAAGCCGGAGGAGTTCGACTGGCCGGAGCTCGACGAACGATCAGCTGCCGCAATGTGTTACACCTCGGGCACCACCGGTGATCCCAAGGGCGTGGTGTACTCGCACCGCTCCATCTACCTGCACTCGATGCAAGCGTGTATGACCGACGCGATGGCGATTGCACAGCCCGACAAGGTGTTGGCCATCGTGCCGATGTTCCACGCGATGTCGTGGGGCTTGCCGTATGCGGCGCTGATGGTCGGTGCGTCGCTGATCATGCCCGACAGGTTTCTGCAGCCGGCACCGCTGGCGGAGATGATGTCGACGCTGCGTCCAACGGCCGCAGCAGCGGTTCCGACCATCTGGCAGGCCCTGCTCGCTCATCTCGACGAGCACCCGGCGGATCTGTCGAGCCTGCGTGACGTGGTGGTCGGCGGTGCCGCGTGCCCCCCGAGCCTGATGCGGGCGTTCCACGAGAAGTACGGAGTGCACATCTCTCAGGCGTGGGGCATGACCGAAACCTCCCCACTGGGCACCTCGGGCAAGCCCGATGCGGGCCTGTCGCCGGAGGACGAATTCGACTTGCGCTGTACTCAAGGCAGATTCGTCGCCGGAGTCCGGGCGCGACTCGTCGACGATGCAGGCACGGTGTTGCCATGGGACGGTGCGACCGTCGGGGAACTCGAAGTGCGTGGCCCGTGGATCACCGGCAGCTACTACCGCGCCGACGCCGACGACAAGTTCGACGACGGTTGGCTGCGCACCGGTGACGTGGGAACGATCTCCGAGGGCGGGTACCTGCGCCTGACCGATCGCTCCAAGGACATCATCAAGTCCGGTGGCGAATGGATCTCCTCGGTCGAGCTCGAGAACCAGGTGATGGGACATCCGGCCGTGCGGGAGGCCGCGGTCATCGGTGTGCCCGACCCGAAGTGGGACGAGCGGCCCTTGGTAGCCGTCGTCGTTCGCGAGGGGGCATCGGTCACTGCCGAGGAACTCAAGGAATTCCTCGACAGCCGAGTGGCGCACTGGCAGCTGCCGGAACGGTGGACATTCATCGACGAGGTCCCGAAAACCAGTGTCGGCAAATACGACAAGAAGAGGCTGCGGAGTTCCCATGCCGACGGTGCATTGGAGGTCATCGAGCTGGTCTGATCCGTTCGGTGAGTTACACGTTCCTCACGCGAACTGCGAATACCAGTAATGGTCTACCCCTAGCGTCGTAACGGACAGCGACGGCGGGAAGTGGCGAACTGTGTTGATCAACCGTTGTGCATCGGCACTCGCGGTGATATCGGCCGTTCTGCATCTGAGAATGGGCGTCGGCGGCGCGTCGGGCATGTTGGTGACCGCCATGGCGGTGGTGTGCGTTGTGTGCGCCGCCGATCTGTGGCGGTCGACGAACAATCGTGCGTGGGTAGTGATGGCGGCATCGAGTGCCGTCATGCTGCTTGCACATGCGTCCAGTCCATCAGGGCACCATCAGCCTGTCGTGACCGACGCTGTCAGCGGTGCCTCCGCGGCCTCGATTCTCACGGCGGTCGAACTCACGCTCGCCGTCGTCGTGGTTTTCGTTCGCACGCGCGGGATTCCGCCGGAACTTCTCCATCACCGACTGCAGGAGCCTCGATGACCGATACCTTTGCGCCCGTTGTAGTTCATCCCCTCGAACCGCTGAGCCCGCAGGAGATTTCGAGGACGTCGGCGATAGTCGTTCGCGAGCGGAACCTGACCTCCGCTGCACGCTTCGTCTACATCGAACTGCTGGAGCCGACGAAAACTGATCTTCAGCATTCGGATACGGACCGTCGAGCATTCGTCGTCCTGCGTGACCGTGACGCCCATGCCACTTTCGAGGCCGTTGTCTCGCTCACCCACGACGTCCTGATCAGCTACACCGAGATATTCGACGCCCAGCCGCCCATCACGTTGGAGGAGTTCCTTCGCTGCGAGGAGGTCATCAAGGCGGACCCGCGTTGGCAGGCGGCAATGGTCAAACGCGGCGTCACCGATTTCTCGCTGGCGATGGTGGACAAGTGGGCCAGCGGCCACACAATGGCGGGCGACAACCCCGGCGGTCGACGCCTCGCCCGGCCACTGACGTTCGTACGAAGCGAAGCGCAGGAGAACGGCTACGCGCGGCCCGTCGAAAACCTCGTCGTGACGGTCGATATGGACACGATGGAGGTCGTCGACGTCGCAGACACCGGCGTCGTCCCCATCCCAGACACGCCCGGGAACTATCTGCCCGGATTCTTCGAACGTCCCGGCAACGTCCCGGAGTTCGCGCACCAGCGGGCACCGATGAAGAAGATCGACATCACTCAACCCGACGGTCCGTCGTTCACGGTGGACGGCCATTACGTCGAGTGGGCGAATTGGCGCTTGCGCGTTGGCTTCACGCCGCGGGAGGGTCTCGTGCTGCACGATGTCGGATACGTCGATCGGGGAACTCTACGCCCGGTCATCCATCGAGCATCCCTGTCGGAGATGTATGTACCCTACGGCGATCCGGGTGACAGCCAGTGGAACAAGAACGTGTTCGACGAGGGCGAGTACGGGCTCGGCGTTCTCGCCAATTCGCTTCAGCTGGGCTGTGATTGCCTCGGCGAGATCCATTATTTCGACGCGTACGTCAACGATCAGGACGGTCAGCCGATCGAACTTCCGAACGCGATCTGCATGCACGAGGAGGACTACAGCATCGGCTGGAAGCACACCGACTTTCGCGACAACGTGGGACAGGTCCGACGCAACCGTCGTCTCGTGGTGTCGTTCTTCGCCACCGTGGGCAACTACGACTACGGCTTCTACTGGCATCTGTATCTCGACGGGTCCATCGAGTTCGAGATCAAGCTGACCGGCATCATCTCCACCGGTGCCATCGAGCCGGGCCAGGTCCCCGAGTTCGGGACCCTCGTCGCTCCTGGTCTCTACGGACCGCATCATCAACACTTCTTCAGTGTTCGTTTGGACATGAACGTGGATGGGGCACGCAACAACCTGTACGAGCTCGAAGCCGAGGCAGTGCCCGCAGGCCCCGAGAACCCGCACGGCAACGCGTGGCGTCAGACCAAAAGACACCTCACCAGCGAGTCGGAAGCGCAACGCCTCGCCGATCCACTCCGGGCCCGCTCCTGGTTGATTGCAAACGCGGACAAGAAGAACAAGCTCGGTGGGCACATCGGGTACAAGATCGAACCGTCCGGTGCGGTCGCTCTGCCTCTCGCACAGCCCGGTTCGCAGCAGGCTCGCCGAGGCGGTTTTGCCACTAAGCACCTGTGGGCGACGCCGTACGCCGAACGTGAGCGCTATGCGGCCGGTGAGTACGTGGCCCAGAATCCGGGACCCGATGGGTTGGTGAAGTACACGAGCGGTGACCGTTCCCTGGAGAACGCCGACCTGGTCATCTGGCCCACGATCGCTGCACATCACGTGGTGCGCCCCGAGGATTGGCCGGTCATGCCGGTCAGTCATGTGAGTCTGCACCTCAAGCCCACGGGATTCTTCGACGGCAATCCGATGCTGGATCTGGCACCGGAGACGCCGAAGCCCGCCGGGCATTGCTGCGACGAGTAGCTGTCTGCGACCAGGCCCGGGGACCGCGGTCTCCGGGCCTACGCGTCTAGGTCGCAGTCTCGGTGACCGAGGCACTCACCAGCGACGAGGTGCGCACACTCAATCGCGTTCGATCGGCTCGGAACAGGTCCACGGAGTACTCGACGGGTCGTTCGGACTGGTCGTATCCGATGCGTTCGAGTTTCAGGATGGGTGTTCCCTCGGGTTGCCGAAGCAGCGAGCCCGCGGGCGCACTGATCGTCGCCAGTTCGATGGATTCGTCTGCCATACACACCGATACGCCGAGCCGTGTACGCAGAGCCTCGTACACCGAGTCCAACGGAGTCTCCAGAACTCGGCCACAGATGCTGTCGCTGAGATACATCTGCTCCAACGACAGCGTGTCGCCATCGGCGAAGCGCAGCCGTAGCAACGACACCACCGGTCCGTCTCCCAGGACCTGCGCCGCCTCCGGGCTCGGCTCGGCGATGCGCGCCGAGATGACCTTGGTCCCGTCTCGAAATCCCTGCTCGTGCAGCATCTGTGGGACGCCCTTGACGGTGTTGAGGCTTCGGAGCAGTCGCCGGCTCTGACAGAGGGACTGCGCACTTTCCGGCGAGGACGAACCCGGTGTCACCGAGGTCAGGAAGGCACCGCCTGCCCTGCCCTTCGTCCGTCGGATGACACCGTCGCGTTCGAGGAGATCCAGCGCTTTGCGCAGTGTCGTCCGCGACGTGCCGAGCCGCTCGGCCAGTTCGCGTTCGGGAGGCAACCGGGCAACGGAGCGCGATTCGAGCTCGGCCGCCAGCCGAAGAAGCGCCGCGTGCGTCTGTTCCATCAACAGCACCGGACCACCTCGATTTCTCCTGGAATGACTGCAGTGTCCATTCAATCTTCAATCAGGCCCGCGCAACACCCCTCGACCTGGGCATTAACGCACGATTAACACGGCGGGTGTCCTATGACCCGCAACCAGGTCATGCGTTACACGACGTTCACGTATCGACGAGAAAACCAGAAATGGTCTACGCCCATCGTTGCACCTACCCGAGAACGCAACATCTACCGAAGGGTGCAACACCGTGGAGGATTCCAGGTCGGCACGCGCCGCTCTCGGCGTGGAGCTCGCCCGCTCGGCGGGCGAGATCGCTCGTCGCTGGTTCGACACCTCAGGCCTCACCGTCGAACAGAAACAGGACGGTTCCCCTGTTACACAGGCGGATCGCGATATCGAGACGCACATCAGAGCCGGCGTCGCCGAGCACTTCCCCACCGACGGCTTTCTCGGAGAGGAGTTCGGTGAAACCGGCGGCACCTCCGACTACCGCTGGATAGTCGACCCGATCGACGGCACCAAATCGTTCGTGCACGGAGTTCCTCTGTACGCCAACCTGATTGCGATCGAGGAAGGCGACGAGATCGTCTTCGGTGCCATCAACCTACCCAGCGTCGACATCCTCATGCACGCCGAGCGCGGCAAAGGGTGCTGGAAAAATGGTGAGCAGGTGCATGTTTCGAGCAGGACCGATCTCGACGGGGCCTACGTGATGGCAACCTGGCTCGAGGACTGGCACCCGGATACCATCGTCGACCTCCACGCCACGGGTGCCGTACTACGCACCTGGGGCGACGCCTACGGCTACATGATGGTCGCGAGCGGCCAGGCCGATGCCGTGGTCGACTACACGACGCAGATCTACGATCTTGCCCCCATGCCGGTGATCATCGAGGAAGCCGGCGGCACCTTCACCTCGCTCGACGGCGCGCGAGACTTCGACAAAGGCAACGGGATTGCGACCAACGGCGTAATTCACGACTCGGTTCTCAAAATAGTCAACCAAGGATGACGCACATGAAAGAGTACATTCGCGGCCTGAGCCGAAAGAGCATCATGACGTTCTTCGGCGGCACCTACGCTCTCGCTCTGCTCTTCGCACTGTTCCCACCGCTCTACATGTGGGGCAGCGGAATTCGCTACGAAATCCTCGGTATCCCGTTCGCCATCATGTACTGGCTGATCAACGGGGTCGTGCTCGGACTGACCCTGTGGGGCCTCTACATCGTCGAGGACATCCGAGGCGAACTCGACGAGGACCTCCTCCCCGCTACCGCACCGCTGACTGGAGAATGACATGTTGATCATGCTGGGAATGCTCGGCGTCTTCTACGCCGTCGTCATCTTCATTCTGTACACCACCCAACAGAAGACCTCCCCGACGTTCGACGAGTACTCGGTGGGCGGTCGCAGCTACGGCCCCTGGTATGTCGCGATGAGCTACGTCAACTCGTGGTGGCCGGGTTCGGTGTTCATCGCGTTCTTCGGACTCGCCAGCGGCGCAGGCGTATTCGGCATGTACGGCCTCGCCTACTCCAGCCTCGGTGTTGCCATGATGTACTTCATGGCCACCCGCGCCTGGCGATGGGGAGCGAAGTACAACCTCCGCTCACAGCCCGACCTGCTCGGCCTGCGCTTCAACTCGCGCGGCACCAAGATCGTCGCCAGCGTCATCGGTATCGTCTCGCTCTTCCCCTGGGTGGTGCTCGGTATGCAGGCACTCGGCGAGGTCTTCCAGATCGCCAGTGCCGGAGCATGGTCGGTCACCACGTGCCTGTTCGTCGGCCTCGCCGTCATCGTCATCCGTCAGTACTGGACCGTCAAGATGGGCATGCGCGGGTTGATCATGACCGACATGTTCCAAGGCATCGTCGCGTATGTCTTCTCCGCGGCACTGTGCCTTATTCTGCTCTCCGGTGTCGCCGGCGGCCCGATCAGCTTCTCGACTCTGGGAGACGTCGCCGACCAGTATCTCCGCGTCCCCGGCGACGGCGACTCCTACGGCCCGTTCTACCTCTTCGCCCTCATCTTCACCGGTGTCGTCGGATCCCTCTGCTGGCCGACGAGCTTTCAGCGGATCTACACCGCATCCAGTGTCCGGGCAGTCAAGTCCGGCACCATCCGCACCGTGCTGATCTCCGGCGTCTTCTACTCACTGCTCATGCTCGTCGGAATCGCAGGCACGGTCATTCCCGCCGTCGCCGATTCACCGCAGACCGGCTGGTTCACCATTGCCGAGAGCTACGGTGGGACGTGGCTTCTGGGACTCGCCGCCACCATGGTGTTCGCCGCATCCATGGGCCACATCGACGGCAGCGTGCAGGTCTGCGGACTGCAGATCGCCAACGACATCGTCAACTCCGACAAGCGCAAACTCTCCGACAGCCAGCTCACCAAGGTGGCCAAGACGAGCATGCTCGCGTTCATGGCAGCGGCGGCCATCGTCGCCTACGCCACCTTCAACATGACGCGCCTGCAACTCCTCGCGCAGATCTCGTACCAAGGCGTTGTGCAGCTTGCCATTCCACTGTTCCTCGGCATCTTCTGGCGAGGCGGCAACGGTAAGGGCGCAGTCGCCGGAATGATCTCCGGCTTCACCGTCGCCCTGGTGCTCACCGCGATCTTCCCCGACGACATCGTCGGACTGGGCAGCCTCACCGGTGGAGTCGTCGGCATGGCCGTCAACCTGGCCGTCTTCCTCATCGTCTCCAAGGTCACCGGAATCACGGCCGAGGAGAAGGCACGCGTCGACGAGATGTTCGCGGTCGGCAAGCGTCCTACCCGCACAGCACCGGTCGACCTGTCCTTCGAGGACCGGATCGAAGAACTGGCCGCCAACCCCGCACCGGAGAAGATCTAGTGACCTTTCTCGACGATTTCGCCGCGATGTCGCAGTTCGGTGCCACCGCCGCCGGCGGCGTGCACCGCGAGGCAGCGACCGCGGACGACGGTCGAACCAGGCGGTTCCTTGCCGACTGGTTCGACCGGCACGGCTTCACCACCACCGTCGACGCGGTGGGAAACATGTACGGCACCGTCGAGTTGGTTCCCGGCGCACCGTACGTCCTCGTCGGCTCGCATCTCGACAGTCAGCCCACGGCCGGAAAGTACGACGGGGCCTACGGGGTCCTCGCCGCGGCACACGCCGCGTACGAGGTCTCGGAATGCGTCGAACGGGGCTCGGTCGCTCCACAATTCAACCTCGCGGTGGTGAACTGGTTCAACGAGGAAGGTTCCCGTTTCTCGCCCAGCCTCATGGGAAGCGGGGTCTTCATCGGCAAGTTCGACGCCGAGAACATCCTGAAGGTCACCGATCGCAATGGCGTCAGCGTGCGGGATGCTCTGTCCGATATCGGGTTTCACGGCAACGACGATGCACCCGAGGCCGCGTCCTACGCCGAAATCCACATCGAACAGGGCCCCATTCTCGCGGACACGGGCACGACGATCGGAATCGTCACCGCCAACTGGGCCGCACGGAAGTACTCGATCACCGTGCACGGCGAGCAGTCGCACACCGGCGCAACTCATATGGCCCTGCGTCACGACGCGTTGGTCGGCGCATCGCGCATCGTGCTCGCCACCCGCGAACTCACCAAGCAGTTCCCGCAGGAGGCGCTGCTGGCCTCGGTCGGCGAGTTCGATGTCGAACCCAACTCCCCCATCGTCGTGCCGTCGAAGGTCACCATGGCCATCGACATCCGGTCCTCCGATCCCGAGGTTCTTGAGCAGGCCCACGAGAAGCTCCTTGCAGCAATCGATTCCGTCAACACCGACGGGGAGGTGCGGGTCAGCGTCGACACCTCGGCGCTACGGCCGTCCACGAGCTACCAGATCGAGGGCGTCGAACTGGCGGAGGAGGCAGCCGAGGCACTCGGATTGTCGTCCCGACGGATGCTCACGATGGCCGGCCACGACTCGGTGAACCTCAAGGACGTCGTCCCGACGGTGATGCTGTTCGTCCCCAGCGTCGACGGAATCTCGCACAGCGAGAAAGAACTGACCCACGACAGCGACCTGCTCGACGGCGTGAAAATGCTCGCCGAGACGGTCGCGCGCATGGTCCGCGGCGATATCGGAGTCGGCCGATCTTCCGAACTCGCCGCCACCAGCCGCACTCGAGCATAGAAAGCAGAGCCAGATGATCGATTTGAGCGGCAAGACTGCAATGGTCACAGGCGGGTCCCGCGGCATCGGACGCGCAGTCGCGACCACTTTGGCGGCGGCCGGCGCGCACGTGGTGATCGCCGACCGCAGCGACGCACTCCGCACCGACGGCGCATCGACATCGAATCTGATCTGCGCTGCGGGAGACACCGCCGAGTCCGTCCTGCTGGACATCTCCGATTCCCGGCAGGTCGACGCGGTCTTCGCGGACGTCGCGGGCCGATCGGGCATCGACATCCTCGTCAACAACGCCGGAGTGCTCAGTGCCGGAACGGTCCTCGACACGACCGACGATGCGTGGCGGTCACTTTTCGCAGTGAACGTGGACGGGACGTTCTTCTGCACCCGAGCGGCGATACGGCACATGGTCGACGCCGGGCGGGGCGGCAAGGTCGTCAACGTCGCGTCGATCAGCGGCCTGCGGGCCAATCCAGGATTTGCCGGGTACTGCGCGGCGAAGGGAGCGATGGTCAACTTCACTCGGCAGGTCGGCATCGACTATGCACCGATGGGAATCAACGTCAACGGCGTTGCGCCCGGCTTCGTCGAGACCGACATGACCGCGATCTACGACGCGTCCATCCGCGCTGCTCTGGAGGGGCAGACGCCCAACGGCAAGTGGGCAGATCCGCAGCACATCGCCGACACCGTGCTGTTCCTGGCCTCGTCGCTCTCGGACCACATCTGCGGAGAGATCGTGGCCGTGGACGGCGGCTGGCTCGTCGGCACTCCGGTCGTACCGGCGGTAACCGCGGTATCGGCATGAAAGGCACGCGATGAATCCCCTGTTGACCAAAACCGTCGCCGAGATACGTGCGGCATTCGGCACCGGTGAGCTCACTCCCGTGCAGTTGCTCGACGCCACGCTGGAGCATCTGTCGGCGACCGACCCCGTGATCAATGCGATGGCGTACGTGGACGAGTCGGGTGCCCGTGCAGCCGCGGCGGCCGCGACCGACCGACTCGTATCCGGCCGTGCCCGAGGAGGCCTGGACGGGATTCCGGTGACGATCAAGGACAGCGTCCATGCGATCGGGATGCCGTGGCGGCACGGCGTCGCCGCGAATGCGGACCTGCCGATGTCCACGGTCGACGCGCCGCCGGCCGCCCGGCTGAAGGAAGCGGGTGCTGTCATCGTCGGCAAGACCACGATGCCGGACATGGGGATGATGGCAGCCGGCGTCAGCTCGCTGTACGGAATCACCCGCAATCCTTGGGACCCTTCGCGCAACACCGGTGGATCCAGTGCCGGTGCAGGTGCGTCGCTGGCGTCGGGCATCGGGTTCGGTTCTGTCGGTTCCGATATCGCCGGGTCGGTGCGGTTGCCTGCGGGACACTGCGGGCTCGTTGCATTGAAGCCGACGCAGGGCCGCATTCCGCACACTGCTCCGTCGACCATGCGATCGGCCGGTCCGATGGCGCGCACCGTCGACGATCTCATCGACCTCTACGGCGTTGTCTCGAGGCCCGATCCACGCGACACATGGAGTCTGCCGTACGAGGACACCTCCGACATACACGCGGTTCTCGCTCCTGCCGGGCTTCGCATCGGCATCATGCTCGACATGGGGTACGGTCCCACCGTTTCCGACGACGTACAGGCCGTGGTGCGTTCTGCCGCAATGCAACTGAGTGCAGCGGGTGCCGTGGTCACCGACATGCCGCCGATCTTCGGCGTGGATCCGTACCCGGCGTTGGATCGCCTGTTCCAGGTTCGTGCGCGCACGGAGTGGGAGGCCATTCCCGAGAGTCGTCGATCGCAGGTACTGCCCGCGGTCGCGGAGTGGGCCTCGGCGGCGGCGGAGTATTCGGCCGCTCAGTTCACGCGAGATACCGATGCGGTGATGCGCTCGCAGGAGTCTGTTCGGGCGCAGACGTCCGAATTCGACTTCGTCATTTCTCCGGTCGTTCCCACAGTGGGCTTCGGTGCCGAGGAAGTCGGGCTCGACCCGGCACAACCGTTGGGCCACTGCAGTTTCACCGCATGGTTCAACCAGACCGCGCAACCGGCCTCGGCGCTCTGTTTCGGCTTCGCCGGACACATGCCTGTCGGGATACAGGTCGTCGGACCTCGGTTCGCCGACCAGGCGGTGCTGAGGCTGACGAAATGGCTCGAAGGTGCACGGGGATTCGAGATGAACTGGCCGACGGCTGTGGCCGCTGACAAGATCGGAGTGCTGGGATGACTGTGCGGCAGACACTGAGCGAGTTGGGTATCTGGGCAACGGGCGACCTGACGTTGGACCCAGGTACCACCATGGCGAGCCCCAGTTGGTGGGGCGCGGACTCCGAGCGGTATTCGGCGCGGGCCGAGGTTGCGGACTCCGGCGCGGGCTCGGCCGCATACGTGAAAGTGACGGAACCGCACGCTCGCGACTACATCGATGTCGCAGCGACGTTCTCGGCGGCGACCGCGGCCGGCGACGCGGGCATCGGACCGAAAGTCTTCTTCTCCGACGCAGCCTCCGGTGTGCTGGTCATGGAGGACTTCACCGGACGGTGTTCGACCGCAACGCTCGATCTGTTCGACGAGGACGCGAATGTGGAGAAGCTGGTGGCGCTGCGGACATCCGTTCACCGGCTCAGCGGAATCACCAGACGTGCATCGGTGTTCGAGGACCTGGCGCACGTGATCGGTTTGGTCGAGAAGGTCGGGGGGTTGTTCCCGGCCGACTTCGATTGGATGCTGCGGACTCTCGCGCCTGCTCGAGTCCGCATCGACGGTGCCGGGTTCGACGCGGTCCCCTGCCACGGCGACGGCAACGTCTCCAATGTCCTGATGCTCGACGACGGCGGTATGCGGCTCGTCGACTGGGACGTTGCGGCGCTGATGGATCCGTTGCAGGACATCGGTGCCTTGCTCACGGAGATCCGTCCGTTCGACACCGACGCACGCGAGGTGTTCGAGATGATGTGGGGATCGTTCGACAGTGCGCTGTTCGATCGCGCCCGTGTATACGGCATCGCCGACTCCCTGCGGTGGGCCCTCATCGGCTCGTATGCCGACGCGATGAGGCCAGGCACGCAGGAGTATTCGAAGTTCTCCGACTGGCAGTTCCTGAGAGCGCGGGCTGGATTGCGCGACCCCCATTTCGACGACCGAGTACGGAATATCTGAGGTGGCCATGAACGAGATCGCACTGGGATCTGCCCGAACCGAGCCCGAACGGCAGGTGGAGAAGGCTCTGGCCGCCGTTGCGGAGTGGGAGGGCCTGAACATCACCTACGCTCCGGTACCCGGAGGGTTGATGAACAGCAATTGGCGCATCACCGTCGAAGGGAAACCCAAGCGCTACTTCATGAAACTCCCCGGCGCCGGGACGGATTCGTTCATCGACCGGTCACTGGCCAACGAAGCCGCTCGCCGGGCAGGCGCTCTGGACATCGGGCCGGAGGTGGTTCTGTTCGATCCGGTGACCGGAGTGGAGGTGATCGAATTCCTGGAAGGCTACCGGGCGTGTACCAACGGCGACCTCAAGCGTCCCGAGATCCCGATGGGCATGATCGATGTGTATCGCGTGCTTCATTCGGGAAGCAAGCTCAGCATCACGAAGACGATCTTCGACATGATCGACGAACACCTCGATCAGGTTGCCGAACTCGGTGTGCGGTTGCCGCGCGACGCAGAGCTGATCCTCGCCGAGTACGGGCAGGCGAAGAACGCGATGCTGGCGTCCGGCCTGGATCTGGTTGCATGTCACAACGACCCGATGCCAGGAAACATCCTCATCGGCGACGGCCTGCCGATGAAACTGGTGGACTACGAGTTCGCATCCAACAACGACCGCGCCTACGAGCTCGCCGTCATGATCACCGAGATGTTCTACGGCGAGCAGCAGACGATGGAATTGATCGAGGAGTTCTACGGCAAGGCCGAGTGGTCGATGATCTCTCGCGTGCAGGTGTGCAGCGCGCTCGCGGACGTGAAGTGGGGCCTGTGGGGTTGCATGAACCACAAGCTCAGCACCGCATGGGATTTCGACTACCACAAGTACGGAACCTGGAAGCTCGCCCGCGCCAGGATGAAGATGGCGGATCCGCGTTGGGCGTTCTGGCTGCAGGGGTTGTGAGGTGACCACTCTCGATCGCGTCGGAGCCCTGAGCGTCAACGGATTCGATGCGTCCTCGACCGTGGGGCTCAGCACTCGCACGCTCGATCTGGTCGAACGCCGGAGGCGCGTCCTTGGGCCCGCCTACCACCTGATGTACGAGTCTCCGCTCGAGCTGGTACGAGGCGAGGGTGTGTACGTCTACGACGCCGACGGCACTCGGTACCTCGACATGTACAACAACGTCGCCAGCGTGGGGCATTGCCATCCCCGGGTTGTCGACGCCGTCACCCGGCAGATGTCGAGGATCAACACGCACACGCGGTACCTGCACGAGGCCGTGATCGGCTACGCAGAAGATCTGGTCGGAACTTTCCCGGAAAACCTGAGCACGACGATGTTCACGTGTACCGGGTCCGAGGCGAACGACCTCGCTCTCCGGATCGCACGGCACGCGACCGGCCGTCAGGGCATCATCGTCACCGAAAGCGCATATCACGGTGGAACCGTGGATGTGGCGGCGTGTTCGCCGTCGATGGGTCCGGCGTCCGTCCGCGACGCGGAGTGGGTGCGGACGGTTCCGGCACCGGATGCGTACCGGGTGGACGGCGATCCGGGCACGTGGTTCGCCGAGAAGGTGCAGGCACAGATCGACGACTTAGTCTGCAGCGGTGTCGGTTTCGCTGCGCTGATGGTCGATTCGATCTTCGCCTCCGACGGGATCTTGCCGGAGCCGACACCGTTCCTGAAGCCTGCAGCGGACGTCGTTCACGCCGCAGGTGGGCTGTTGATCGCCGACGAGGTGCAGCCGGGATTCGGGCGCCTTGGCGCCTCGATGTGGGGCTTCGAGCGGCACGGCTTGCTGCCCGACATCGTGACGATGGGCAAACCGATGGGCAACGGTATGCCCATTGCCGGACTGGTCATGCAGAGTTCGTTGGCCGAGTCGTTCGGACGAGACCTGCGCTACTTCAACACCTTCGGTGGCAATCCGGTGACTGTCGCTGCGGCCCAGGCGGTTCTCGACGTGATCCGCGACGAGGACTTGGTCGCCAACTCCGCCTCGATGGGTTCGCGCATGCTGACGGGCCTGCGAGGACTTGCCCCTCGTATCGATTCCATCGGTGACATCCGTGGTGCGGGGTTGTTCGTCGGAGTCGAATTCATCGGACCAGCAGGTGAACCGGATCCGGCCGAGGCACTGCGTGTGGTCAACGGCATGAAGCAACGCGGGGTCTTGATCTCCGCCACCGGCTTGTACGGAAACACGTTGAAGATCAGACCGCCGTTGACCATCGAGGCGGCGGACGTCGACCTGTTCCTCGACATGTTCGCGGCGGTCGTGGCCTGATACGAATGTCCGTCAGGCGTCGGTCGGGCCCAGCGACGCCAAGGTTCTGTCGGCCACGCGTTCGAGTTGATGCCGCGTTGCGCCGTCCCGGGCGCGCTGGGACATGCCCTGAATGATCACACCGATCAATTCCGCTATATCGACGGGCTCCCATGACGGGGGCAGGATGCCGTCGGCGATGTTCTCCGAAATGCGCTCCGACAGCAGCGCGACGTTGGCATTGCGCATGTCCCGCAACCGATCTGCTATCCCTCGGTTGGCGTCGGTGACGCCGACGGCCGAGCTGATGATCAGACAGCCCCCCGGACACGAATCGTCGGTGTAGTGCACAGCCGCGTCGTACAGCAGCCGTGAGATGAGCTTGGCGGCCTGCGGCTCCTCGGCGAACGCCCGGGCCATGAAGTCCCCGCGCGTAGCGAGGTAGCGGTCCACCGCTGCGAAGAACAGCCCCTCCTTGCCGCCGAATGCACTGTAGAGACTGGGCGGGTTGATGCCCATGGCACCGGTCAGCATCGACACCGAGGTGCCCTCGTACCCGTGCTCCCAGAATGCGAACATCGCTTGATCCAGCGCAGAGTCGACATCGAACTTGCGCCCCTGTCCTCGCACGCCGGCCATAGGCCCTCCTGTGTCACATCGCAACAGTTCTGTTCAGCTGTGATCTACTCTACTCCTGTAGCGATCACTAAGCGAATCCCTTACGCTTCTGCAAGAACTTCGGTTCGGCGCCGCACGGAAGAGAGCGAATACAGCCCGAGAGTGCATATCACCGTCCAGGGGGATCGAAATGCGTAGTGCCGCTTCATTCAAACTCGGACTCAGTCACAGCGCAGACACCGACTCGGCGTGGAAGGTCGAGGCGGTGAAGCAGGTCGAGTACCACGTCATCGCCGCACGGAACCTGTTCGAGACGGAAAACGCCCAGCTGTTGACCGGCTGCAGCGCAGCACCGCTGACCCGGGGAGACAGACGCCTCGTCGTGATCGACTCCAATGTCGATCGCATCCACGGCGACCGCATCAGGAGATACTTCGAGCACCACGGGGTGGCCGCATCGTTCGTGCCGATGCGCGCCGACGAAACGGTGAAGGAATGGAGCTCGGTCATCCGCGTCGTCGACGCGATGAACGGATTCGGTATCGACCGACGACGCGAGCCGGTCATCGCCGTCGGCGGTGGCGTGCTGCTCGACGTCGTCGGATTCGCCGCGAGTGTCTATCGGCGCGGCACTCCGTACATCAGGATTCCCACCACCTTGATCGGTCTCGTCGACGCCGGAGTGGGCGTCAAGACGGGTGTCAACTACGGCATGGGCAAGAACCGCCTCGGAACGTACGCCCCCGCCATCGCCACCTACGTGGACCGCTCATTCCTGCGCACCCTCGACGACCGACACCTGTCCAACGGTCTCGCCGAGATCCTGAAGATGGCGTTGATCAAGTCGGTCGACCTGTTCGAGCTGCTCGAAACCTACGGTCAACGCCTGATCGCCGACAATTTTCAAGGTACGTCCAGCGAACTCGACACTGCTGCAACGCAGGTCATTGCCGAATCGATCCACCTCATGCTCGAGGAGCTTCAACCCAACCTGTGGGAGTCCTGCCTCGAACGGTGCGTGGACTACGGCCACACGTTCTCGCCCACACTCGAGATGGAGGCTCTGCCCGCTCTTCTGCACGGCGAGGCCGTCAGCATCGACATGGCGCTCACCTCCGCGCTGGGTTTCCTGCGCGGAAGCCTCAGCAGAGAGGATCTGGACCGAATTCTCGCGGTGATGAAACGGCTCGGCCTCCCCGTCTGGAACGACGTGTTGTCCACCGCAGGCGTGCTCGACGCCGCACTCGCAGACACCGTCCGCCATCGAGACGGACGTCAGCGACTGCCGCTGCCCGTCGGTATCGGCGGACACCATTTCGCCAACGATGTGACCAACGAGGAGATCGCGTCCGCGCTGACTCTTCTCGCGCGCAAGAACACCGGGCTGGCCAACGGTGAAGTCTCGGTGACGAAGGTCGCGTCATGAAGTGGGACAGCCTGTACATCGAGGGCTTCGGGTCCTATCTACCCGAAAGCCGAGTGCAGGCGGCCGATATGGTCGCGGCGGGGCGATTCGACTCGGTCGAGCACCAGAAGACCGGGCAGACGTCGGTCGCGGTCTCGAATCCCGACCTCGGCGAGTCCGCGCCGGACATGGCCGTCCTCGCGGGCCGAGCCGCGGTGCAGGACAGCGGAATCAACAGTGACGAGATCGATCTTCTGGTACACGCTGTCGTTCTGCACAACGGTCTGGAGGCCTGGAACTGCGGTGCGTACATCCAGAACGAACTCGGCATCGACGACTGTCTGCCCATCGAGATCCGCACCGCATGTGCCGGCGCGATCGTCGGCATAGAGATGATCGGTCGTTGGTTCGACGGACGCGGCAAGGGATTGGTGACCGCGTCCGACGCATGGCGAATGCCACTGTTCGACCGGTGGAAGTCCGACAGCGGACTCGTCTACGGCGACGGTGCGGCCGCCGCCGTCGTCGGCCCCGATCTCGGCCCGTTCCGCATCCTGTCGACATCCGTGGTCAGCGATGCGCACCTCGAACAGATGCACCGCGGCTTCGACAGCCTGGACATGCCGGTCTACGACACCGACGGGCCCATCGACCTGAGAGCACGCGTCGCGGGCTTCACCGCGACACACTCCATCGACGAGTTCTGGTCCCGCAACGCAGCGGCTCTGTCCCGTTGTGCCGAAACGGCACTGGGTGACTCGGCGACCCATCACGGCGAGATCGGCAGGTGGATCGTCCCGAACTTCGGCAACGTTCTGCTGCGCAAGCAGTGTTTCGAGCCTCTCAAGATCAAGCCCGACCAGACGCTGGTCGAACTCGGGCGCGAGATCGGCCACACCGGTGCTGCCGACCCGTTGCTCGGCCTCGACCTGCTCCGGCACACCGAAACCCTGCAGCCCGGTGACCGAATCATGCTCACCGGGATCGGCGTCGGGTTCACCTGGGGATGCGCAGTCGTCGAGTACACCGGCCACGACAACACCACGAAGGGATAGACCAATGGTCACCGAGACACGTCACGAAGCGCCCGCGGTCAACGCGAACGCGGCCATCATCTGGATGCTGCTCGCAGTGTTCGGGGTGGGAACCGTCGAATACCTCGTCGCCGGAGTTCTACAGGACATCTCCTCCGATGTCGGTGTGAGTAATTCGACTGCGGGCCTGCTGATCACGATCTACGCCGTCACGGTGGTCATCGGCGGCCCCCTTCTCACCATCGCCACCACCAAAGTCCCTCGCACCCCGCTCATCGCCGCTTTGATGGCCTTGTTCGTCATCGGCAACATCGGCACCGCACTGGCCCCGAACTTCGCGACCCTCGTGGTCTTCCGAATCATCACCGCACTCCCCCACGCGACGTTCTTCGCACTGTGCCTGGTGTTGGCAACATCGTTGGTGGAACCGGAATTTCAGGGCCGCGTCATCGCACGCGTGACACTGGGGCTCAACCTCGCCACCGTCCTCGGAGTTCCGTTGGGGACGCTGATCGGCTCGCAGCTCGGTTGGCGTTGGTCGTTCGCCATCGTCGCGCTCTTCCAATTGTTGGTCACCGCCGCCTTGATCGCCTCGACCCGACGAGCAGCACCGTCACATCAGACCGGCAGTGTCACTTCGGAACTGAGCGTGTTCACCCGCGGACCGGTGTTATGGGCAATCGGTCTCACGGCGCTGAGCCAGGCCGCGCTGTTCGTGGTGTTCACCTACATCGCGCCCTACCTGACCGATCACGCCGGCATCTCCGCATCGACCGTCACCATCGTGCTGTTCGTCTTCGGCGTCGGCTCGGTGGTCGGCAACCAGCTCGGCGGATACTTCGCAGACAAAGCACTGGACACGACGCTGTACACGGCGCTGACGGCACTCGCGGGCGCACTCGTCGTCCTGTTCCTCTTCGGCGGCACAGCATGGTTCGCGTTCGCGTGGATGTTCGTTCTCGGTGCCGCGGGCTTCTCGATCATCCCGCCACTGGCCTCGAAGTTGATCGGCGCGGCCAGTGAAGCGCCCCACCTCGCGGCCACCGTCAACATCGCCGGGTTCCAACTCGCCAACGCAGCGGGTGCCTGGATCGGTTCCATCGCCCTGTCGGGAGGCAGCAGCGTCTCGGTCCTGCCTGCCATCGGAGCGGTCCTCGCCGTCGGCGCGGTGGCGCTGCTGTTCGTCAGTCGTCGCGCGTCACAGGTGGCCGCATGAGAGCCGCGGTGATCGACGCGCCGCATTCCGTTTCGATCGTCGAGCTCGACGCACCGGTCTGCGGCCCGGACGACGTCGTGGTCGCTGTCTCGTATGTCGGGCTGTGCGGTACGGATCTGGAACTGTTGCACGGCACGTCCTCGTACCTGACCGACGGGAAGACGTCCTTTCCGCACCACTTCGGCCACGAGTGGGTCGGCGTGGTCGAACGGACGGGCAGCGGCGTCCGCGATCTCGATGCCGGTGACGCGGTCACCGGAAGCACCATGCTCTTCTGTCAGTCCTGCACGGCCTGCGGATCGGGTAAACGAAACCAGTGTTCGGATCTTCGCGAGGTCGGCCTCTACGAACACGGCGGTGCTGCAGCACAATTCCTCGTCATGCCGCGGCGCGCCGTGGTCTCGCTGGGACGGGTGACAGCCGAACCCGAACATGTCCTCATCGAACCGCTGGTGACCGTACTCGAAGCTGTCGACGCGGCATCGGTGTCGCCGGGCGATCGGGTCCTCGTCGTCGGGGCGGGAACCATCGGCAGTCTCGCGGTGGCCATGCTCTCCCGCTACCCCGTCACCGTCGACATTCTCGAACCACGATGCATCGAGCACCTCGACCCGAGCGCGGTGGCTCGGACCTTCACCGAGGCCGACGCTCTGACCGGGCCCTACGACATCGTCGTGGAGGCATCGGGCGGCGTCGGCGCACTGAGCACCGCAATCGGGGTACTGCGCCCCGGTGGAAAGTGCATTCTCGTCGGCGTGGCTGCGCACTGCGAGTCCATCGACCCCGGAGCGGTTGCGCTGGCGGGTATCTCGATCATCGGGATTCGTCACGGTGTCGATCACTATCGCCGTGCTGCGGCGCTCTTCCCGCTCATTCGTCCCGCCCTGGCGGCGCTCATCGACAGCGTGGTCCCGTTGTCCGACGCCAAGGCGGCCTTCGATCGTCTCGAAAGCCACAGGACACGCCCGAAGGTGGTGATCGCAGTTGAGTAGACCCGGCTACACCGTCGTCACCGGTGCCAGTAGCGGAATCGGACGCGCGATCGCCGTGGCCCTCGCACGCGAGGGACACAACCTGATCCTCGGATACGGCAACGGCACCGACCGAGTCAGTCGACTGATCGACGATATTCGAGCGTCGTATCCCGTCGACGCGACTGCGCTCCAGCTCGATCTGCGCGACGCGCGGGCCACGGTCGCCGCAGTCGAGGGCGCGATCGGCACGTTCGGCAAGATCCGATGCCTTGTCAACAACGCCGGCGTCAACGACCGGTCCTCGGCCGACGGTCTCGATGTCCAACGGATCGAGGATGTCCTGGCGATCAACACCGTCACGCCACTTACGTTGGCATCGGCTGTCGGTCGTCGCATGATCTCGGACGGCATCGCGGGCTCGATCGTCAACATCACCTCGGTTCACGATTCGGTGCCCATCACCGGCGGCGCGATCTACTGCGCCAGCAAGGCAGCGTTGGCTGCGTCGGGGAAGGTACTCGCGCTCGAGTTCGCGCGGCACGGTGTTCGCGTCAATTCGGTGGCTCCAGGGGAGACAGCAACCGCGATGAACGGAGTTGTCGACGAATCCGCCTACGCGGAGATTTCGAGGCCGGCCATTCCCCTCGGCAGGCCCGCCGGGGTGAACGAGGTTGCCGCAGCCGCAGTCTTTCTCGCCGGACCGGCATCGAGTTACCTCACCGGTACCACCATCACCGTCGACGGCGGCCTCGTGCTGACCGCGGCGGAGGAAAACGCACGGTACGCGGGCGAGTTGGTGCCCGCAGCCGAACGAGAGGAGATCGCATGAAGGCCGTTGTCATCACCGCCAAGGGTGAACCCGAAGTACTGACTGTCGCCGACGTGGACGAACCCGTCGCCGGACCGGGAGACATCACGGTGTCGGTGGCTGCGGCCGCCGTCAATCCGGTCGACCTCAAGACCCGCTCGGGATTTCTACCGATCGAACTGACGTACCCCGCGGTCCTCGGTTGGGATGTGTCGGGCACCGTCGTCGCCGTCGGACAATCGGTGACTCGATTTGCACCGGGCGACACCGTGATCGGGATGGTTGCGCAGCCGGCACATCGTTTCGGTACCTATGCCGAGCGTGTGGTCGCCGACGAATCTCTGTTCGCACACGCGCCCACCGGCGTCGGCCTGGCGCATGCGGCAGCGATCCCGCTCGCATCTCTCACCGCCGTGCAGCAACTCGACAAGATCACCCTCGCAGCGCACTCGACGGTCTTGGTGACCGGGGCTGCGGGCGCGGTGGGACGCATCGCGTCGGCGATTCTGATCGGCCGCGGCCACCGAGTGGACGCCCTCGCGCGAGAGTCCGACACCGAGGATCTGCTCGCGCTCGGCGCACGCCGAGTGTTCGCGAAACCCGTCGACCTGCAGGCCGGTGAGTACGACGCCGTCGTCGACACCGCAGGCGTGGTCGAGACCATCGACTCCGTGCGCGACGGCGGCGCGTACGTCTCGATCGAGGACGGCGACCAACCACAACCACAACGCGGGATCACCCCGGGCAAGAGCTATGTGAACGAGGACGGACCGGGACTGGCGGAGATCTCCGCGCTCGTCTCGGCGGGCACGCTCACTGTCCCCGTTGCCTGCGAATTCGGATTCGACGAGGCCCCGCAGGCGCATGCGCTCCTTGCGGCCGGTGGAACCCGAGGAAAGGTACTGCTGATCCCATGACCACGACCGAAAGAATCGAAACATCGCTCACCACAATAGGTATCACCGTCCCGGATGCCCACCAGGCCGCTGACTTCGTCGCGTCGCTCGTCGGCGCGACTGCCACCGACGGTGCCTCGGTGCCGGTCTCGGGCAGCGTCACCGTCGAGTTCACGTCCTCGGCTTCGGCCGAACAGACCCCGCCGCGAATAGTCGATGTGGGAACCAATCACCTGTGCTTCACCGTCGGAGACATCGACGCTGCAGCGGGTTACCTCGATGAACAGCAGGATGTTTCGTTGCTCGGCGATGTGATCACCGTCCCCGAGGGTCCGATTGCCGGCAACAAGTGGATCTACTTCAGATCGCCGTGGGGCACGTTGTTCGAGCTGCAGCAGTGGCCCGAGACCCCGGGCTACTTCGGCCACACCGACGCCCGGCTGCATCATCGACGCGACGATATCCCCTCGGCGCTGCTGCCGACCTGCCGAGGGCTCGACCATTCCGGGTACAGCGTGGCGGATCTCGATGCGACCATCGCGCAGCTGGTGGCCTCGCACTCCGCAACCGAGGTACTGCGCACCGAGATCGAAGCAGACCGCGGTTTCATGCGAGCGCAATTCGATCTCGATGTGGAAGGTACTTCCAGGATGGCAATGGTCTCGGTCGGTGAGCTCAATGTGGAACTGTTCGAGCATCACATCGGACGCAAGCACGGTGCCCGGCCGCTGACGGCCAACGGTGGCAATTTCCTCACCCTGCCCACCAGTGATCGGAACACCGGCGCACGTCGACTGTTTCCGGGTGCGCTGTGAAGTACGGACTCAATCTGCCGAACTTCGGGCCACAGATCGATCCGGACGGGCTCCTCGGGTGGGCACGCACTGCCGAATCGGCCGGATTCGACAACATCCTGCTCTCGGATCACGTGGTACTGACCGACGATGCGAATCGCCGCTCCCCCGCGCCGTTCTACGAATGCCTGACGACGCTGTCGTGGCTTGCCGGGCAGACCGCCTCGATCCGTCTCGGTAGCGGAGTGCTGATCGGAAGCCATCGCCATCCGGCATACCTCGCGCATGCCACCGCAACGATCGACCGGCTCAGCGCCGGACGACTCATCGTCGGAGTCGGCGTGGGTTGGACGGCGCAGGCGTTCGACGTTCTGGGTGTTCCGTTCCACCGCCGGGGCAGGCTGACCGACACCACACTCGACACCCTGGCAGCCGCCTGGGCGTCGGAGACCTACGAATCCCCCGGTGCCAGTGGCACATCCCGCCGTATCCACGGTGGGCCGATGCCGGTGCAGTCGCCACATCCGCCGCTGTGGATCGGTGGCAACGGCCCTGCGGCGATCGACCGGACCAATACCCGCGGCACCGGTTGGCATCCACTGCACCCGTCGAGACAACTGTGCATCGCAGGATCGCGAGCCCTGCACGAGGACAAGGAGTTCGTCCCGAGAATCTACTTTCTGCCCACCGACACTCCGGTGCAGTCGCCCAATCGTCCCCTCGGGTACGGGACCGTGGATCAGATCCGTACCGACATCGAATTTCTCAGCGAATTGGGTGCCGGCACCGTGGTTCTCGATACCGACCCGGGCGACCAACGACTACGCCGCTCCACCGCAGACGATCTCGAGCTCGTCCGCTACGCCGGCGACGCCTTGGGGATGCGAGCGGAGGCTACGGTATGAGTCTGCAGCCCGGCCCGCTTCGCGGATCCATCACGGCAGCTGCAGTCCTGTTCGACATGGACGGCACACTCGTCGATTCCCACGAGTCGATCGAGGCGGTGTGGTTCGAGTTCGCCGAACGCCACGGCGTCGACAAGGCCGTGATGGCCAAGGCCTTGCCGGGGCGACTGGCCGCCGACGCCGTTCTGCGTGTACTCGGCCCCACTGCAGACCTCCGTGCCGCGCTCCGATGGATTCGAGAACGCGAACACCAGAACCTGGTGCCGGTTCGGCCCATCGCCGGTGCGCAGAAGTTTCTCGACGCGGTGCCACCGGACCGATGGGCGGTGGTGACGTCGGCATCGCGTTCGATGATGGTGCGACGCCTCACCGCGGCCGGACTTCCGACGCCGCGTGTTGCCGTGTGCGCCGAGGACGTCGCCGTCGGCAAGCCTGACCCCGAGGGATTTCACTATGCCGCAGAGCAATTGGGTGTGCCGATCGAGTCGTGCATCGTTTTCGAGGATGCCGACGCCGGGATTGCCGCAGCTCATGCCGCCGGCGCGCGGTGCATCGCGATCGGCAACGCGTCCGGTCCACAGGTTGCCCGCGTACACGACTTCGAATCGATGCGGGTGGCGGTAAGCGACGGCGGTCTGGTGATCGACGTGGACGGGGTGACGTGAGCACCACCGTATCGGTCGATCTCGGCGGGACGTGGCTGCGCATCCGACACGGCGGTGCCACCGAGCGGCTGCCGTCTCCCAGCTCGATCAGGCAGCCCGGCACACCGTCCGACGAGCTGTTGGAGCAACTGGTGGATACCCTCGATCTCCATGTTCCACAGGGTGCTGCGGCCAACATTTCGTGTGGCGCTGCGCTCGACGAGCAGAACGGTGTTGCCCTCGGTTCCGGGCCCCTGTGGGGAGGCGCGCCGACCGGTGAGATTCCCCTGCTCGACGTCCTGAACTCTCGACGCCCCGATGTGCGATGGCGGCTTGTCAACGACGTGACGGCTGGGCTGGCGTCGTTCGCACTCGGGTTCGCTCGACCTACCGACCGTCACATCGCCTACCTCACGATCAGCAGCGGAATCGCCGCGCGCACTGCAGTTCTCACCGACAAAACCATCCCGGTCGATCACCGAGGTCTACAGGGTGAGATCGGCCATCTGCGGGCAACGAGTTCAGCCCCGGAGGCAGTGCGGACGTTGCCCTGCGCATGCGGCGGCATCGGGCACGTGTCGTCCATCTCGTCCGGCCCCGGAGTAGAGGCGGTGGCGGAGGTACTCGGCATTGGTTACGACGTCGATACCTTCGCGGCGTCGCTTACGGCCGGACACGCAGACGCGGCCAGGTTGCTACGGATTGTGGTGGAACCGATCGCCGAACTGATCAGGACCATGATCACCCTCGACCCGCGCCTGGACCGAATCGGCATCGGCGGTGGCGTCGCGGAGGGACTGTGCGAGTTCTACGGACGTGAGCTCGAGGAACAACTCGCGGAGACACGCTCGTACGCCGACTCCCTCACATCGGAGCGTGTCGCCGAGATCATCCACCTCTGCAAGCCCGGCGACATCGACACTCTGGCCGGAGCCGATGCCATCGCCGACGGCTATCTGCGCGCCACCAAGATCTGAAAGAGGCTCCATGACAACACAACCGACTCATCGCGCCATCGTTCGACAGGGTAGCCACTCGACCGCCGAAGTGCGTCGGACGCCGACGCCCGGGCCGGGAGAGCTGCTGATTGCCCCGGAGTCGGTGTCGTTGTGCGGGACGGACATTCAGATCGTGCGCGGTGATCGAGACGATCCGTCCCCGATCGTCGGGCACGAGGGAGCGGCTCGTGTTGTGGAGGTCGGTACCGGGGTGTCGGGGTTCGCCGTCGGCGATCGTGTTGTCGTCAATCCGACGCACCCACACGACTCGTCGTTCCTCCTCGGCCACAACGTCGAGGGGTTGTTCCAGCAGCGTGTCGTCATCGGCGCGTCCGCTGTCGGCGGCGGATTGGTGTCGCTACTTCCGACCGGTTTGTCCAGTGCCCGGGCGACTCTCGTCGAACCGTACGCCGTCGCGCGCTACGCGCTCTCGTGCCTGGCGAGGGAGTCCCCGGAGACACTGCTGATCTTCGGGGACGGCTTGATCGGCAATCTCGCCGCCACGCTCGCTCCATCCGTCCTGTTCCCCACCGTGGACATCGCGATGGTGCACCGTACCGAACTGGGTACGAAGTGGACTGCGAACCATCTCCCGTACGTGAAGAACTTCGCCGGCGATGACGAGTGGGAGCGATACCTCACCGGATCGGTCGCAGTACTCGTGGCCACCCATCGCGCCGGGACGGTGGCGTCCATCGACGCGGCTCTGCGACGTCTCGGCGATCGAGTGGTGGCGGTACACCCGATCGGCGGGGTGCCTGCCAAGGCCACCTCCGATCTGCTCCCCGGCGTGGATATCGCCGGCGTGCGGCAGGCCAATACCGGCGGCCCCACTCCGCCTGCGGTGACCACGTTCACGCGCGGCTCTCACCGCGTGGCGCTGACGGGCAACCGGGGCGTCACGAACGGTCAACTCACCGCAGCAGCAACGGCACTGACATTCGCCGAGGACTCGATCGATGGACTTCTCACCCACCGACGCGGAATAGACGAGGGCACGGCATTGATGAACACCATCTGCGAGCGACGAACGCGAATCGTCGACGGCGAACTCGTGATCCGATTGGTCGTGGACCTCAACAGCCACGACTGACCGCCGCTCGCTTCGGACTACTCGTCGACCTCCGCCCCTCAACGCGCGGCTGCTGCTTGCAGGCCCAAGTCCGTACCGCGTCCCTTGCTCATCCGTAAGATCATGCTTACGCATGAGAAAGCATGCATAAGCTCGGTAAAACGTGTCAGCAAGCTCGTCCAGCTGTTATATGCCTATGTTGACAAGCATAAAGACTGTTCACCGCGTGGTTCGCGATGTAAGCTCCGATATGCATGCTTTCGCAAGCACAAGGAGAGATGATGGCCGAACCACGACGACGAGTCAGGAAGCATCCCAGCGAGCTGGCCGAAGCCTTCGTCGCGCGTCGGCATCAGTTGCGCATGACTCAAGCCGAGCTAGCACTGCTTGCCGGCGTGGGGCGCTCGACAGTCCAGGCGCTCGAGGGGGGAAAATACACGGTGCAGCTCGACGGCGCGGTTGCTGTCGCGGAGGCGCTGGGCTGCGAAATCACATTGCTCACGCGCGCCGGATCGCCTGTGCCGCCACTGGACGCGACATGATTCCAGTATCCGAGCTGCGGGATGTCAATGCAGCCGATGTCTACAAGGGCGATCTCCTCGCCGGCTCACTGACGCGCGCGGGGAACGACGTCGTGTTTCTGTACGACAGCGATTACCTCGACAGCGCTTCTACGCCGGATCTCGCGTGGTCGATTCCGAAGTCGTCAGCCGAGACGCGGGCATCGGGCGGTAGCGTCCCTGCCTTTTTCGCGGGCCTGCTGCCGGAAGGCGTTCGTCTCACCGGAGTGGTAACAGCCACCAAGACGTCCGAGGACGATCACTTCACACTGCTGCTGGCGGTCGGATCGGACACCATCGGGGACGTTCGTGTGCTGCCACGCGGTCAACAGATTTCGTTGGCGGGCACTGCATTCGATTCGAGGCACCGAGTTCCCGATCTTCGTCGCCTCTTCGATTCCCTGTCCACAGGTGAGTCGGTGAGCCAGGACCCGTCCGCTCTGCCGGGCGTCCAGGGCAAAGTGTCCGCGCAGATGTACTCGACCCCGGTGTCGACTACGGCCGGGCCTGCCATTTTGAAACTCGCCCCGCCGGCGCGACTGCCGCGATTGGTCGAGAACGAGAGCTTCTTCATGAATCTGGCACGAAGATGCGCGCTCTCGGTGCCGGAACACCGCGTGATCGAAGACGACAACGGAATCAGCGGTCTACTGGTGGCGCGATTCGACCGGGTCGGTGAACAACGGATACCGCAAGAGGATGCGTGCCAAGTATCCGGACTCTATCCCGCGTCCAAGTACCGAATGAAGACCGAAGCGGTGATTGCGCTGCTCGCCGACAATGTCGAGCGCGGCGGCGGTTCCGCGCGCCAGGCCACTGCCGAACTTCTTCGCTTGACGGCCTATTCGTATGCGATCGGGAACGGCGATCTGCACGGAAAGAACTATTCGATACACAAGAACACTCAGGGAATTTGGTCGATCACACCCGCCTACGACCTTCTGTGCACGCAGCCCTACGCGTCGTGGAGCGATCCGATGGCGTTGAGCTTCTACGGGCGCGCGAACCGTTGGACACGTGGGCATTTCGTCGAGTCCGCCGGCCGGTTGGGCATGCCCGAGCGAGCGACTCGACGAATCCTCGACGACGTCTGCGCAGGTGTTCGAAGCGGAATCGATGAAGTCGACACGATCGGATTCGATGACAAGCAAACGCGGCAGTTGAAACGACTGCTCGATGAACGCTGCACAGAGCTGTCCTGACCTCGAGCACAATTCATGTTCGTCAGTGCTGCAACGGACTCGGCTACTCGGCAGCACTGACGGCGAGTATGACGCGCGGCTTGTGACGGCGGGCGATGACTCGCTCGATCAAAATCACCAGTCGGTACTGAAACCCGTACTTCTTCTTCAGTTTCGCAGTGGCGCGATCCGCAGCCGAGCCCGTGACGATTCGTGCCTCTGCAGCCACTGCTGTTGCGCCGTCGGGCACTTTCCCTCCCCTGTTGCACGGCCGTAACTCGACACGCCCCGAATTCTTGATGCGTTTGACCTTGCCACTCTCGGCGGGGGTGATGACGACCAGGTCATCTCCGTCACGAGCAATCCACACGGCCGTGGACACGGGTTCACCGGACCGGCGAAACGTGGTGAGCGAGACGAAGGCCTCGTCGCCCAGCGAGTGAATCGGTTTGTCCGAAGCAGTCATGGTCACCACGCTACTCACCCACTTGGCAATCTGTTCGATGCCTGGTCGACTGAAAGGATCACTCTTACAATTCATAGACGCCGAGGAGGACCCATGACCGATCCTGCACGCACCGACGAGTACTTCCTCGGACTTGCAATCGAACAGGCCCAGATCGGCTGGGATGAGGGCGGCGTTCCGATAGGCGCGGCACTCGTCCACGATGGCGAAGTTCTTGCGGTGGGTCGAAACCGCCGAGTCCAGATGGACAGCGCAATCCGTCACGGTGAAACCGACTGCATCGAACGAGCAGGCCGACTTCCCGCCTCGGTGTACCGAAAGTCGGTGCTCTACACCACGTTGTCTCCGTGCTTCATGTGCGCGGGAACCGCTCTGCTGTACGAGATTCCTCGGATCGTCGTAGGTGAGAACCGCTCCTTCGAGACATCGGAAAGCCTGCTGCGCGAGCACGGCGTGCAGGTCGACGTCGTCGACGACGCGGAATGCGTTCGACTGATGGAACGCATGCTCGCCGAGCGACCGAGCCTGTGGTTCGAGGACATCGGGGAGGACGCATAGGCGGCACCGACGAACCGGTCCTGTCCGAGCTCGAGTGAGTCATCGAGCCAACGCCTGCCAGGTCGCCTCGCCCGCTCGATACCCCGCCTCGAACAGCCATGGCCATTCGGAGAAGTCCTCGGGATCGACCACCACCGTCTCGACGCCGCCGTTACCGCGCCGCTTCGGCATGTTCTCGGGATGGAATGGGAACCGATCCTTCAGGTACGCGGGCTCGAGACTTTGCCGAAAGATCAGCCACGTCTGCGGCGTGAAGCCCACTGCTTCAGCACGTTTCGCAAGGTCGATCCAGGCTTCCGCATTGGCGTATCCGCCTTCGAGCACCCGCCTCCGAGTCTCGATCATCGGAAACACGCCGTACCAGATCGGCGGGTAACTCAGTAGCGTCTGGTACCAGGTACGACGGCGTTCCGGCGGAATGGGTTCCCACTTCGCCTGCGCTGCTTCGAGTTCGTCACTGCCGGACACTCTTCGCCTCATTCTGGAGGTGCAACCCTCCATCGACTTGCGCGCCTGCGATTGCGGGACGCGCCGGTTCTTCCCCTGGGGCACCCTGTCGATGGAGACGGGGTTGCCGAACAGCCGGCCAGGTACCTACGGCTGTTGCTCTTGAACCTTCTTCGACAATAGCCGAGGGGTACGGCTTGGACAATCCTGTGAATCGGCGGACTAACTCGACGAATTGCCAACGGAATCAGGAACCAACAGGTGAACCGGCAACACTCCGGCCGAAGTTCTCTACGCAGATCGGACATCCGTCATCATTGACGCGTGATCAAACAGGGAAGTGGTTTTGCTTTGCTCGGCGCAGTGATCGCGGTTCTGGCTCACTCGGCGACCGGAACCGCGGGGTATTCGGCGTACGTCTCCGGCGGGTCGTTCTATGGTCCGGACACCACTCTGGGGCCGTGGGTGCAGCTCATTGTCGCTACTTCAACCGGCGCAATAGTCGGCATGCTCGCAGGCCTGGTGCTGCACCTGTGCGGGTTTCGATTCGCCGTCGACCCCTCTCGGCGAGTGGGTCTCGTCGCCGTTGCCGGTCTGATCGGAGTCACGCTGGGAATGATGCCCATACTGATTCTCGTCGGAACGGGCTCTTCCGGTCTGAGTTCGGGCGTATCGACCGAGTACTTGCTGCTGACATACGCAGGCACCGGAGTTTTGGCCTACGTGCTCGGAGTCGCCTCGGTTCGGCTGCTGCTCAAAGTAAGTCACGATCCGTTGTCGTCCCGGACGACCAAGGTGGTGGCTGCCTTTCTCCCGATCGGGGGTGTCCTCGCCACCCTCGTCGGAACGGGGACTGCCTGGATTCTCGGATTCTCCACGACGGCATCCACTTTCGTCGCCGTGATCGTGGCGGTGCTGTGCGTACTCGTGGCAACCTTTGCGCTCGCGCGAGCGTGGGCGTTGCGTACGACAGCGTAGGAGCTCGAGGGTCGACCGCCGCGCCGCCTGGAGTGGTGCGCTCGACTTTCTCGGTCGACGCGGTGAGCAAAGATCTTTTTACTCAGACCAATTCATGAACGAGAGAGGAAGCAGATGATCATCACCGGGTTGTTCTTCGCCGAGTACGCACGAGCCGCCAACGACATGCTCGACATCCTCGGCGGCGTCTGGGATACCTGCACGGTCCCGCGTGAGACCCGCATGCTCGAATGCCGTCTGGTCGCACTACTACAGACCGGACCCGACGACATCGGCAAGGACTTCCCCGCGACGCTCGAAGTGCTGGACTCGAAAGGCGAACACATCGTCAATCAGCGGGGCCTCCAGATCCCCGGTGCCGGCTTCACCGGGGAGAATCGGTTCTGGTTCCTGCCGATGCAGATGGTCTTCCGCGACGAGGGACGACACAACTTCATCCTCAGCGCCGGTGGGGCCACAGCGGGTGTGGGGCTTCGCATCGCCTTCAGCTGACGTCGGGACGCGATGCTCATGGCCGCGCCGTTCCTAAGATGTGTGCGTGACTCCCAACCACACAGGCCGCGACCTCGCCAAAGTGATTCGACTGTTCGGTCGCACGGGATCTCGTACTACTGGCACTGCAACCGTGCCTTGAATGTTCGCTACCTCAGATGGAAGGGTAACTTTGCGTACAACAGCTGCCGCTTATCCAGGTCCGCCAGCACGTAGCCGCCTGCCCCGTCTGCTAATTGCTGCATGACGGTGAAACCCTGACTAACAGCGTCGCGCCAAATCCAATGCGGAAGGATCCCGACTTCCAAGTCCTCGACGACATTATTGACCAAGTCTAAGAGTTCATCCGGCACAAGGCTTGGCTCCACAAAATGCTTTGACTTAGACGACTGTTTCGCAAGAATCGCAGCTAACCCCTCTTCGGCAAAGATCGCCCGGGCACCGTCTTCGGTCTCTTCAACGACCGGTTCGCTCTTGCGTTTGACGTTAAGCAGTGCTCTCAGGTTCGGAGACCAGCCAAGCACGGCAAGAAATCCCAGGTGAATCGCATCGTGATAACGATAGGCATCATTACGTCGAGAATTATCCGTTACCTCATTCCCAAGTGCTTCACCGACCCTGAACCCCTGCACCTTTCCTTCACCCCGCCGCACAGGCCCATCTGGGAACGCATTCGGCCTCGCATCGAGCAAGGTTACTGACACAATCGATTGTCCTTCCGAAATTCGTTCACGAAAATGAAGGTGAATCTGTCGCGGAAATCGCTCGGTCCCAGGGAAGTCCTCGTCAAAGGCTTGTCCAATAGCTGAAACCTCGCCAACAGTAGGCTTAGCGGATCGTGCCAGATTCGACAAATCGCCCGAGGCGACCTCTGCTAGAGACAACCCACGGTGTCGCGCGACCGTGGCCACGTACCACAACAGGTCCCCAAGCTCCTCGGCTACAAAGTCTCCCCATTTATCGATCGAACTATCTCCACGGAAACGTTTTTTCATCTCGACCAGTAGGTTGCCGACCTCGCCGGCCAAGCCCAGCATGGGGATACTCAAGCTCAACGGATCTGACCCATCAGAGACCTGTTGATCGGTCTTCTCAGCCAGGCGTTGGTAGGTGTCCATGTCTAAGGAGTCACCGGCTTCAGGCAGTAGATTAATCGCCGGGGCCCCTGACCGTCGCGCGCGACGGTCGATCTTGACGAGGTTTTGATACGCAACATCGTCAAGTTTCAGGTCATTCAATCCGGCGAGTAACGCAGCCCATCGCAATATCAGGCCAAGTTCGCGCATCACCACGAGACGACTGGTCTGAGCGGCCAGCGAGTTCACGAGATACCGCTGATGAGTCAGGAGCACAGCACCGACGTGTGCACCTAAGCCGAGCATCGGTAACAGCTCATGCGACTCAGACGGGTTCCGCGCTGCAAGGCTATGCACACGGTCTTGGTACTGGGTGAAGTCCATTGCAACTCTCCTCAACCGGAGTCCCGCCACCGAGGCCCCGCGTAGTGCTTGAAAATCAAGCAACGCCAAGCGTACACTGATCTGACATCGAGCATAAGGCAGTACGAGATGGGGCGGAGCGATTGCATGCCTGACAAAAACGACATCAGACAGTGCATGATCGAAGCACTTGGGCTGACGAACGGCATGACTACCAGCGAGGTCGCCCAGGGACTGACGGAACTTGGCAGTGACTACATGTTCGAGCTGGACAGCAAAACTGCCGAATTTCTGCTGGTCTCAGCGGAGATTGTCGTAGGTCACGACCTTCCCTGCCCAGCAGACCTGGGCGAAGACCGATACGCCACCCTCGGGGACCTGATCGATATCGTAGTCAAGGAGTTATAATGGCGCTACATATATCTGGAGAAAACATCTCAGACTCTTGGGTGAAAGCATATGACGCCCTTTCCCGAGAAGCTGACTGCAGTGCCGTCAATATGACTATCACCGTTGAGGATCCATCCACGGAGATTAAAGCCATCCGAAGGGAGATCGACCTCGATGTTGCTGCGCGAAAATTTGCAGGAGAAAGAGCTTTCAACAAAAGCGTTCACACTGTTGCAAATACTATTTTTCCTATCTCGCTCTACAGACCTGGTCGGCCTGATGCGTTCTATCAGGCGGCAGCTACTGGACAGTCCGGCCGAAACGGTAATATAACATCATGGGGTCCGAATAGCGGCACCTATATTGGCCGTCTACTGCGCTACCCCACCTACGACAAGGGACACTTTAATCAACTAGAACGAGTATTGAAAAATCTCGACGCCGATTTAAACTATCAAGACTGTTACGAAATCTCGCTCGATAGCGATACACTTACGACATTGCCAGATAATAACCTACCAAGGTCGGCATCGGCCTCAACATACGTGCCTGCATATGATAATTACTATCGGGGTGGTCAGTGCCTCTCACACATAAGCTTGAATCTGTCAAAGGAGAAGCGTCTTTCTATGACGGCGCTGTACCGCCATCAGACTTACCTTTCGCGGGCGTATGGCAACTTTTTGGGCCTTTCGCGACTTCTACACTTTCTCGTACGTGAGTCCCGTAAAGACCTGCGAGTAGGCGAACTGATGATCGTCGCATCACACGCCGAGATTGAGAAGGAAGCGCGTTCCCGACGCCAAATCTTGGTGCGCTCATGTAATGCTCACCTCGGGGAGGACCCTCAGAAAATCGAGTGGCATTCAAGGGGTTTCGGACAGTCCTGGTCGGACCTGCGTTTGCCGACCGTCAGCGCATGATGCCCGTGCAGATCGCGACCCAGCTTGAGTCGCTTTGGTGCAAGTCGCCCACCCCATACGGGTTTAACGGACGGCTTCACATAGGGATAGATGTAGTCGACATCGAGACAATCGGGCGCCAGCTACGAGGATCGGCAGGCGATCGATTTTGCAAGACAGTGTTTTCGGAGAGTGAGATTGAGGACTGCAGAGGGCGACCGGATCGATTCGCTACACGCTGGGCCCTGAAGGAGGCGGTTGCAAAAGCCATAGGAAGCGGATTCAGGCTGGGACTCCGGCCCAAGGCGATCGAGGTCGTCACGAACTACACAGGTGCCATCAGCGTTCGCCCCTCCCTAGACGTTGTCTGGCCTCACGAAGCCGCAAAGTGGCAATGGACAGCATCCGCAAGTCACGAGGGGGGGATTGCCGCAGCGATAGTTGTGGCCGTCGAGCCTATCGAATCAACAGAAAAAGGTAGCACGCATGACTGATCAAGAGTCTTCCAAGGCGGGAGATGCCGATGCCCTCGCCATCAAGCTCGCCGACCGGTTGAAAGAAGAGCGCGAGTATCTCGGACTTAGCCAGGAGCAGGTGGCAAAGGCACTTGCTGTCTCGCGCGCCGCTGTGAGTGCCATTGAGACTGGGCGCCGTAAGGTAAGTGGTATCGAACTTGCGCAACTCTCCAAACTTTACGGCACTTCAGTGGATCGATTACTTGGAAGCTCCACTCCTGCAGACGAATCAGTGACGCAGCTGTTCCGGGCGACTAAGGAATTGTCAGAAAACGATAAAAGCCAAGTCCTTCGGTTCGCCGAGTTTCTGAGTAACACAAAGAACAATATCTCTGGCCCGTAGATTTATAACACGAGAGGAGATGACTGCAAGTGCCCACGCGCCAGCAGCTAAAACAGGCTCAATCCAAGGCGGCAATGGAAGCAACGCGGTTACATCGAGAGATGGGTACTAAGTTCGATAACCCCGTCGACGTACTGCAAATGACACGGGACCTAAATCTTGTTCTAATGATGCAACCTTTGGACAACCTGCTTGGTTTTTACGTGAGACGAAGCGAGGCCGCCGGAATCGTTATCAGTAGCCGCATCCCGGAAAGCTTGCAGCGCTTTACACTTGCACACGAGCTCGGCCATCACATCTTGGGGCACGATGGCAGTGTGGACGCTAGTCACGAACTCGATCGATTCGATGAAGACTCGATTTTAGAAGTTGAAGCGCAGGCATTCGCTGCCTCGCTTCTAATGCCTTTACCGCTGACAAATCGGGCTTTACGCGATTTGCCAGCGACGCGCAGTCACTCAAAAATTCAAGATTCAGACGCTTACCTATTCAGCCGGCAGCTAGGTGTAAGTTTCTCAGCGGGCGTATGGGCACTTCATCGTAAGAACCTCATTTCGTCACGCGAAGCAGGCCAGATGATCAAGCGAGGAGCCTTGGCTGCGAAATCCGCTTTAATCGGAGGTGCACCAGTCAGCGACGCGCGCGCCGACATATGGACTCTAACGGAGGAAAACAATGACCTGACGGTGCTATGCAGGGTGGGAGACGAGATTCAGGTCCGCCTAAATGAAGACACCAGCACTGGCAGAGTCTGGATCATCCAGAAACCTAAGGCCACAGACTTCGAATCATCTTCTACACAGCCTGAACTTTCATGGGACGGTCATGACTCAGTCTCAACGACTCAGTCCTCGGTCGCCGAGACTGTACCGTACGTGAAAGAAAGTTTACGAATTGCAAAAGATGAGCACCTCCTAACTCAACGGAGAGAGGGTGATGTAGCTCCTGTGGGCACCCATCTAGATTTGCGAGATGCAGCGTTCTTTCCCGGAGACGGCGGTGTTCGTGAGATCGTATTCATACCGCAAGAAGTAGGATCCAGCCGCGTCGAGATTAACCTGAAGCGACCATGGGTTACAGACGACCCCACCTCTTTGACCTATCAATTCAGCATTTCAACGCGCTCTCGCCAATTGGCCGGTGCCGGGCTGTTTGCACCCGACCCCGACACTTGGGTTGTCGACCGGTCCGCGACAGCATGAATCTCGATTGGATAGTGGACCGACGCGGTGACGCGGGCCCGGTCATTGATCAAGGGGCACGACCAACTTGCTTGTCCTGCGCGACGAGTTCGGCGCACCACGAGCGGTCAGGACAGGCGCGATCCATCGAATTTCTACATAACGCCACCCTGAGCAAGCCGAATGGCTCAGGGAATTTCAGCTCCGTTAAGCAGGCACTTCTGGCCGAAGGTCAACCACCCGAGTACCAGTGGCCGTATGATTCGACAATCGACGATGCCGACGCGAAAATCCCGAAGCACATACCAGGCCCCTTCGAGCGTGCCGACTACGATGTGAGCTCAGGCAATGACATTGATAGCCTCGTCATTAAACTGCAAGCTGGACTGCTACCAGTAATCGGGCTTGCCACAACGAGACCGTTTATTCAGATGCAAGGAGGGATTCTAATAGATCCTGCTGCACATCTGGACGGTCATGCCGTTCTTCTGGTGGGCGCCGCGCGGTATCAAGGTCCTGATACTCCCCAGGTGAAGAAATCAGATATATTCATGTGCATTCAGAACTCATGGGGTAAATCGTGGGGAGTATCCGGATTTGCCTTAATTGCCCCATCAGCCTGGATAGATATGGTGCTAGTTTCAGCTGTTTTGACCGATTCTTAGCATCTTGACAATGCCCGTATCCGTTACTGCCATATCAAGAAGTTCGAGTTTTCTGCTGCTTACAAGGACGGCTCAGCAAAACAGGGGAACGGATGCCCGCCGAAGCTCATTAATTCCCCATTTTGGCGGAAAAAAAGGCACATCGCAATCGCTAGTGGCTAGAAACTTTTGCTTTATCCGAGTACGATTTCCCTTCCCTGTGACATCCGGGTGCATAACTCGGGCGTACTTATCAGTCTCACAAAATAGATTTTGACAGTCTATCAACGTCAGGGGTCGACCGAATAGGTCCTCAAAGTCCAATTGATAGGTTGAGCATTGTTCGCGCTGAGAATTTACCATCCATTCGATTATGTTCGGGGCATCGTGCCGACTCGCCTCCGGAAAACACTTCTGAATCCCGCTGATTGCACCTGGACCCGCCACTACGAAGTCGTTCTCGTCGAAGTCGATAAGCGTTGTATAGTTGAAGTCCACAGTGAGTTGATATGCAAGAAATGGTCCAAGAGATGGATACGATTGGATTATCTCGAATACCGATCTTAGAGAATCCGCTTTTGCCAGCATCTTCGGTAGGCCCGATGCCAACATATGATCGATTAGCAGGAGGTGGTTTTTATGCTTCCGCACCGCCCCGAACGGCGGTGGTGGAATAATGTATGCTGCCGAATATACGCGAGCCTTACGGCTTAGCATATCATCCAATACATCACAGAATCGATCGACGTTGTACTCCCGTGCGTTCACCTCTCCGAACGCCTCTTCGAGTGCATTCCAGGTCGAAGTCTTGTTGAAAAACCTGAAGAGTAGAACCCTCAGGACGAGGTCCTCAGCATTCTGCGAACCTTCATAGGCAACACGGATCAAATCCTGCGAGACCCTGTCCGCTGCCCTGTATGCGTTGGTAAATCGAAACTGTGAGATCACCGGATCAGTACTCCAGGGACCGGGCTGGCCCGCAACGCGAGAGTGGTACACGCGCTGCCGCTCCGAGGCGAAGAACCAATACGATCGGAGGACTTCGGACGGGCGCCCCCATCGACTCATATAGCTCGTACGGATTCCACTTGTTGGCCCGATCGATTCTTGCATCGTGTGCATGTCGTCCAGTCTGTCGTAGCAACCCCAACATTGCACTGACCCACGCCGATTCACTCAGCTTGTTGAGTCAATGACGGCGTTCACCTGGCCTTACGCCCAAGTAGTTGCTGTGCCCGTCCCGCAAGCGTCACGAGTTGCGGAAATCATAGTTCCGCTAGGAGGACACCCTCCCTCGCCACACTTAGATAGTGCACGACCAACCAGCAGATCAGGCCGGGAAGGTGGTGAGCCAAGAGCCTGTTTCAGTCGGCGCGACGAGAACCCCGTCGCCAAGACCCTCGCTGTGGTCGATAGTTGCGTTCGCAACAGTAATGCCCGACCGTTCGACTCGACCAGCCCCGCTCACCTGATCGACCAACACGGTGTCTCGACACTCATCCACGAAGGGTGGCTCGAAGACCCGTCCGTCACCGGATTCACTCGTCGCCGGTACGACCGCTACGTCGAACTCATCACCGCATGGGCCACCGACATCGGCACCAGCCCCGAGCTCGTCGAAATGTGGCTCGTGCAGCGCTGGACCGCCCGCCTCAACGAAGCACGACACGGCCGCTACACCGCACCGACGCTGTTCTGAACGGTTCGATCCCCTGACGAGGGGTTGCCGCGCCGCACACCAGCTTCTATGGTTATTCCGTAATTACGGAATAGCAGATTAGGAGAGTTCGATGCGACGCTCGACCTGGATCTCGACGACCTGCGCAACTGTGCTGTTGGTAGGCGGATGCGCCACCGACCCCGACACAACTGCAGCGACCACCACAACCCCGACGCCGGAGAAGTGCGCTCCCGTCACGTCCACCGACCTCGCCACCGAGGACGGGTGGATCGGACTGATCGATCAGGCACCCGACACCGTCAGCCTCGTCATCGACGACGGTCGCGGCCGAACCGTCGAACATCGGGCCGACCAAGAGCAGGTACTCGCCTCTGCGATCAAAGTGGTGCATCTCGCCGCCTACGCGCAGGCCGTCGCGAACGGCACCATCGACCCCAACGAGCAAGTGGCCCTCTCGGATTGGGAACGGTGGTATGTGCCCGGCACCGACGCCAACGCACATCCGAAGGCCTTGACCAGGTTGGGTATTGCGAACGCCGGCACCAACGCCACCGACCCCAGCGCCACGGTCCGCATCGACGACATGGTCTCGGCCATGATCCAGGAAAGCGACAACTCGGTGCCCGACTACCTCCGCTACCGACTCGGAGATAAGGCACTCGTCGACGCCGCAGCCACCGGAGGTTGGCAGAACTTCGAGCTGCCGAGCATGGTGGCCGACATGCTGTCGGTCTTCGATCCTGAACTCGCGGATGCAGATCCCTGGGAGACCGCACAGAAGTGGGCATTCGACCCGCAGTTCCGGGTCCAGGCCGAGGCGTCCGTGCAAGTGCCGACCTACGAGGACCAGGTATCCAGGGTTCAGAGCAGTTTCCGCGGCGGTTCGGCCGAAGAATTGAACGGAATGTATCGCGCCTTCGCGGACGGGACTTACGGCGAAGCATCCGACACCATTCTGCGTCAACTGGAATGGCAACCTGCCGGCGACAGCGTCCGCGGTATCGGCTTCAAAGGGGGCAGCCTCCCCGGTGTGCTGACCCAGGGATTCGAGGTGCGCCGCAACGACGGAACGGTCGCGACGGCGGTGTGGCTCACCGACGGGCTTCCGGCCGACAGGTTCGAGCAGGCCATGACCCAATTCGGCGTACAGCAACAACTCATCGTCGAGGCGATGCTCTCGCCCGAGGTTCTCGACCGGATAGCCTGCGTGGTGTGAGCACAGAGTTCGAGTCGAGACTGGCAGAGCTGGAAGCCCGCGTCGCCGAGCTCGAACGACGCGACGCTCCCGAGCAGCCCGAGGCCGCCCCGTCGACGGGCGGCATGGTCGCCTACCAAGGCGACGTGCATCTGCACGGAACGGTCCGCTGGGACATCGGTTACTCCCCCGACGCCATCGTGGAGTTACCAGTTCCATCGGCATCGGAAGTGCTTGCTGCCCTGGGACATCCGGTGCGGTTGCAGATCGTGCGAACACTGCTGCGCGGCCCGGCGAATGCTGCAGAACTCCTTGCAGCAGTGGGACTCGGCTCGTCCGGTCAGATCTATCACCACCTCAAGACGCTCAGTTCGGCGAACATCGTCGAGCAGCACGGCCGCGGCGACTATCGAATTGCCGCCAAACGAGTTGTGCCGCTCTTGGTTTCGATGCTCGCCGCCGCCGATATCGCAGGCGATCTGGGTACCTGACCGCCTACAACACCGCGCGTCAGGGTACGAACAACACTCCCAATCCGGGGATGAGGGCGTTCGACGCATCGGGATTCTCGCGGTCGTGGGTGACGGTCACGAAGACCGGACCTGCACCCGTCTGAGCGGTCACCTCGGTCGGCAGGCGGTAGGCCTGCGGACCACCCTGATTGGCCGGCTGCGTCCGATCGATCTCGTCGTTCCAGTGCCGCAAGCCTGCGGAACCCGCCTCACCTGTAGACAGGTTGCGCCAGTCGACCGTCAGGTGCCGGTAGTTGAACTGGTAGTAGTACGGCCGGATGTCGGCGGCCGAGAAGCGCACCTCTCCTGGCTTCTCGCCGACCACAGCGCGAATCGGAATGGTCTGAACAAGTCCGCCGGGAACGCGCGCAGGGACGAACTCCGGCCCGGTCACGACAGGTACTTGAAGTACCGACTCTTGCGGAGCAGCAGTTGCAGTTCCGGCTCCAATGCCGAAGACCAGGGGTATCGAAACCGCAATTACTGCTGCGGCCCGTCGCATCGATGGCTGCATCGTGAAACCTTTCGTCGGGGTCCAATCAGGGAATGAGCACTACGCCCGCGCCGGGGAGAAGTGTGTCGAGGTACGGCGAGCCCCACTGACCGCCGTTCGAGTAGTCCTTCGTGTGCGTCACCGTTACGACCACAGGACCCGGCCCGGTGTTTGCGACTACCTCGAGGGGCAGATCTTCCCGTCCGTAGGGTCCACTCGGCGATGGTGTCGGATCGTCCTGCCAATGCCGTAGATCAGCTGCCCCCGTGGCACCTGTCGCCAGGTTTCGCCAGTTCAGGTTCAAGTACCTGTACGGATACTGATCGGCGAACGGCGCAATGGTCGATGCCGAGAAGCGCGCGACACCGGGCTCGCCGCCCACGGTGGCCTTCATCGGAATGGTCTGGAACAACCCTCCGGGCACGGCACCGGGTGCGATCTGGAAGCCGGTGACCACCGGAATCTGGAGCAGCGTGGTCTGCGGAGCTGCCACGGCCGTTCCCGTACCGATGCCGAGCATCAGGGGAACTACGAGTGCGATCGATACGACCACTCGCCGCAATGTCTTTCGCATACAGCACGCCTTTAGATCATGTCGCACAACGACATACCGGACCGTTTGTGGCCTCGCACCACGAACTCCAGCTTGAACCTGAAACATCAAGTGGTTCTTGAGTCTTTACCGAACCCACCCTCGCAGTCACAGCGACAAAAGGACCACCCGTATACCGATTCGTGATGGGGTCGTGACACGACTGACGTTAACAGACCACTTGGCCCGTTCGATTCATTGATCAGAGGTGACGCACTCCGCAGCCACCGGTGAGGACCATCGAATGAGGCAAGTCCGAAACATCGTGGCCATGAGCGCGTTGATCGCCGCTACTGCTCTCGCATCCACGGCCTGCGGCTCCGACGAGCCAGCGAGCAACCCACCCACGCCTGCCACCAGCGCAGCGGCTGCTCCGTCGGCAAACGGGTCCACCGAATCCGACGGTGGTAGCGGCGCAGGCGGAATCGCACAGGCTCCCGACATAGTCACCCCGGTACAAGCAGTACCCACCGCTGCGGACACACCAGCAGTACCGCCCGCCCCGAACCGCGACGACGTCAACGTCGATGCGCGCGACTACGAGCAGCCCGGCGGCCAGTACTTCTTCCAATCCCCCAGCGGAAATGTGTTCTGCGCATTCAATTCGTTCAACGCTCCCGGGACCATCGTGGGCTGCCAGGTCCGCTACTCGGTACCGGGCAACACCGGCCGAGAATGCGCGAACACGGCGAACAACACCTACGGGGTGCAGATCACCCAAGACGGCACCGTCGAACAGATCTGCACCAATCAGGGCATCTTCGTCGGCGATCCGAACAACGGCGACACCCAGGTTCTCCAATACGGTCAGGTCATCGGAGTCACCGGCAATTTCTGTCGCTCCACCGAAGCGGGCATCACCTGCTACGACGGCGATCGAGGCTTCATGATCTCCCGCGACGTCAACATCGCGTTCTGATGAGGGAGCTCCGAGTGTTCCGCAGAACCGCCCTCCTCGCTGCCGCCGCATCACTGACCGCTTTCGCGCTGACGGCCTGTGGCGGCGAGGACACCCCGGCTGCCGCGCCGACCCAGAGCACCAGCGTCACCGCACAGATGCCCACGCCACCACAGGTGACCATCGCAGCGCCGTCGAACACCGATGGTGCCGACGAATCGACGGACACGCCCTCGGCGACCGGTACGGAACCGACGGCCGACAATCCCGCGAACAACACCGCGCCCATCACACCGGTCGACCCGGCCAGCTACTCGGTGACCGACAATCAAGTTGCATGGAAGTCCCCGTCCGGCAACGTGTACTGCAAGATCGGATCGGGCCCTTTCTCCTCCGGCTGCCAGGCATCCGATGCGCCGGTACCCGATGGCGCAGGCACCGATTGCGCACCGAACACCACGTTCAGCGTCGACATGCTGTCGAAGGGCTTCTACCTCGACCCGGGACACGTCACCCCCACGTGTTTCAACCAGGGGGTGTTCGGAGCCGAGGGTCAGAAAGTGTTGGAGTACAACACTTCCATCGCCTTCAACGGCTTCACGTGCTTCTCCCGCGTCGAGGCGATGATCTGCGACGCGGGTGGCGGGCACGGCTTCGTACTCTCGATGCAGCAGGCGACGTCCAACTGATCAGCGAGCCTCATCCCGTCGAGGCTCCATGACGAAGTCGTCCAGATCGGCCCGACGCGTCATCTCCCAGTAGTCGACGATGCGCCACGGCAACGTCGAGACCACGCGTCCGGCGTCGTTGCGGTACCAGTTGTCCATGCCGCCGTGCGACCAGATCATCTTGGCGTGCGCCTCGTCGTGCTTCCGGACGTATTCCGCTTCCACGTCGGCCTTGCACTCGATGGCTCCGATTCGCTTGTCCACCATGTCGATCAAGACATCGACGATGTAGCGAACCTGGCATTCGGCGATGGTGATGTAGCTGCCCCCGTGGCCAAGTACGGTTCCGGGGCCGCAGGTGAGGAAGAAGTTCGGGAAGTCGGGAACAGTGATGCCTAGGTACGCGTGCGCATCCTCGGGGCCCCAGATATCCCGGATGGACTCACCCGATCGCCCGCGTACGTCGATCGGTGTCAACAGCTTGTGGGTCTCGAAGCCCGTCGCGAGAATCACCACATCGACCTCGGTCTCCGAACCATCGCGTGCCACAACCGAGTTGGCGGTGATGGACGAGACGGCATCGGCGACGAGGGTGATGTTGTCGCGCTTGAGCGCGGCGTACCAGCCGTTGTCGAGCAACATCCGCTTGCCGAAGGGCGGGTAATCGGGAAGCGACTTCTCGATCAGGTCGGGTCGGCCCTCGAGCTCGGCTTCGATGTAGCGGGTGAACACGCGTCGATGCGCATCGTTCACCGGGTTGATCGAGCGCGCCGGATGCTCCCACTCGGGATCGACCTGCAGCGAGCTGTGCACCCGATCGTTGAAGTTCCAGGCCAACCGCGTTCGGTACCACAGGCGATACAACGGAACGACATCCATGAGGTAGTTGGCGTCGTCGCTCATCTCGGTGAAATAGACGTCGCTCGACGCGACCCACTGAGGTGAGCGCTGGAAGACCGTCGCATGCCCCACCGTCGACGCGATGGCCGGCAGCACCTGCATGGCACTGGCCCCGGTTCCGACGATGGCGACACGCTTGCCGGTCAGATCCAGATCGGCCGGCCAGTTCGCGGTGTGGAAGATCGGGCCGTCGAACGACTCCAGGCCGGGGATATTCGGCACCTTCGGCCGATTGAGCTGACCGGTAGCGGTGATCACCACGTCTGCGGTCAGCGTCTCGCCGTCGAACGTCGTGACGGTCCATCCCTGCCTCTGCGCGTCGTACTCGGCGGTCGACACCTCGGTGTCGAAGCGAATGCGTTGCCGCAGATCGTGTTCGGACGCCACGTCGCTGAGGTACTCCCACACCTCGTCGCGCTTGCCGAAGTGAGTGCTCCAGGCCCGCGGCGCGAAGGAGTAGGAGTACAGGTGACTCGGTGTGTCGACGCCGGCACCGGGGTAAGTGTTCTCGAACCATCCACCGCCGACGTCGGAGTTCTTCTCCAGCACCGTGTGACTGATGCCCGCCTCGTGCAGCTTGATGGCGGCGAGCATCCCGGAGACACCGGCACCGATCACGATCACCGACAGATCGTTCGGTGCGGCCACCGGAGTCTCCGCAACCACGAAGCCCATGTCCTCGGCGACCATGACGCCGAACTCGGGAGGCACCTGTTCACCGACGGCCAGGCTGATCATCTCGACGAGGTGCTCCGAGTCGGGTGAGGGCACCGCCATGGGCTCGCCCTCGTGGAAGGCGCAGATTGCGTCGAGGGCCGCGGCACGGATGCGGTCGGCCACTGCGTCGTCGAATCCGCCCCTGTCGTTGTCGTCCATGCCCCGACTGCGCGTGGGGCGATACGGATCGGCGAGCCACGTGCGATCGCCGGTCAACTGATAGAGCACCGCCACCAGCGTGGGCAGGTTGGCCGCAGAGAGAGCCCGTGAGAGCCGGTCCCGATCCACCCGGTCCCGATCAACCCCACCCACGGTTTCCGCTGCCGTTGCTGCGTCTGTGGACACCGGTACCTCCTGTTGCGCGCTGCTCCATCCGACTCCGACAGCTCAACTAACCACGGTTAGGCCATTTCCCGCAAGGGATTCGCGATCTCGATATTCACAGCTTTTTGACCCTTGACAATGTGGCCCACGCCACACGATGCTTCAAGGCATTACCTAACAGCGGACAGGCGAAGGGATTCACCCATGGAACTCACCGAGGCGATGCGTACCACCGGCACCTGCAGGCGGTACCTCAGCGATCCCGTTCCCGACGAGGTGTTCAAGGCCGCGTTCGACGTCGCCCGCTTCGGCCCGCAGGGCGGCAATCGTCAGCCCGTGCGGTGGATCGTGGTTCGCGACGCCGCCCGCAAGCAGGCCCTCGCCGATCTCTACCTGCCGATGTGGGACGCGTATTTCGCCGGCATCACCGGCGGAACCGTCGCCGTCGGTGCATTGCCCAAGACCGTGCAGGACGCCGACTACTTCGCCCGCCACCTCGCCGAGGTGCCCGCCATCGTGGTGGTCTGCGCCGCGCTGGACGGACTGCACCCCACCGACCACGAACTCGGCCGACTCTCCGTCGTCGGCGGCGCATCCATCTACCCCACCGTGCAGAACCTGTGCCTGAGCCTGCGCGATCAGGGCGTCGCCACCGCGGTGACGACATTGCTGTGCCACGAGGAACCGGCCATCCGCGAACTGCTCGGCATCCCGGACGAATACATCACCGCCGCGCACATCGCCGTCGGCTATCCGGAGAAGTCGTTCCCGCGCAAGCTCACCCGCGATCCAGTGGAGCAGATCGTTGCGGCAGAGACGTTCTCGCAGCCGATGTTCGACTCCGCTGCCCTCTCGCCTGCACTGTAAAACCACAGCTTCTGAAGGAGTCTGCCGTGCCCGGTACTGCCACCCACCATCGCTCCCCCATCGGCCGCGCCACCATCGGCGATCAACTTCGTCGTCATGCGCGGACTCAGCCGAACAAGGTCGCATTCATCAGCTACGCGGCGGACGGCACCCGCGAGGTCACCACCTACGGCGAACTCGATTCTCGTGCAAACCGGTTCGCCAACCTGCTGGTCGATCTCGGAGTGACCACGGGCGACCGCGTCGCTTCTATGGCTCGCAACAGCGTCGACGTGGTGGTCGCGTACTACGGCACGCTCAAAGTCGGAGCAGCCTTCACCGGCATCAACGTGATGTACCGCGCGGCCGAGGTGAAGCACCAGCTCGAACATGCGGAACCGACTGTGGTGGTGGCCGATCCGGCCTATGCCGAGATCATCTCCTCGGTGAAGCCCGACGCCACCACCCTGGTGACATTCGGGTCCGAATACGAGACACTGACGGCGAACACCCCGTCCACCGAGCCGGACGTCGAGATGGACGAGAACGACGTTGCGATGGTCATCTACACCTCGGGAACCGAGGCAGCCCCCAAGGGCGTGATGATCCCGCACCGCAATTTCCTCATCTCTACCGCGCCCGCATGGAGCTGGGGCCTGCGTACCGGGCCGGAGGACACCTGGCTGTTCGTCATGCCGTTCCACACCATCGCCGGACTTGGCTCGATGACAACCCTCACGCTGATGGGTGCCACGCTCGTTCTGCCTGCGACAGTCGACCCGGCGCAATCCCTGCGCATCATCGCCGCCGAGAAGATCTCCGTCATCGCCCAGACGCCGACGTTCTACCTGGCCCTGGCCCGAGATGCGCAGTTCGGCCCCGAGACCGTGAGCCAGGTCAGACGCTGCCTCACCTACGGTGGCCAGGTGTCGCCACACACGATCAGCGCCTGGGCCGCCGCCGCCCCCGAGGCCATCTGGGGTACCTACTGGGGACAGTCGGAACTCTCGCAGCTCGGCTCGGTCGGCTGGTTCTCCACCCTCGACGACATCCCCGACGGCGACGCGTCGTGGATCGGCAAGCCCGTCACCCACCTCGAGATCAAGGTGGTCGACCCCGCGGGCACCGAGAGCGAGATCGGTGAATTGCTCTGCCGCACTCCGTCGGTGATGCTCGGCTACTTCAAGGACCCCGAACGCACCGCCGAGGTGTTCCGGGACGGCTGGGTACACACCGGCGACATGGTGCGCATCGACGCCGACGGCAACCTGTTCTTCTACGATCGAATGAAGGACATGATCAAGTCGGGAGGGATGAACGTGTCGTCGCAGGAAGTGGAACGCACCATCCACACGCACCCGGACGTGCTGCGCGCCGCCGTCGTCGGAGTACCCGACCCGTACTGGTCCGAGGCTGTCACCGCCTTCGTCATCGCCCGCGACGGAGTGACCGCCGACCCGGCGGCGATCATCGAGTACTGCCGCACCGAGTTGGCGTCGTACAAGGCCCCGAAGTCGGTACACATCGTGGCCGAACTGCCCGTCGACCCGCAGGGCAAGATCCTCAAGCGTGAACTACGACTGTTGGCGGCGGTCGAGGAAACCGTATGACGCAGCCCGATGCTGTGACTCCGCTACCCCGGCAGATTCGCACCAAACAACGACGAGACGACATCGTCGCCAACGCCGCGAATATCTTTGCGCGTGAGGGCTACTCGAACGTGGGGATGCGCGACATCGCCGACGCCGTCGGCATCAAGGGGGCCAGCCTCTACCACCACTTCCCGTCCAAGGAAGACATCCTCTTCGCGATCTGTCTGACGGTCACGCAGGAACCGGCCGAGGAGAACCTGCCGCTGCTCGACGCGGCCGGGACCCCCACCGAACGCCTGTCGTCTCTGGTGCGCGCGCACCTGGTGCATCTGAACCGGAGACGGGTCGAGTACATCGTCGGCCTGCACGAGCTGGCCTCGCTCACCCCCGAGCACCGCACCGTCATCGAGGACTACCGCCGCCAGTACCAACGACGCGTCCGCGACGTGATCACCGCCGGAATGCGCAGTGGTGAATTCACCGTCCCGGACGCGCGATTGGCGTCGTTCGCGCTGACCGACATGCTCAACGGCATCAGCAACTGGTTCCACGACGGCGGCGAGCTGAGCATCGAGGACGTCGCCGACGGATACGTCGAACTGGCTGTCCACCGCATTCTGGGAGCGGCACATGACGATTGACGGTCACTGCGACGCACGCTTCACCGCGGTACGAGACGCGTTGAGCGCCAACCTCGACAGCGGTGCAGAACTGGGCGCATCCATCGTGGTCGACATCGACGGCCACACCGCCGTCGACCTGTGGGGCGGCCATCGCGACACCGAACGTCGCTTGCCGTGGGAGTCGGACACGATCACCAACGTGTGGTCGACGACGAAAATGGTGACGTGTCTGGCGGCATTGATGCTGATCGACCGTGGGTTGGTCGATCCCGATGCGCCGGTGGCGTCGTACTGGCCCGAGTTCGCGGCCGCAGGTAAGGAAGACATCGCGATCCGGCACCTGTTGTCGCACACCTCCGGGGTCTCGGGCTGGGACCGACCGTTCAGCGAAGAGGACCTCTACGACTGGGAACTCTCCACCTCGCGGCTGGCGGCGCAGGCACCGTGGTGGGATTCCCGGACCACCTCGGGTTATCACGCGGCCAGCCAGGGCCACCTGATCGGAGAAGTCGTCCGACGCGTCACCGGAACATCGTTGCGGCAGTTCGTGGCCGACGAGATCGCCGGCCCCCTCGGTGCCGACTTCCAGATCGGTGCCGCCGAGTCCGACTGGGATCGGATCGCCGACGTCGTACCGCCACCACCGCCGACCGATGATGGCGTACCCGATCCGACGTTGGTGCGTCGCAGGACCTTTCTCGGTCCGTTGGTGCAGGCCTCGTCGGCGAACACCCCGGCGTGGCGCGCCGCGGACATGGGCGCACTGAACGGGCACGGCAATGCCCGATCGGTCGCGAGAATCCTGTCCGTCATCTCCCGAGGCGGAACCGTGGACGGCGTACGACTGCTGAGCCCGGACACGATCGACACGATCTTCGAGGAGCAATCCGACGGAGTCGATCTGGCCCTGGGCATTCCGTTGCGCTTCGGCCTGGGTTTCGCTCTGCCACAGCACGAATCGATGCCCTACATCCCCGACGGCAAGGTCTGCTTCTGGGGCGGCTGGGGCGGATCGCTGACCGTTCTGCACCCGGAATCGAAGCTCACCATCTCCTACGTGATGAACCGGATGGGTCCCGGAATCATCGGCTCCGACCGAGCCGAGCAGTACGTACGGGCGGTCTACGCCGCCCTCGCCTGACGGTCAGCTCTCAGCAGGCTTGAGAAATTCGAGCACTGCGGCCATGTCCTTCGCCCCGAGCCCGGAATCCAGCGCCCGGTCGAGAACGTTACCGACGGTCGTGGCCTGAGGCAGATCGAGGGCATGATCGCGGGCCAACGCAAGTCCGAGGCCCACGTCCTTGTGCAAGAGCGACAAGGGAAATGCCACACCCGCGGCGTCCGGATCGAGAAAGTGCTCCTTCTTGTAGCCGACGTACGGCGCAGCCACCGCACTCGAGCCCAGCACCTCGTACAGGGCGGACGGGGCCAAGCCTGCCGACTCACCGAGAATCAACGCCTCGGCGACGGCCTGATTCAGTGCTGCGAGAACCGAATTGACCGCGAGCTTGGCCACCGAGGCGGTGCCCGCCGGACCGGTGTGGAACTGCGCGCGCGTCACTGCCTCAAGGATCGGCTTCAGGTAGGTGAACTGTTCGTCGTCGCACCCGACCATGGTGGTGATCTGCCCGGTATCGGCCAGGCTCACGCTGCCCGAGACCGGGGCGTCGACCACCGCGGTGCCCGAACCTTCTGCGCGCTCGGCGAACTCGCGCACGGCCGTCGGACCGACCGTACCCATCACCACGTGAAGGTGCTCCGACGCACCGGCCGTGGCGATTCCGTGCTCACCGAACAGCACCTCCTCGGTCGCTGCAGCATCGGGCAACATGCTGAAGGAGATCTCGGCGCGGGCCAGATCGGCGGGCGTCGTGGTGATCGTCATTCCCCGATCGACCAGTTCGGCCGGCGCGGTCTCCGGCGTCAGGTAGATATCGTAGGCGGTGACCGTGTGGCCCGCCTCGAGGAGGCGGCGCACCATGTGGGTACCCATGCGGCCGACTCCGGCGAATCCGATGTGCATTGGTTCTCCTAGCGTGGGGGTAAATACTGCGGTATCGATCAGGACGCCGGTGCGTCGCCGACCCGCACCAGAAGCTTCTGGGCGTCACCGTTCGGGTCCAGCAGCCGCTCGAATCCGTCGGCGACGATGTTCTCGACGTCGATGATCTCGCTGACGACCTTCTCCACCGGGTAGCGTCCGGATGCGACCAGCGCGATGATGCGCGGCCAGTCGTACACCGGGTAGCACCAGGTACCCACCAGCGTCAGGTCCTTGTTGGACATGGCCATCGGATCGATCGTGGCCGGCTTGACGTGCAGACCGACCTGGGCGACGGTTCCGCCGGAGCGAACGCTGCCGAGTCCGGCCGTCAGTCCGTGCTGGTGACCCGAGCATTCCGCTGCGGCATCGACTCCGATACCGCCGGTCAGTGCGTGGACCGCGGCAGGCACGTCCTGCACGGTGGGGTCCAGTACCTCGGCGATGCCGAAGGCCTCGATCAGCGCTCGGCGCTTGGCATTCGGCTCGGACACGATGATCTTCGCCGCGCCCGATGCGTGTGCGTACAGAGCGGACAGGGCACCGATCGGTCCCGCACCGGTGATGAGAATGGTGTCGCCTGCTCTCAGGCCGGTGCAGTCGACACCGTAGGCGGCCACCGCTGCCGGCTCAATGAGAGCGCCCTGGACGTCACTGACGCTGTCCGGAAGCACCGATACCTGTTGTTCCTGCACCGCAACCAGTTCGGAGATTCCTCCGCCGCCCCAACTCAACCCGGTGCAGGCCATGATCACACACAGGTGGTTGAGCCCGCGGCGGCAGTAGTAGCACTTGCCGCAGGTGACGAGCGGCATGACCGACACGCGATCGCCCACCGCGACCGACGCCACGTCGGAGCCGATCTCGACCACGCGCGCCGAGAATTCGTGGCCGAACACCTGCGGGGCTTTCGCGCCGGTGAGTGCGTGGGGTTCGGTCGGAATGACGATCGGACCGAAGGCGTACTCGTGCAGGTCCGTTCCGCAGATCCCGCAGAAGAACGGACGAAGCAGAACCTCGCCGGGGCCGACCTTCGGGGCCGGAACGTCTTCTACCCGTACATCGTGTCGGTCGTGAAATACCGCGGCGCGCATAGCTTTCTCCTGTAGTCGATGTTCTGTGTGCAGGGGGTGTCCGCGTCAGACCGCGGTGATTCCACCGTCGATGGTGACCGCGGAACCGGTCTGATAGCCGACGTCCTCGCGGAGGAGGAAGACCACCAGCTCGGCGATCTCCTCGGGTGATCCGTACCGCCGAAGTGGTGTGCCTTCGATGAACCGGTCGCGCTCGAAGTTCGGATCGTCCGGGTTGACCAGACTTTCGGACCTCGACATCAACGGGGTGTCGACCGGCCCGGGGCAGATGCAGTTCACTCGAATGCCGTGAGCGGCGGACTCGGCTGCAGCACTGCGGGTCAGACCCAGAACGGCATGCTTGGTCACCACGTAGTCGGAGCGATCGGGAGCGCCCTTGAGGCTGAGAATCGAACCGGTGTTGACCACCGCTCCACCTCCGGACCGACGCAGCAGTGGGAGTACGTGCTTGAGCCCGAAGAACATTCCGTTGAGGTTGACGTCGACCACCGATCGCCATTCGCTCTCGGTGGTGTCGACGATGGACTTGTGCACTCCCTCGACCCCGGCGTTGTTGAAGAACAGTCGTGGTTCACCGATCAGCGAGGTCGCGGCATCCGCATAGGCCTTCACCTGATCGTGGACGGACACGTCTGCGGCGAACGGATGGATCTCGCCGTCCGACTCCGCTGCGGTGCGCTCCGCGGCCGCCATGTTCATGTCGACGGCGAGCACCCGCGCACCCAGCGACGCCAGCCGATGCGCGACCGCTCGACCGATACCGCTGCCGGCACCGGTGACGATGGCACCCTTGTTCGTGAACTGCGACTGCTCGTTCATCGCTGACTCCTCGGGAGTATCCCGGCCGCGCGGTAGCTCTCGGTCTTGTCCATGAAACTCTCGAACGTGGAACGGAAGCCGAGGAAGCCGGCCTTGCGGCTCTTGGTCATATCGGTCAGGCATTCGATGTCGCGGCCCAGGTCGCCGTCGGTATGCCACCAGGACGCCAGGCGGTCGACATCGGCTTCGACCAGATCGTGCTTCGCGGCGATCTCCGCCCATACCTTCGGGGCGTCTTCCATGCGGTCGTCGAGCGGCATGGGGGCGTCGGAGAATCCGACGGGTTCGACGCCGAACGCCTCCGCGATCTGCGGCCACATCCAGCGCCAGCGGAACACGTCACCGTTGGCGATGTTGAACGCTTCGTTCTCGCCCTCGACATGTTTTGCCGCCCAGATCATCTGCTCGGCCAGAAGGTCTGCGTCGGTGATGTCGGTCAGACCGTTCCACTGGGTGTCCGAGCCGGGGAACACGAACGGTGCTCCGGTCTCGCGGCAGATCTCGGCGTAGACCCCGAGGGTGAGTGCCATGTTCATCGCGTTGCCCACCGCGTAGCCGAAGACGGTGTGCGCTCGGTGCACGCTCCAGGTGAACCCCTGCTTCTCCGACGCTGCGAACAGCTCGTCCTCTTGGGTGTAGTAGAAGTTCGGGTTCGGCAGCCTGGGTTCGCTCTCGTGGAACGGGGTTTCGGCCATGACACCGGTCGCGTAGTCGTCGAACGGGCCGAGATAGTGCTTCAGGCCGGTCATCAGCGCGACGTGACGCAGCGCGGACTTGCCCTTCATGACACCGAGGACGTTGCGGACGATGCTCCCGTTGACCTCGATGTTCTCGGCCTCCGAGTCCTGCTTCATCCAGGCCGTGACGAACACGATCTCCGGGTCGACCCCGTCTAGTGCAGCAGCCAGCGACTCCGGATCGAGCAGATTCGCCGAGACCGGCACCACGCCCTCGACCGGATTGGTCGTGCCGCGGGCCAGACCGTAGGTGGTCCACCCTGCGTCGACGAGTTGACGCGAGATCGTCTGGCCGGCAATGCCGGTGGCACCGATGACGAGTGCCGCTCTGCTGGGCGCGCTCATCGGATCGCCGGATCGACGAGGACTTTGCCTTCGACCTTGCCGGTCGAGAGCCTGTCCAACTCCGAGGGCAGTGCCGCCAGTCCGACGGGCGTCTCGGCCAGCTCTCCGCCGAGCGGTCCGGTGTTCAGTATGTCCAGTGCGGCAGGCAGATCGGTGTCGCACACGTGGGCCAAGGTGGTTTCGAGAGTGATCTCTCGAAAGACGAGCGAATGCACATCCAGCTCCGGTTTCTCTTTGGGAATTCCTACTGCGAGCACGCGGCCACCATCGGCCACCATGGTCAACGCCGAGACCAGCTGGCCGGGCGCTCCGCTCGCTTCGATGACGACATCGGGTTTCTTTCCGCCCAGAGCCTCGACGATGTCCGCGCCGAGGTCGTCGGACGGGGTGATCGTGCGGTGTGCTCCGAGACGCGAGGCGCGATCCAGTCTCTTCCCCGGGAAGTCGACGACGGTGACCTCGACGTCGGCCAGGTGCTGCAGTCCGGCGAGAACGAAGGAGCCGATGGCACCGGCACCGATGACGACGACGTTGTCCCCGTCACGGGCACCCGAGCGCCGGGCAGCGTGAATCCCGACGGCCAAGGGCTGAGCGAGTCCGGCGTGATCGATGGACAGCCCCTCGGGCAGCGCGCGCAATGTCTTCGACGGGACACTTGCGTACTCCGCCATGCCGCCGTCGACGTTGAGTCCCAAGGTCTTGTAGGTCGCGCACTGGTTGGTGCGGCCTTCCCGGCAGCGTCGGCATGTGCCACACCAGATTCCGGCTCCGGTGGCCACCAGATCTCCGATCTTCGTCTCGGAGTCGGGGTCTGCTTCCACCACCTCGCCGACGAATTCGTGGCCGAGGATCAACGGGCCCTGATGCCCGCTGTTCGGATGCCGGCGCAGCACCGGGAAGGTCTTGGGTCCGGCCACCCATTCCGAGGCGTCGGTACCGCAGATACCCGAGCGTAGAACGCGTACGAGCGCCTCACCCGACCCGCGTCGGGGAACGGGAACCTCCTCGACGCGGATGTCGCGCGCGCCGTGGTACACGGCGGCCTGCATGGTGTCGGGCACGATTCCTCCTGGACGAACATTGAATGTGATGCACGCTACTTCTTGAGTGTAGAGTAACACTGCACATGTTCAGTGCCAAGCGTCACACCGTGAAAACGTTTGTACGAACGCGGAACAGCGGAATGACCGATCAATGAGACAATCGATGCACTACCGTCCGTCCAGTGGGTGCGTACACCCGGCAGCAGGGGGAGACGGTGAAGGCAGAGGTGGGAGGCGGCGAAAGAATGACCGAAGAAACTGTCCAGGTCGAATCGACCGAGACGGCCGTTCAGATGAACGCGCAGATGGGCCTGCGTCTACGCGGAGCGCGTGAGAAGGCGAACATGTCGCTGCGCGAGATGGCCCGTCGAGTTCACCTGTCCCCCAGCTTCATCTCCCAGGTCGAGCTCGGCCGAACTGCACCCTCGGTAGGGACGCTGTATGCCATGGTCACCGAGCTGGGTCTGTCCCTCGACTCCTTGATGGCCGAAGACGTGGCACCGCACGACCTCGAGACCCCACAGCCCACGCCCTCGGCACGGCCGACGCTCACGGACCGCACCGAGGTGGCGCATGCGAACGGCAGCTCGCGAACATCCTCGGTTCAGCCGCTCCCCGAAGTGGGCGCGCTCCCGGGTCTCCAGCGTGCCGACGAACGGCCCGAGTTGTACCTCGGCGGTGTCCGGTGGGAACGCCTGACCCCGGACGACGATCCGGACGTGGAGTTCCTCCGAGTCACCTACCCTGCCGGGACCGAATCCTGCCCCGCGGACAACCTGATGAACCACGGCGGCAAGGAGTACATCCATATCCTGTCCGGACGCTTGGAGATCCAGGTCGCCTTCGCTCGCCAGGTGCTCGGCCCGGGCGACAGTCTCCACTTCGACTCGTCCATTCCGCACCGGTTGAGCAACCCACACGACGAGACCTGCGTCGCAATCTGGTTCGTGGTCGGCCGACAGAAGTGATGTGGTCTCACACCGCCGTGTAACCGCCGTCGACCACCAGTGCCGCGCCGTGCACGAAACGCGCCTCGTCACTGGCCAGGAACAGCACCGCGTTGGCGACGTCCTCCGGCTCACCGACGTGACCGATCGGATGCTTGGGCTCCATGATGTCGAGATAGCCGCGCAATCCACCCTCGCTACGTTCGGCCAGCTCACGCACGAACGGAGTCAGAATGGTGCCGGGGTGCACCGAGTTGACCCTGATGCCGTCGCGTCCGTACGTCACCGCATCCTTCTTCGTCATGATCGTGACCGCGCCCTTGGCCGCGTGGTACGGGGCCATCTCGTGCGAGCCGACGAGCCCGTAGATCGACGAGATGTTGACGATGCTGCCACCGCCGTTGGCCCGCAGGTGCCCGATGGAGTGCTTGGTGCAGAAGAAGACGCCCTTCACATCGACCGCGAACACTGCGTCCCACTCGGCCTCGGTGACCTCGTGGGTTGGCTTGTCGACACCGGAGATGCCGGCGTTGTTGACGAGGATGTCGAGCTTTCCGAACGTCGCGGTCACCTGCTCGAACACCGAGGACACCTCGGCTTCGTCACTGACGTCCAATCGCCAGAACGCCGCCCGGCCACCCTGCTCCTCGATCAGCCGGACGGTCTCGAGTCCGTCGCTCTCGGAGACGTCGGTGACCGCGACGGCGGCTCCTTGGGCAGCGAACAGCGTCGCCATAGCGCGACCCATTCCCTTGCCGGATCCGGTGACGATGGCGACTTTGTCGGTCAGACGAGACATGAAGGGTCCTCGGTGTCGTATGGGTTCGGAAATCAGAGGCTTGCGTCGAAAGTGATGTGCACCTTGATGTTCTCGGCCGGCTTCTGTGCCTCGTCGAGAGCGGTCACGGCATCGTCGGCCGCTATTTCACGCGTCACGAGTCCACCGAGATCGAGCCCACTCCTGGCGATGAAGCGCAGGGTCGCAGGCCACACGCCCGGCGAGCCGATCGCACCGCGGATGTCGAGCTCCTTGGATTGGATGAGCCCCAGTTTCGCCGGTGCCGATCGTCCGACGTCGATGCCGATGTACACCACCCGTGCCCTGTGCCCGGCGAGTTCGAGTGCACTGGCCATCACCTCGGGTCGGCCGGTTGCCTCGACGACGACGTCGGCACCTCGGCCGCCGCTGACTCGGTCGAGTAGTTCGTCGACCTCCTCCGGGGTGACCGCGTGGGCGGCACCGAGTTTCAGCGCGGCCTGCCGACGTCCCTCGGATGGTTCCACCACGATGGTCGTCGCCCCCAGTGCTGCGCCTCCGGCCACTACCCCGAGGCCGATCGGTCCGGCTCCGAGTACGACGAGTACGTCGCTCGCGTTGACGTTTCCGGCGCGCATCAGTCCGTAGTAGCCGCAGCTGAACGGTTCGACGAGCGCGCCGCTGGTGAACGAGACCTCGTCGGGAAGCTTGTGCAGCCATGCGGGTTTGACGACGAAGAACTCTGCCGCGGCTCCGCTGATGGAGAACCCGAAGTGGTCATCGCCGATGACGCATTCTCCGACGACACGGTCGCCCACCTGGAAGCCGTCGACGTCGGCACCGACCTTCGCGACCTCACCGGACCATTCGTGTCCGGGAATGATCGGGTACTCGAACGGGATGATGTAGCGGCCCTCGAGCAGTTCGATGTCGGAATGGCAGACGCCGACCGATCGTGCGGCGATCAGAACCTCGTCCGCCGCTATGGTCGGGATGTCGAGGTCGGCGACCTCGGCCCGATTCTCTCCGACGAACCTGAGTGCTTTCACTGTTGTCTCCTCTGTAGGACGTTGATATGCGGGCGATCAGTGCTTGCGGGCCGAATTACGTTGCTGCAAAGCGACATACAGTACGGCGGCCACGATGACGATGGCGCCCTGCAACCAGTACTGCCATGCCGTGCCCAGACGCAGGAAGTTGGCGAGGGCCAGGATCACTTGCAGCAGAAGCGCGCCGAGCAGTACCGCTACCGGCGAACCGCTACCGCCGCGCAACAGTGTTCCGGCCACGACGACCGCGGTGATGGCCGACAGGGTGAAACCGATCCCCTGGTTGGGGTCACCGACGCCGACCTGACCGACCAACATGATCCCGCCGAGCATCGTCATCAACGAGCAGCCGATGTAGGCCGCGGTCACGGTGAGACCGTTGCGCACGCCCATCTTCTCGGCGATGCTGCTGTCGGATCCCGACGCGCGCAGGGCCATTCCGGGTCGCGTGTATCGCAGAACCGCGCCGAGCGCGACGGCGGCGAGTACCGCGATCAGGAACGCCACCGGAATCGGACCGATGCTGTAGTTGATCGCATCGAGAATCGCGAAGTCGACGTATCCGTCGATCTCCGGCCGAAGCAGCAGCGATATTCCTTGAATACCGATGTAGGTCACCAGAGTTGCTGCGACGGCGGTGAACCCCAGGCCTCGAATCAGTCCGCCGTTGATTGCACCCACGACGATCGCTGCCACCACCGCGACGGCGACACCGGCAAGCAGACTCGCCACCGAGGCCCCGTCGAACCAGAAGAACGACATGATGACCAGCACCAATCCGGTGAGCGGTCCCACCGACAGATCGATACCGCCGGTCATCACCACCAGCATCTGGCCGAGCGCGATGAAGCCGAGCGCCGTGGTGGTGAGCAGAACCGACACGATGTTGGCTTCACCGAGGAACCGCACGTTCTGCGTCGTGGCGATCAGTGACAGCAGGACGATGGCCCCGAGCAGGATGTACGCGGGCAACGATCGAACGAGCTTGTTGGGCGGCGTGTCCACCGCGCCGGCACCGGATGTCGCGGCACTGTTTCGGTGACCGGTCGCCGACACCATCGCCTGCATCATGTTGTGTTCGGTCACCGCATCACCACTGAGCGATTCGACCACGGTGCCGCGTGAGAGAACCAGAACCCTGTCGCACAGTCCTTCGAGTTCGACGGCGTCGGAGGACAGTACGACGATCGCCATGCCCGCGTCGGCGGCGTCGCGCAGCTCGCGGTAGATCTCGGCGCGCGCACCGGCGTCGACGCCCTGAGTCGGCTCCTCGGCCAGGATCAGCGCGGGCTTCGACAGCAGCGCTCGGGCCAACACCACTTTCTGCTGATTTCCGCCCGACAGATTTCCCACCGCCGTGTCGACGCTCGGTGCCTTCACCGTCAGCGAGTCGGCCATCGCCGACGTCAGTTTCCTTTCGCGGCTCTTGTCGATGATCCCGTGGCGGACGAAGCGACCGAACGCACCGAGCGCGGAGTTCTCTCGGATCGAGAAGTCCGGCAGCACCCCTTCTCCCGCGCGGTCGGCGGGCATGAAGGCGATGCCGGCCTTGTGGGCGTCCGCCGAGGACTTCAGCGTCAACCGATCACCGCCCAACCGCACGGTTCCGGTGGACTCGCTTAGGCCGGCTAGGGCTCGAAGCAGTGCCACCTGTCCGTTGCCCGCGACGCCTGCGAGTCCGACGATCTCACCTGCGCCGACCGTGAAGGAGACGTCGTCGAAATCCGGGCTCGACAGGTTCTCGACCACGAGACCGTCTGTGCTCGGCCCGGTTCCCTTGGGCGGGAACACGGCGTCGACGTCGCGGCCCGCGATGAGCGTGATGATCTCGTCGTCGGTGAGCGACTGCGGATCGTAGGAGCCGCGCACCCGGCCGTCGCGAAGAATGGTCATCGTGTCCGCCAGTTCCCGGACCTCGGGGATGCGGTGGGTGATGTAGACGACGGCCACCCCGGCTGCGGCGAACCGGCGCACCTGCTCGAACAGCAGATCCACCTTGTCCTGTACCAGCGGCGCAGTCGGCTCGTCGAGGATGAGCACCTTGGTGTCGGTCGCGAGCGCCTTGGCGATCTCGATCAGCTGACGCTCCGCGATGGGAAGGTCACCGCACTTGGTGTCGGGGTGGACGGTGCAGCCCACCACCGCCAACTTCTCGGTGACCCACGGGCCCATCTCGAACACCGAGGGACGCATGGTCCGAGGAATGGCCAGCACGAGGTTCTCGGCGACCGTCAGGTCCGGCAACAGGGCCGGAGTCTGGTGAACGATGGAGATGCCGAGAGCCAAGGCGTCGGCCGGGGTGAGAGCGGTCCGCTCGACGCCGTCGACGACGACGGATCCCGATGTGGGCGTCTGGGTTCCCGAGATGATCGACATCAGCGTCGACTTGCCCGCGCCGTTCTCGCCGAGAAGAGCGTGCACCTGTCCCGGTCTGATGTCGATGTCGACACCGGACAGTGCGGTGACGGGGCCGAAGGTCATGCCGATTCCGCGAACCTGAAGGTACGGCTCGGCGAGAACGGTTGTGGACGTGAATGTCTCGTTCATCGAAGCTCCTGACAGCACTGGCTGCGGTGTGATCGGACGTGTCATTGCAGAACCTCTCCGATGCGTTGCGGATCGAGGGTGCTGGACAGGAGGGCATCCTCGGGTAGAGCCGGGTTGCAGATCGGCGCGCTCGGTTCGGCGCTGATCGAATCCTCGAACGCCACCGGCACATCGACCTTGGACTCGGGTGCGATGCCCCCGGTTGCTTCGGCCACGACGTGCTGGACGGCGAGGCGCACCATGTAGGTCTGCGAGGTGACCGTGAACAACTCGAACCCGGGGTTGGCGTCCTTGAGCTGCGCGTACTGGCAGGACAGTCCGTTGGAGTCGGCCGACGCGATCAGCGGCAGCGGACGTCCGGCCTGCTGGAATGCCGTCATGATGCTGGTCGCGGCGAAGTCGGTCATCACCGCGTCGATCTGGGGGAAACGCGAGAGCATGGTCGAGGTGGCCTGCTGGGTTTCCGCGGGCGTCCAGTTGGTGACGGTGAACGGTTGGTCGCCGATCAACTTGATGCCCGGATGATCGACCAGGACTTCCTGCATGCCTTCGTACTCCGCGAGATCCTGGGAGTTCGCGGGCGGTCCGCCGAGGAACAGGACATTGCCTTCCCCGTTCGGCAGCGATCTTACCAGCCACTCGGCGTACAACCGGCCGATCGCGCCGAAGTCGGCGGCCACGAACGTGGTGTACTCCGAGCCCTCGGACCCACCGGGAGATATCCGGTAGGGAACGACGGCGACACCGGCCTTGTATTCGTAGCGCAGCGCCGGAAGAATCGCTTGTCCTGCGTCGGGGAACACCAGCATGCCGTCGACGCCCTGAGCGCCGAGGCTCTTGATGTCGGCGATCGCCTTCTGAGTGTCACCCTGGGCATCGGTGGTGATGAAGTCCGTGACGGACGAACACTTGGCGAGCTCGTCCTGCAACTCGGCGAAATTGGTTCGCTTCCAACTGTTTCCGCCGCTACCGTCGGCGAACCCGATGACGGCCTCGTTGGGGCCACACCAGTCCGGCCGTGGCTCGCTACTGGACACGGTCTCGAAGCCGCCCACCGAACAGCCCGCGATCAGGGCGGTAACGGGCAGCAGCGTGAGCATCCGCAGGGTGTAGGTCGTGAGCTTCATCGATGATGTCCTCGAGTCGCGGGGGGAAGAACGAATGTCGTAACGGGCCAGGTGCCGTGTGCCGGCGGTCATGCCACCTCGACCGGCTTTCTGGGTTCCTCGACGGCCGGGGCGCGACGCTTGCCGCCGGGCCGGAAACCGCTGTGGAAGGCGACACCGAGACCGAGCGCGAGAGCCTGGATGAGGATCTGCCAGCCGTAGGCGAGGCCCAGCGTCGAGGCCAACCGGTCGACCTGAGTGAAGAAGACCGCCGCGATCAACGAGGCGAGCACACTGCCCTTACCACCGAGCAGCGATGTGCCACCGAGAACGACGGCAGCCACCGACGGCAGCAGGTAGGTGTTTCCCTCACTGATTCCCGGGGTGTTCACGATGCCGGTCAGCAACACGCCGGCGACGGCATACAGCACTGCCGCAACGGAGTACGCGCCCAGTGTGTAGCGCAACGGTGCAATACCTGCCGCGACGGCGACCCGCGGATTGGCGCCGACGGCCTCGAAGATGCGTCCGGTCGGGGTGAGGCGAACGACGACCCCGACGACGACGGTCAGGACGATCGCGACGACCACGGTCACCGGAACTCCGAGCACCGTCGATCCGATGACATCGGACAGTCCGGTCGGAGTACGGCGGGCGGCACCCTCGGAGACCGCCCAGGTCGCACCGATCAGGAGCGCATTCATGCCGAGGGTCGCGACGATCGGTGCCACGTTCAACCGCGCGACGACGAAGCCCGAGACGGCTCCGGCCACCGCAGCGATGAGAAAGGCCGCGGCTACTGCCAGGAAGATCGCGCCGGGTGTGCCGCTGCTCGCGAGTTTGGTGACCACGACGACGGACAGGGAGAACACGCCCGGTACCGACAGATCGATACCGCCTTGCTGCACGACCAGGGTTTGCCCGATCGCGACGACCGCCAGGATTGCGGCGAACGGCAGCATCGCGGAGATCGCCCCACCGCTGACACTCTGTGGCGCGAGTACTGCGCTGATCAGGAACAGGACGACGGTGGCGATTCCGATGGCGACGGCACCTCTGGCTCGTCCGCTCAGGGCCGTGCGCAGTCCGCCTGCCGTCGATCGTTCGTTGCCGGGAGTGGGCCCGATTCCCGTCGAGGGCGCGGGTCCCCCAGCCGATTGACCATGTGATGTCACGAGAGTTCTCCGTTGATCGGGCGAGGAGGGTTGTGAATCCAGCGGGATGTTTCGCTGCGTGAAACTCGGCTGTGCACAAGCAGGCGAACATAGAGCTTCAGAATGTCCACCAGTGCTGCATGAATGTCCTGTCCTGATTGAACTGTGCAGTGGGTCACTTTGTCAAGCACGCAATGCTGTGGGCCACTTCTCCCGGGAATAGAGATGCCTCTAGCTGGACTTACTCGGCGAAAAATATGGCGATCTCGCACCGACCGAAGTACAGGAAGACCGTTTCGTCACGGTCGAGAGTGTTCTGTGACAGTTGACACTCACCGTCCGGCTGCCTACCGTCATCACCACCGGCACACCTGCAGCCGCTCGACTTTTCAGGAGAACCCATGACACAGGCCCAGGAACTCGACATCGACGCCATCAAGGCCACGATCTCCGAGCTCGAGAACAAGCGCTACACGGCGATCGTCGACGGCGACCTCGATGCCTTCACCAGCTGCTGCCACCCGAACCTCGTCTACACCCACTCCGACGGCAGCCGCGATACCGTCGAGTCGTACCTGAAGAAGGTCACCTCGGGCTTCTACGTCTACCACCGCATCGACCACCCCACCGACGACATTCTGGTCTCGGGCGACACCGCAGTGGTGGTCGGTGAGATGAACGCGAGTATCACCGCCAACGGCACCGAGAAGGAACTGGTGAACAACTCGATCGCCGTGTGGGTCAAGGAGAACGACCAGTGGCTGCTCCTCGCCTACCAGCCGACTCCGCGCCCCTCGCACTGACACTCACTCGGCTCACTGACACACCGGAGGCACGGATGCTCGAATTCGAGCACGATTCACTCGCACAACGCGTTCTGTTCGGAGCAGGCAAAGCAGCATCGAATCTCGCTGCCGAGGTCGCTCGACTCGGTGCCACCTCCGTCATGGTGATCGCCGGCCCCGCCGAGACCGATCTGGCCAACTCGGTATGCAGCGAGATCGAGCCGCGACTGATGTATTCCGAAGTGGTCCAGCATGTTCCGATCGAGACGGCGGAGAAGGCGCGAGCCGCAGCTCACGAGCACGACATCGATCTGCTGGTCAGCATCGGAGGCGGGTCGACCACCGGCCTGGCGAAAGCCGTCGCCCTCACCAGCGGTATCCCCATCGTCGCCGTTCCCACCACGTACGCGGGCTCGGAAGCCACGAACGTGTGGGGACTGACCGAGTCCTCGCGCAAGACCACCGGCGTCGACGCGCGGGTGCTCCCCACCACCGTGATCTACGACGTGCTCTCGCTGTTGACCCTGCCGGTGGAGTTGAGCGTGGCGTCGGGACTCAACGCTCTGGCGCATTCCGTCGACTCGATGTGGGCTCCGCGCGCGGATCCGATCAACTCGACGCTCGCGGTGGAGGCCATCACTGCACTGTCCAGCGGACTTCGAGACATCAAACGAGATTCCGCCAGCCAATCCGGCCATGAGCAAACCCTGTACGGCGCTTACCTTTCCGCGGTCGCCTTCGCGTCCGCAGGGTCCGGACTGCACCACAAGATCTGTCATGTGCTCGGCGGCACGTACAACATGCCGCATGCCCAAACCCATGCGATCGTGCTGCCACACGTACTCGAATACAACGCTCCGTATGCACCGACGGCCGAGCAGCGCATCGCGAGTGCCTTCGGGAGCAGCACTGCAGTCGAGGGACTGTGGTCGCTCCGAACCGAACTCGACGCACCTACCGCGCTGCGCGACTACGGGATGAACGAGTCCGATCTGGATGAGGCCGTCGCACTCGTTCTCGACGCGGCTCCCGCCTCCAATCCGCGGCCGGTCACTGTTGAATCGCTCATGATACTGCTCCGTAACGCCTGGGCCGGAACGACTTCCGAGAACGAGGGACGCTGACATGGGTATCGACAGTCGCACCGACATCTCCGCCGAGCAGAGCAGCCGGGAGCGGGCACTGACCGACAAGGTCGTCGCCAGTTTCGCCGACACCCCCGATCCGCGACTGCGAGAACTGCTCACGGGATTGACCGAGCATCTCCACGCGTTCATCCGAGAGGTCCGGCTGACGCAGGACGAATGGAACACGGCCATCGAGTTCCTCACCGAGGTCGGTCACATCACCGATGACCGACGTCAGGAATTCATTCTGCTCTCCGACGTTTTCGGGGCCTCGATGCAGACCGTGACCGTCAACAACGAAGCGATCGCAGGCGAGACGGAGGCGACGGTGTTCGGTCCGTTCTTCGTCGACGACGCCCCCGCCATCGAGTCGGGCGGGGACATCTCCCACGGCGCACCGGGCCAGGCCTGCTGGGTCGAGGGAACCGTCACCGATATCGCAGGCGATCCCGTTGCGAATGCTCGGATCGAAGTATGGGAGGCCGACGACGACGGCTTCTACGACGTCCAGTACTCCGACGGACGGGTCGCCGCCCGCGGTCACCTGCTCTCCGACGAGAACGGAAAGTTTGCGTTCTGGGGCCTCACCCCGACTCCGTACCCCATCCCGTTCGACGGACCCGTCGGGCGGATGCTCGACGCCGCAGGACGCTCGCCGATGCGGGCATCGCACCTGCATTTCATGGTCACCGCCGAGGGGCAGCGGACCCTGATCACCCACATCTTCGTACGCGGCGACGAACTGCTCGATCGCGACTCGGTGTTCGGCGTCAAGGACTCGCTCATCAAGGACTTCGTGGAACAGCCTGCCGGAACCCGCACCCCCGACGGTCGCGATCTCGGGGAAAACAACTGGTCGAGAGTGCAATTCGACATCGTTCTCGCGCCGGAGCAGTAGAGACCACGCAAACCCGGGTGGCGCTCGCCGCTCCGTGGGGAGACATCTCCTGCTGAATCGGAATTGCACGGATTTGTGCTGTCGAGCAGCGGGCGACCTGGAACCGACCCGACAGGATCAGGCCGGCATGAAATCCCGGAGCACGGGAAGTCTCGACGCCGAGCGATTCGCGAGCGTGGGCACGCAACCCAGCAGCCCCTTGGTGTACGGATGCGTCGCGGTCCCGACGATCTCCGCGGACGCCTTCTGCTCCACCAACTCACCCCGGTACATGACCAGCATCGTGTCGGAGAACTCGAGGCACAGCTTGATGTCGTGACTGACGATGAGCAGCGCAGTCCCCTGCTCCTGGGTCAGGTTCTGCAGCAGCTCCATCGTTCCGCGAGCAAGAGATGCATCGAGCGCGCTGGTCGGCTCGTCGGCAATCAGCAGTCGCGGAGACCCGCACAACGCCAGAGCCGTCATCACCCGCTGCCGCATTCCGCCGGACAACTCGTACGGCCGACTCCGCATCACCCGCTTCGTGTCGGAGAGCCCGACCTTGTTCAGCCAGTACGCGGTCGTATCCGCACGCTCACGCCTGCCCTTGATTCCCGCTCCCGCGAGCACGTGCTTGAACTGGCCCCCGATGGTCCACACCGGATCGAGTGCCGTCATGGCGTCCTGAAACACCATCGCAATTCCGTCGGTGCGCCGTGGCACGCTGCGACCGGTCTCCGGCCGGGCCGGGCTACCCTCGAATTCGAGACGCGTCGATTCGACTGTTGCGCCCGCCGATACGTCGAGCAATCCCGCGATCGTCATGGCCAAGGTCGACTTCCCCGAACCCGATTCACCCACCAGAGCAACTCGCTCACCGGGTGCAATCTCGAACGATGCCTTCCTCACCGCGACCACCGCAGAGTCACCGGTTCCGTACGTCACAGTGAGATCCTCGACACCGAGAACCGGCCGGTCGGTTACCAGCGAGTAGTCATCGGTGTCACGATCGCGCCTGGAAAGCGAAAGCGATTCTCGCTCTGCGGTTGTCGTCATAGGAAACTCCTGCCGATACGCCGTCGATTTGAGTACGGTGTCCATGGTCGCGGCACGGTGTTTCCCAGAGCCGCGTCGGCGGTAAACAGCGCATTACGCAGTACATGCGCCGCGCCCATACGTCCCTGAGCAGGTATTTGTTCGTAATTTTCTTCGTTAAGGCCGCAGCGCTGACAACGGGTCGAACGCCGATGTCCGATATGCTCGTAGTCATCATCGGTGATCTCGACGCTGCGGCCACCTCGGATCTCCCATGCGCATCCCCGAAAGGCGATGACAGATGACTCGCCCCTTCTTCGACGACCAATCCGGATCCGTTGCCGCCCATCTACGCAGACAGGCCGACGAGCAACGCGCCAGATACATTCGCGCGCAATCGAACCGCGGCGAGAAGTCCGTGACCTCCCCCCGCCGTGTGTACGAACTGATCCGCTCGGGAATCCGCCGCGGCACGATGCCGCACGACGAGGTTCTCTCCGAGCAGCATCTCATCGAAACGTTGGGAGCGACGAGAAATGCTGTGCGCAAGGCACTTCAGATGCTCGCCGACGATGGCGTCGTGCTGCGGGCGCGTCGAGCTGGGACGTCGATCGCTCACGACATCGTGGCCGTACGCGACGGCGAAGTGGGCCCGAGAGCGTGGGCGGGCATGCCGGATGCAGGCCGACTCACGGTGGAGACACTGGAATGCAGACGCATCACTGCACCTGCGGTCATTCAGGAGTTCATCGGTAGCGACGTGGAGTCGGTGATTCTGCTCGAACAGATCGGCCGGATGAACGCAAAACCGCTCTACCTCCGTGTCGGCTACTGCATCACGGACTTCGAGGTCGACGAATTCATCCAGCGCGTCGAGAGCAACCACGGCGAGTATCCACCCATCGCCGTGGCCCACCACCGAATCTTCGGAACCACCTACGGCGGAAGCAGCTCCGTCGTCGAGGCCATCTCCTGCCAGGAACGGGCGGCCGAGCTGCTCGAGATGCAGGTAGGATCACCGGTATTGTTGCGCGAGTTGATCACTCGCGATACCGCTGGCCGTCCGTCCGAGCTCAGTTTCACTCACTTCCGAGCCGATCGAGTGGCCATCATCGGGTCTACGGTCACTGCCGGTACCACCACCCTGAACTGACACCAGGGGGTCGTGCGAATACCGACCCCCTGGTGTCGATCAGTCAGAAGTCCAGCAGATTGTCGCGGAACTGCGTGTGTGCATACGTGTCTCGAACCAATCCTCGACGACGCAAGGCCGGAACCAAACCGTCGGTCACCTCGGTGTAGTACCGACGCCCGAGCCTACCGGTCATCAGGAAACCGTCTCCGCCGACAGCATCGATGACCTCCTCCATCTGCCCTGCCACGGTGTCGGGAGTACCCACCAGCGGAACCGAGGTGATCGACCACGTGGCAGCCAACTGGCGCAACGTCTTCGGAGTTCCGTCCTCGTTGAACTTGCTGCTGCCCGAACCCGCGAGGAAGTCCGCGAGCGTCGTGCGGTGCCCGTTGGTCGTCAGATCCGGCGGCGGTGCATCGATGTCCATCGTCGACAGATCGTTGCCGGTCACCGCGGAAATGTGCGCCAACGCAGCGTGCACACGCCCATCGGTCGCCTCACGGGACCGCGCATCCAGTTCGCGAGCCTCGCTGTCGGTGTCGCCCAGTACCGGGGAGACGATGTAGAGAATTTTGATCGAATCCGGATCGCGGCCTGCGTCCGACGCCATCGCCCGAACGTCGTCGCGATAGGCCTTCATCGCCTCGATGCCCTGAGCCTGGCAGATGATGGTGTCGGCATTGCGAGCGGCGAATGCGCGTCCGCGCGGTGATCCACCGGCCTGACAGATCACGGGCCTGCCCTGGGGCATCGGCAGCGTGTTGAGCGGGCCGCGCGTGCGGTGGAACTTGCCGACGTAATTCGCGTCGTGCACCTTGGTGTGATCGACGTAGGTGTTCGACGCCTTGTCCATCACCAGTGCGTCCGGATCCCACGACTTCCAGAGCGCGTCGACTGCCTCGACGAACTCCTCGGCGCGCTCGTACCGTTCGTCGTGTGGCGGCAGTGCGTCCATGCCGAAGTTCTGTGCGGCGCGGTCCTCGCTCGACGTCACCACGTTCCACCCGACCCGTCCGTGGGACATGTGATCGAGAGTCGACACCACCCGTGCCAGCAGGTACGGCGGGTAGAAGCTGGTGGACATCGTGGTCACGATCCCGAGCCTCGACGTTGCCGCGGCCAACATCGGCACCAGTGCGACCGGATCGTGCTTGGGCGCGTACTGCGCCTTCGCCAGATCGAACTCCGTGGTGCCGCCGTAGATGTCGGACACCATGGACGAGTCCTCGAGCATCAGATAGTCGAATCCTGCACGCTCGAGCGCCTGGGCCATCTCGACGTGGAACCGCCCGTCGGCCCAGGAATCGGAATCGGATCCGGTCCAGTGCGAGCTCCACACCGGTGGACGAAAGCTGGTGAACCAGCCCAGATGCATGCGCGGTGTACTCATCGCACACCTGCCAGGTGCTCGCGGAGATTGCGACCGCGGTATCCGGTGCCTGCGACGCCCCGTCGGGCGAGTTCGGGCATCAGCCCGTCGCACACGTCATCGACGTACCGACGATTGAGCACTCCACCGCCACCCCCGAAGAATAGGAAGCCGTCCCCGCCTACCTCGTCGATGACGCTTTCCATTTCGTCCGCCACACTGGCCGGCGTGCCGACCAGTCGCAACGATTCCGTCCGTTCGGTGGCCACGGTCTCGCGAATCGATCTGCCGTTCGCCCATTTCCGCAGGTTGTCGAGAATGCTGGTGCTCCCCTCGGTCTTCAGGTCGTCCGGAATCGGTTGGTCAACATCGAATGTCGAGAAGTCGATGTCCCCGGACAGCATGATCAGCCGGCGTGCGATGGCGGCATCGGTCGCCTCGTAGTAGCGCTCGGCCTTGCGCTTCGCGTCGTCCTCGGTCTCCCCCAGAATCGGCGTCACCATGTAGAGAACCTTGATGTCGTCGGGGTTGCGTCCGAATTCTGCGGCACGGGCCCGCACCGTGTTTCGGTACTCGCGCATTGCGTCTCGCCCCTTCGGCGCAGCCACCACGAGGTCGGCTACTCGCGCCGCGAGATCGATACCGGACTTCGACGCTCCCGCTTGGCACAGCACCGGCTTGCCCTGCGGACTCGGCAAGGTGTTGAGCGGGCCGCGGACCGAGAAGTGCTCGCCGACGTGATCGATGGTCCTGACCTTGGTGTGGTCGACATAGGACTCGAGGCCGGGGCCGATCGGGGATGCGGCATCGGCGTCCCAGGACGCCCACAGCTGGTTCGCGACGTCGACGAACTCCTCGGCGATCTCGTACCGGGCATCGTGGGTCGGCAGCGTGTCCTTGCCGAAGTTCTGTGCCGCTCGGTCCCCCGTCGAGGTGACGATGTTCCACCCCATCCGGCCGCGACTGAGATGGTCGAGGGTCGAGAGCAGCCGAGTGAGCAGGAACGGCGGGTAGAAACTCGTGGACGCGGTGACGACGATGCCGATTCGGTCGGTCTCGTATGCCAGGCGCGACGCCAGTGCCATCGGGTCGTGCTTCGGTGCCCGGGGCGTCCATTTCAGTTCGGACTCGAACGTGCCGCCGTAGATATCGGTCAGCGCGGTCGAATCTTCCAGCATCACGAAGTCGATTCCCGCTCGCTCAAGCGCGCGCACGACGTCGACAGCGAAAGTTCCGTCGGTCCAGTCTGTTCCACCGGTTCCGGCATAGGGTCCGGTCCAGTCGGGGACGAGGTAGTTGGTGAACCAACCGAGAGTGAACGGTTGTGACATCGGTCCTCTTTTCCAAAGTGGTGGTCGTGAATGGTCGGGGCAGGGACGGCGGATTCCTCGGTGACGACCACCTTCGATTCGGGGGTCGACACGGCGACGGTCCGCCACGGCCGAAGTGCCAGTAGGACGGCCAACGCCGCGACGGGGATGCAGGCGGTGAAGGCGAGAGAGTAGGACGCCTGAGCGACGACGGCACCGGCGACGAGCGGGCCGAGCATGGTGCCGACATCGAACGTGACCTGGTACACCGCAATGGGACTGCCGCCGCGCCCCGCCAGCACGTCGCCGACGGTCGCAGCGCTCGCCACCATGGCGCACGTGCCGCCCACTCCCCACAGCACCATGGTCAGCACCAGGATCGGCAGAGTCGGAACGAGGGCGAGAACGACGATCCCGAGCAGAATCAGACCGGATCCGAAGGCCAGCATGGGCCGTCGACCCCAGCTGTCGACGAGTTTGCCCGCAGGTTTGACGACGACGATCTGCACGACGGCGCCGACGACGAGAACCAACCCCGAGACGAAGGGGCTGCCGCCGATCACCGTCGCGACGAACAGCGGGATGAGGGTGAACCGCACCCCGTTGCCGACCCAGCCGTTGGCGAAGTTCGACGCGATCGACGCACGGAATCCACGGTGGCCGAGCGCACTTCGCAGCGTCATCGGCTCCGGTCGTGTTGTCGTATCGTGCACGACACCGTTTACGGCGTCCTTCTTGTCACTGGATCGGAACGCGAACCAGACGACGGCGACCCCGACGATCAGCGTCAGTGCGTGGGTGAGGAACGGGGCCCGAAGCGAGACGAGAGCGACCGTACCGCCGATCACCGGGCCCAGTACCCCGCCGATGAGGAAGCCGGACTGGAAGACGGACGCAGTTCTGCCTCCGGTTTCCGGGCTGCTGTAGCGGAAGAGTAGCTGCTGCCCGGCCACGGTGAACATCGCTGTTCCGACGCCGCCGACGGCCCGGAGCAACAACAGTGACAGAAACGTCGGAGCGAATGCTGCTGCCAGCGAGGATGTTGCGGCCAGCAGCAGTCCCGCGGTGAGGATCGTGCGTTCGTCGAACCTCATCAGCAGACGGGATGCACCGAACGAGGCCAACACTCGGGTGAACGCGTAGATGCTCACCACCGACGAGGCCGCCAGATCGGACACCCCGAAGTCTCTGGCGAAGACCGGAATGACCGGAGCCACAACGCCGTAGCCGAGACCGATGCACACGTTGACGAAGGCCAACGCGTACACCGGGCCCGGTACCACCGAGTCTCTGCGTAGCAACCGCATCAGAAGGACATGAGATTCTCACGAAACATGTCGTGCTCGTATTCGGTACGGACGAGGCCGCGTCGTTGCAGCGCAGGAACGAGGCCCTCGGTGATCTCGCCGACGTAGCGTCGGCCGATGCTCCCGGTGATCAGGAAACCGTCACCACCGACGAAGTCCATCGTCTCGCCCATCTGCTCGGCGACAGAGTCAGGGGTTCCGACGTAGTGCACGTTCTTCATGGACCAGCCGAGTGCCGCCTTGCGCGGGGTATTGCCGTACGACAGGAAGTCACCCAGTGTCGTCCGATGTCCATTGGTGGAGAGCTCGGGAAACTCCTCGTCCAGCTCGTACGTGGACAGATCGATTTCGGTCAGTGCCGAAATATGGCCCAGCGCAGACTCGATGCGTGAATCGACATCGGCGGTCATGCGCTCCACCTTGGCGCGCGCGTCGGATTCGGTATCCGCCAGCACGGGCTGAGTGATGAACATGATCTTGCAGCTGTCCGGATCGCGGCCTTCCTTCTCCATCCGCATCCTGATGTCGTCGCGGAACGCCTTCATCGCGGCTGGGTCCTTGGCCGCGCTGAGGATGGTTTCCGCGTTGCGGGCGGCGAATTCACGGCCCCGCGGTGAGCCGCCGGCCTGGCAGATCACCGGTTCGCCCTGCGGTGACCGCGGCAGATTCAGCGGTCCGCGAGATGCGTGGTACTTGCCGCGAAAGTTAGTGACATGGACCTTCGTGTGATCGACATACGTGCCGGTGTCCCGATCGAGGACCATCGCGTCTTCCTCCCACGATGCCCACAACTGCTTGACGAGATCGACGAACTCGTCGGCGCGCTCGTACCGCTGGTCGTGTTCGGCAAGCTTGTCCATGCCGTAGTTCTGCGCGGCGCGGTCCTCGCTGGAGGTCACGACGTTCCAGCCGACGCGCCCACCGCTGAGGTGATCGAGTGTGGAGAATCGTCGCGCGAGCAACCACGGCGGGTAGAAGGACGTCGAACAGGTTGCGATGATGCCGATGTGCTTCGTCGACGCAGTCAGCATCGGAACCAGCGTCACGGGATCGTGTTTGGGCGCATACAGTCCGTACTTCAAGTCCACCCTCGACGTCTGCTCGAAGGCGTCCGAGACCATCGACGAATCCTCGAGCATGATGTAGTCGAAGCAGGCTCGCTCGAGTGACCGCGCGAAGTCGACGTGCAATTCACCGTTGGCCCACGTCCTGCCTTCGTCGCCGGCCCAGGTGGTGTTCCACGGCGGGTTGGAGAAGTTGGTGAACCACCCCAGATGAAATTTGGTCATGCCGTGCTCCTTGCTCTCGATGTGGGTAGATCACTTCTGTGCAGCCGAGACAGCTCGGCAGGTTCCTTCGGATGGATTCCGCGCAGGCCCGACGCCACGCTCGCCAGTAGCGCTGCGAATGCCATGGAGGCCACGGCGATGACGAATCCCGTTGTCAGCGAATCCGATCCGCCGTCCGGCAACATCTCGCTGTCGCCGGAGTACACCAACTCGCGCAGCGCAGGCGGAAGTGCAGACACTGCGAGCACCAGGGCGAGCGCTGTGCTGAGGGTGACTGCAGTGTTGTCGAGGGACACCCTGAAGCCGTTGGCCATTCCCGAACGGTTCGGTGCCACTCCCACGTTGATCGCCGCCGCATTGGCCGTCTTGAAGATCCCGCCACTGAGACCGAGGGCGAACAGCAGGACCACAACGGGAACGCCTTGGGCCGGCCCCGCGATGTGGAGGGCGAGTACCGACAGCACCGTTGCGGTGCCGAGCGTGGACACTGTTGTCAACGTCCGCGTCGATACTCGGGTGGCCAGCGTGCCCGCGATCGGCGACATCACGGTGGTGCCGACGGCGAGTGCGGTGATCTGTAATCCGGCGTCGATGGGACTCGAGCCCACGACACTCTGGAGGTAGAGCGACATGGTCACCGCCACCGCGCCTTCCGCCATCGTCACCAGAAACGATGCGGTGTAAGCGCTTCCACGGAATCTGTCGATCAGTAACTTCGGATCCACGATCGGATCTGCGGCTCGCTTCTCCCACCACCAGAACAGCGGCACCACGATCACGACGAACGCGAGCGGTACGACGGACTGCCAGGCTCCGAAACCGTCACTGCCGGCGCGGTTCACCCCGTAGACCAAGCCACCGAGGATGACCATCGAACCCAGCGCACCGGCGTAGTCCAGGGGTGCACCGGTCTTCGGCCGTGGTGTCCGATGCAGAGTGAGCCAGGCCCACACCGTGCCGATAACGCCGAGGGGAACGACGATTCCGAATACCCCACGCCACCCGACGGTTTCGGTCAGCGCACCCCCGAGCAACGGCCCGATGGAGATGGCGAGCGACATGATCGTGATGTTCCAGCCGATGCCGATCGAGAGCTTCTGCGGCTCGAACGCCTCGACGAGCAGCGCAGTGGTGTTGGTGATCACTGCCGCCGCGCCGATGCCCTGCACGCCGCGTAAGCCGATCACGATATCGGGGTCCGTCGCCGACGCGATCACCGCGGCGCTGACGGTCAGACAGGCCAAGCCCGCGAGATACACCGGGCGGCGTCCGACGAGATCGGCGAGTTTGCCGAGCACCAGTATGAAGACAGCGGTGGTGAGCAGGTACGCGAGCATGAACCAATCGGTTTGCGCTGCAGAGGCTTCGAGTCCCGCGCTCATGTCCGGGAGAGCGACGGGGAGCATCGACACCGATACGAACGTGATGCTCATCCCGAGTCCGGTGACCGACAGCACGCGCCAGGGATACGACTCGGGTCGCACCTGCGTCGACGGGCCGACCCCTGCAGCGACGATCAGAAGTCCATCAGGTTGTCGCGGAACAGCTCGTGCGCATATCCGTCGCGAATCAGTCCACGCTTGCGCAGTTCGGGTGCCAGACCGTCGGTGATCTCGCTGATGTACCGCCGGTTCACGCTTCCCGCGATGAGGAAGCCGTCACCGCCCACCTCTGCCGCGATATCGCCCATCTGCTCCGCCACCGCGTCGGCTGTGCCGATCAGTTGGACGGACTTCCGGATGTCCGAGCTTGCTGCCTCGCGCAGCGTCATCCCGGTGGTGTTGGCACCGATCAGGGCCATCGTGCCCCGGCCTGCGTTGGTCTCGACGGTGGGGATCGGCGCGTCCAGATCGAATTTCGAGAAGTCGATGCCACTGGCATAGGACATCGAGGCCAGATTCACGTCGATGTTGTTCCGAAAGCCGTCGAGGATCCGCTCGTTCTTGTCCTGCGCTTCTCGATCGGTCTCACCGAGTACCGGACTGACGATGAACATGATCTTGCACGAATCCGGGTCTCGCCCCTCCACGATCATGCGGGCACGGACGTCGTCGCGGTACGTCTTCATGGCCTCGACGCTCTCTACCTGAGCCAGAATGGTCTCGGCGTGTTTGGCCGCGAAGCCGCGGCCTGCAGGCGAACCGCCGGCCTGGCAGATCACCGGTCGACCCTGCGGCGTCGGCGTGGTGTTGATCGGCCCGCGGGAGGAGTGGTACTTGCCCTTGAAGTCGATGTTGTGAACCTTCGCGAAATCCGCGAATACGCCCGCTTCTCGGTCGAGGCGCACCGCATCGGGCTCCCACGAGGACCACAATTGCTTGACGAGGTCGATCCATTCGTCGGCCATCTCGTACCGGTGGTCGTGCTCGAACATTTCCTCGTAGCCGAAGTTCTGTGCCGTCCGAACATTGTGCGAGGTCACCAGGTTGACCCCCGCGCGCCCGTTACTGAGGTGGTCCAGCGTGGCTGCGGTGCGGGCCGCCATGTACGGCGGATGGAAGGACGTCGTCATCGTGGCGATGAGGCCGAGACGCTCGGTGTGCTGACTCAGAATGGGGAGCAACGAGTTCGGGTCCTGCTTGGGCACCGACCGTGCATTGGCCAGCCACCACTGCGACGAGCCACCGAACGAGTCCGGGACGAACGAGCCGTCCTCGAACATGATGTAGTCGAAGCCGGCGCGTTCGAGCGACCGAGTCATGTCGATGTACAGCTCGGGGTGGTTCCATTCGGTGCCGCCCTCCCCCGACCACATCTGGTTCCACGACTGCACCTGCCAGCTCAAGAACCAACCAAGGTGGAACATGTCTTCTCCTCTTGTGTCGAGACCTACGGTCGGTCGATCAGAATGCGCGAAGATTCTCGCGGAAGTGGCTGTGCTCGTACGACGTTCGGGTCAGTCCTCGTCGCTTGAGTGCGGGCACCAACCCGTCGGTGATCTCGGCGACGTAGCGCCGGTTCATCGGAGCTCCCGCAATGAGAAAGCCGTCGCCGCCCACCTCCTGCATGACGCCGTCCATCATGTCGGCAACGTCGTCGGGAGTGCCCACGAATTCCAGGGTGTCGATGGCGCTGTGGCCGGTGATACGCTCGCGCAGGGTCTGCGTGCCGTCGCCCTTGAACTCGGCGAAACTGCTTCGGTGCCCGTTGCTTTCGAGATCTGCCGGCAACGGCTCGTCGAGGTCGAACTGGCTCAGATCGATACCGGACAGGTGCGAACGCCCGGCCAGGAGCCCATCGATGTTGCTCGCTGCGGCATCTGCTCGACGCTTCTGCTTGGCCTTGGCCTCGGCCGTCGTCTCACCGAGGATCGGGGAGATCAGGTACATCACCTTGACGTCGTCGGGGTTGCGGCCGGCCTCGACGGCACCCTGGCGGATGTCCTCGCGGTAGCGTCGCATCTTCTCGGTCCCATGGGGATTGGAGATGATGGCGTCGGCGTGCTTGGCGGCGAACTCCTTGCCTTTGTCCGAGCCACCGGCCTGGAGAAACACCGGCCGACGCTGCGGGCTGGGGATGGTGTTCAGTGGTCCCCTCGACTTGAAGAACTTGCCCTCGAAATCGATTCGATTGACCTTCTCGTGGTCGGCGTAGATGCCGCCCGCCGAGGTGTCCGCATGCACCGCTCCGTCTTCCCAGGAGTCCCACAGTTTGCAGGCGAGCTCGACGAACTCGTCGGCGATGTCGTAGCGCAGATCGTGCTCGGGCATGTCGAATCCGTAGTTTTGCGCGGCGCGAGTGTTGCTGCCGGTGACGATGTTCCAGCCGATGCGTCCCTCGGCGATATGGTCGAGCGTCGACATCAGACGCGCCACGGTGTACGGGTGGTAGAAGGTGGTGGTCAGGGTCGGAACGATGCCGAGGTGCTTGGTCGTGTACGACAGAATTCCGGCGAGGACGGCAGGATCGTGTTTCGGTGCCGCGGATGCCGTTGCCAGGTAGTACTCCATCGAACCCTTGTAGGTGTCCGAGACCTGCACCGAGTCCTCCATGATGAGGAAGTCGAAACATGCCCGCTCGAGCGAGTGTGCCAGGTCCACGTACTGATCGGGCATCATCCAGTCGGTCGCACCGGTCCCCGACCACGGCTGATTCCAGGACTGGACGCCGAAGCCGGCTCCGAGGAACCATCCGAGGTGAAATTTGTTGGCAATCATAGTTTTCTCCAGATACGAAACGAGTGAGAGGGTCAGAATTCGAGCAGGTTGTCGCGCAGATGATCGCTGCTGTACTCGGTCCGCATCAGACCTCGGCTCTGTAGAGCCGGCACGAGTCCGTCTGCGATCTCACCGATGTACCGCCGGTTGTGCGGCTGGCTCCAGATCAAGAACCCATCCCCGCCGACCTCTGCCATGGCGTCGCCCATCTGCGCGGCAACAGCATCCGGTGTACCGACCAGCTCCATCGATTCGGTTCGGTACGCAACACAGGCCTCGCGGAGCGTTCGGCCGTCGGCCCAGTTGCGGAAGTTCTCCAACGTGGACTGATGTCCGTTGGTGTGCACGTCCTCGGGCATCGGCTTGTCGAGGTCGAACGTGGAGAAGTCGATCTCCATGCTTGCCGACCAGCCGATGAGCACTCCCGCGGGATTGGCGCGTACCGCCGCAGCTTTGCGATCCTTCCGCGCGAGCGCATCCTCGTGGGTCTCACCGAGGATGGGAGAGACCACGTACATCACCTTCGCCGAATCGGGATCGCGGCCGTGCAGCGCCATCCGGCGCCTGATATCGGACCGGTACTCCTTCATCGCTGCAACACCTTTGGGCAGCGCCATGATCATGTCCGCATGCTTGGCAGCGAAGTCGCGGCCCGCCGGTGACCCGCCTGCCTGCGTGATGACCGGTCGCCCCTGCGGTGACGGCAGAGTATTGAGCGGTCCCCGAGAGGAGTAGTACTTGCCCTGGAAGTCGATGGTATGGACCTTGGTGTGGTCGACATAGGTGGACGTTGCGCGGTCCATCACCACAGCATCGGCATCCCACGAGTCCCAGAGCTTTTCGACCAGTTCCACGTACTCGTCTGCGCGTACGTAGCGCTCGTCGTGCGGAGGTAGCGCGTCCATACCGAAGTTCTGGGCTGCGCGATCCTCGCTGGACGTCACCACGTTCCACCCGATACGACCCGAGGACAGGTGATCGAGTGAGGAGATCGAGCGTGCGAGAAGATAGGGCGGATAGAAGGACGTCGATGCGGTCAAGGCGATACCGAGATGACTGGTGGCCCGGGTGAGCAAGGGAGCCAACGCCATCGGATCACCTTTCGGCGCCCACCCACCGGTCTTCAGTGTCGCTTCCGAGCTGCCACCGTACGTATCCGACACCATCGACGAATCCTCGAGTAGCAGAAAGTCGAAGCACGCGCGTTCGAGCGTCTTGGCGAAGTCGACGTAGAAGTCCCCGTTCAACCAGTCCCCACTGTCGGAACCCTCGAACGCGGTGTTCCAGGACGTCGGTACGAAGCTGCCGAACCAACCGAGATGAAATCTGTTGTCTGTCATGGTCACATTCGTTCCTCGCTGGTCGTTCTTCCTCGGTGTAGGTCAACTACACCGCGCGGATGTTTCGCCCGGCCACGTTCTCGGTAGCCGTCGGATTTCGCCGCGATTCACGGGCGTTTCCGCACGCAGTTCGGTCGGGAAGCCCGATATGACCACCGACCGAACTGCCTTCGGGAGTGCGCTCTACGAACCGAGCGTCAGATTGGAGTAGTCGATACGGAAATCGGTGCGCTGCACGAACCCGCCGATACCGGCCTCGAGCGCCACCGACGGCCGCACCCTGGCGATGAAGATGTAGGGAGCCTGCTCGGTCATGCGCAGCTCTGCCTGATTCCAGAACACCCCGGCCTCGGGGCTCAGTGCATCACCGGCATCGAGTCCTTGATCCACCATCGCGAGGAACTCGGGGTCGTTCCACAGCGCGATGTTGGAGCCACCACCCGGCTGCGTGAGCAACTGCAGCGAGTACGGCGGAGTCATCGTCACCGATGCACCGATACTGAGGCTGGCCTGGACCTTTCCGGCCAAGGTGTCGGCATTGAGCTGCGCTGCAGGCACTTCCGCGATCGTGACGTCGATGCCCGCTTCGGCCGCAAACGACTGGATCTGAATCGCCGTGTCCTGCGCCGCCGGAAGCTGATTGTTGACACTGAGGGTGAACTCGAGACCATCGGTCAAGCCGGCGTCCGCCAGCAGCGACTTGGCTCGCTCGGGGTCGCTGTCGTACTGGGGAAGATCGCTCCCGTCCCAGTTCGGTGCCTTGTCGTCGAGTACGTGGTTGTACTTGTAGGCCCTGCCGAAGAAGACGTCGGACATGATCTGGTCGTACGGGATCGCGTATGCCATCGCCTGGCGAACCCGCACATCGTCGAACGGCGCGGTGGTGGTGTTCATCGAGAACAACAGGTATTGATTCGAGGTCGTCGTCGGGACGGTCACCGCGTCGTTGCTCTCCAGCGTGGCCTGGTCCGACGAGCGCAACGCCAACGCGACATCTGCGTCGCCGCGGGTGACCATGTTCGCCCTGGTCGCGGGGTCCGCCACGACGCGTCGGGTCATGCGCTTCACCTCGGGCTCACCGAGAACGAAGTTGGGGTTCGCCGTCATGACGATCTCCTGGCCGGGAGTGACGGACTCCAACATGTATGCGCCGTAACCGAAGTTGCCGCGCATCATGTCCTCGGCACCCCACGCGACGGCGTACGGGTCCTCGGGAGTGGCGTTTTCGATGAGGTAGTTGCTGTCGTAGATCGACCCGATGTTCTCGGCCAGGTTGGCCAGCAGGGTCAGTCCATAGCCTGCTTTCTCCACCGTGAAGCTGACGGTGTAGTCGTCGACCTTCTCGATCTGGGTCGCCGGGTCGGTCAACATCGGCTTGTAGTAGCCGGCCATACCGCCGCCCGGGGTGGCGAACTTGCGCTCGAAGGACCACAGCACGTCATCGGCGTCGAGCTCGTTGCCGTGCGCACTCATCACACCCTGACGGAGCGTGAACGTGTAGACGAGCTGATCCGGGCTCACCTCGTAGCTGTCGGCCAGGTACGGCTCGAAGTTGTAGTAGTCCTGCACCAGTGCATCCGAGCCGTCCTCCTCGACGTACGGCTTGCGAATCAACTGCGCGTGCATGTTGTTGGTGACGTCCTGATTGTCGGTGCCTGCGGTGTAGCCGTAGTCGCGCACCACATTCGACGCCTGGTCCGGTGTCACGACGACGATCTCACCGGGAGTCGACGCCGAGGACTCTGATCCGCCGTCCGAGCAAGCGCTCAAGGCGAGGGCACCGACGAGCAGCGGGACCGTCCACCTGAGTCCGATGGAAAGACGATGAGAGGTCTTCACGAGAGTTTGTTCTCCTTCTTCGGTGCACGAGTGCAGGTGTCATCGCCGGTCGAGCCGGTGGCTTCGATCGCGTGAGATGAGGGACTAGAGAGGTTTTCGCGGACCGCACTGTCCGTTGTGGCAGATCGCCGCTGTCAGTGGGAGCGGCGGGTGCCCTTGGTCAGCCTGCGACCGACGATGGCCACCGAGGCGACGGTCAGACACAGCGCGAACGCGGGAGCGCCTGCCGACCAGAGCTTTCCGATGGCGGCGTCGCCTGCGCCGCGGGTGATCATCGAGCCCCATTCGGGGGTGGGCGGCGGCAGACCGACACCGAGAAAGCCGAGCGCTGCGGTGAGAATGATCGTCATGCCGAACACGACCGACGCGTTCTGCAGCGCCGGAACCGACGAATTGGGCAATACGTGTCGGAACACCAGTTGCGTCTCGGACAGTCCTGCCTGACGGGCGGCATCGAGATACGCGTCGCCGCGCACCCGCAGTACTTCGGTACGGACGAGCCTGGCCTGAATCGGCGCGAGAATGATCGACAGCGTGAAAATCATGGTGATCGAGGACGTTCCGAAGAACGACACGACAACCAGGGCGACGATCACTGTGGGAACGGCTTCGAGCAGATCGAGGAAGCGCGCCGCGCCGCGAGCCAGCAAGCCGCCCAGTCCGCGTCCGGCCTCGTTCATCCCGATGGTGAGTCCGATCAGAATTCCCGCCACGGTGGCGGCAACCGTGACGGCGAGGGCGATCGTCACGTCGATGCGGGCCCCGGCGATGGTGCGTGAGAACACGTCGAGTCCATTGGAGTCGGTGCCGAGAAGAAACTCGGAATCCGGTGACAGAGAGGGTGCACCGACGACCTTGGTCGGATCGAACGGGACGATCCACGGCCCGATCAGGGTGATCAGCAGAATCACGGCCAGCGGAACGAAGAGCAGGACGGTGCCGACCGAGACCGACCTTCGAGTCGGCCGCCTCGCACTGCGAGTATCGGACTCGACCTTCTTCGGTACCAGAGCAACCATCAGGAACCACCTCCTGCTCGGCCCGGCTTGCGGCGAGGGTCGAGCAACATGTTGACGAGATCGACACACAGGAACACGATCAGCGAGATTGCGGCGACGACGAGCAGGAATCCTTGCAGCGCAATCAGATCCGTCGCCGCGACCGCCTCGACGGCGTATCGGCCCATGCCGCCGAGGCCGAACAGGGTCTCGAGGATGACCGCACCACCGAGAAGAGAACCGAAGACCATGCCGAACAACGCGACGGTCGGCGGCAATGCTCGCCGGTACGCACTTGCATAGATGTACTTGCGGGCCGAACCGGTGGCGATCTTGAACATCGTCGGTTGCGCGGTGAGGCTCGAATCGAGAGCTGTCAGAAGTTGTTTGAGTAGAATCGGGGTGACCGAGAGCACCAGCACAGCAATCGGGAGCAGCAGGTGCGAGATCATCGAGGACACCACAACGGTGTCTCCACGAAGAATCGCGTCGAGCAGCGGGAACGAGGTGAGCGGCTCGGGTTCGGTCAATCCGGCCCGCACTCGGCCGGTAGGAGCGGGAACCACCTGCAGCGTGGCGTAGAACAGGAAGATTCCGACCACTCCGACGACGAATTCCGGAACGGCTCCGGCTGCTTGGGCGTAGCCGCGAACAGCCCGCGCAGCAATGGATCTGGGTCTGGAAACGACTACTCCCGACAGCAGCAAAGTGATCGCCAGGAGAAAGAAGAACGCAATTCCTGCGAGTTCGAGTGTGCCCGGTAGCCGGTCTGCGATATCGGTTGTCACCGGCCTACCGGTCATGATCGCGTTGCCGAGGTCGAAGTGCAGTAGGTCGCTCAGATACGACATCAACTGAGACCACAGACTGCCGTCGAGACCGAGCTCGGCCTTCGTCGCCAGATAATCGGCTTCGGTGGCTTCGGGGCCGACCACTTCACGGGCCGGGTCACCCGGGATAGCGCGTACCAGGAAGAACGCGGCGACCGCGAAGACCAACAGATGCAGCGGTAGGACGGCCACTCGGCCGAGCCACCACCGTTGACGTCCGAGAAATGTCTTCATCGCGCTGCCGCCACGGCGAGTTGCTCGACTGCTTCGTCACCGCGGTACGCGTCGAGCAACTCCGCCGTGTACGGGTCCTGTGGTCGCTCGACGACATCGTCGGTGCTGCCCTGCTCGACGATGACTCCGTTCCGCATCACAACGAGGTCGCGGGCGATGAACGCCGTAGCGGGAAGTCCGTGCGAGACGAAGACCAGCCCGCACTCCGATTCGATGCAGTACCGACGAAGCATGTTCAGGATCGCGCCTTGCACCGAGACGTCCAACGCGGACACCACCTCGTCGCACAGCAATATCCGGGGCCGAACGACCAACGCCCGGGCTATCGAAAAACGCTGTCGTTGACCTCCTGAGACCTCCGAGGGATATCGGTCGGCCATCGAGGGGTGGATTTCGAGGGACTCCAATGTCTCGTCCACTCGTGCGTCTGCGGCCGTGTTGTCCAAACCGAGAAGCCGGACGGCAGGTAGTCGTACCGCATCACGCAGTGTTCGGCGTGGATCGAAGGACGATGTCGTGTCCTGCGCGACATACTGCACCTTCGACCGGAATTCACGCCTGCCTGCCTTCGAGGACAGGACCCCGTTCAGTTCGGCTCCGTTGTATCGCACCGAACCCGTCGTGGGCGAGAGCAATCCACACATCATGCGAACCAATGTCGATTTACCGGAGCCGGACTCGCCGACGATTCCGATGGCCGAGCTCGACGTCACCTTCATGCTGATGTCGTCCACGGCCGGCGACCCGGACCCACGACGGTCGAAGCTCTTGCATACGTGTTCGGCGTCGATCTCGGCATACGCTGCGCGCAGGTTGCCACTCATCACGATCCTCCAAGCCGATTGTCTCCAGCAGAGCTATTGCTCGATGCGCACAGCATTCTCGGCACGCGTTACTGGAAGGGACGTTCGGCGTAACTGAAGTATTACGCCGTTCGAATCCCCTGGTCAGAGGGATCCGAAATTAATTAACGCCGGAGTGACATAGGTCTCGGTCCGCCTCTGCAGCGCTGCTCGGCGGCGTTATCGGAACCGACAAACCGCCCGAGCAGGTGATGTTTGCGGCGTAATAACTCATTTACGCCTGCGCCACGTTCGGTAATGCGTTTGCAGGAGGCTTCCTTCATCGGCAACCCGCACGTTGCCCAACCATCACGAGAGGGATTGGCATGAACAACCACGCTCCCGCCGACAGCGTCGTGTCGACGCAGTCGTCCACCGGTCGAATCGACGCAGGCGTCGCCGCATGATGCATCTCGGCTGGTTCTTCACGACGGGCTTCGGGGTCTACGGCTGGAACCAGCCGTGGTCGGGCAACGTGGCGTCCGACGTCGGTCGACCCGATCTCTTCGTCGATGCTGCGCGAAGCCTCGAGCGTGCAGGCTTCGACTACATCATGCTCGAGGATTCGTCGGTACTGTCCAACGTCTACCGTGGGACGTTCGAAAGCTCCGTACGCCGCGGCACCACGGTGCGTTTCGACCCGATGCCCCTCGTCCCGCTGATGGCGGACGCCACCGAGCGCATCGGCATCATCGCCACCGTCGCCACGACGTTCTACCCGCCGTTCCTGGCCGCCCGACTGATGTCGACTCTCGACCACCTGACCGAGGGGCGGGTCGGGATCAATCTCGTCACCGCGAGCGCCGACGGAGCCGCACAGAACTACGGACTGGCCAAGCAGATCGAACACGATCTCCGCTACGAGATGGCCGACGAATGGGTGGACGTCGTCACGCAACTGTGGGATTCGTGGGACGAGGACGCCCTGGTTCTGGACTCGGAATCCGGAGTGTTCGCCGATCACGAAAAGATTCACACGATCGATTTCGAGGGCAAGTACTACGCCTCGCGAGGTCCGCTGAACGTCCCGCGCGGCCCCCAGGGTCGTCCGGTCATCTGCCAAGCCGGAGGTTCTCCCGCCGGCCGCGCATTCGGTGCAAAACACGCCGACACCATCATCGCCAATGTCCGCGGACTCGATGCCATGAAGGAATACCGCGAGGACATCAGCCGCAGGCTCGTCGAGTACGGCCGCAAGCCCGACGATGTCAAAGTGCTGTTCCTGGTCAGCCCCATCATGGCCGATACCGACGAGGAAGCTCTGGTCAAACGCGATCGGATGCGTGAAGTGCAACGAAACAACATCGACGGCATCCTGTCGGCGATGTCGTACTTCAGCAGCACCGATTTCTCACAGTTCGACATCGACGCGCCGGTTCCCGATCTGACCCAGTACAACGGGCACCAGAGCACGCTCGCGGACATGGCGAAAACCGGCAAGACCCTGCGCGAGATCGTGGCGAACTATCCGACCACGGAATCGATGGAGCTCGTCGGAACGGTCGAGACAGTGGCCGAGAAAATGGAGGAGGCAATGGAATTCATCGGCGGAGACGGCTTCCTCATCGCATCTCCTGTCACACGCAAAGCCATCGCCGAAATCTCCGACGGTCTGGCTCCGGCGCTGCGTCGTCGCGGAGCGATTCGCGACGGTTATTCGCGAACCACGTTCCGAGAGAACCTCGCTGCCTTCTGATGCAGGTGGCGTTGTGCCCCATGGATTTCGGCGTTTCCCCAGCTCGACGGTCTGCATCGCCGAGCACGACACGGCGCAATCGACATGCAACCGGGAAGTCTCGAGGGTGCTACGCACGTGCTGTTTGCTGGTGTCATCGCCCCAACGAAAGGTTCACGTATGAAAATCACCGTAGTGGCGGGCAATCCGAAACCCCAGTCACGAACACTCGACGCCGCCCGCGTTCTCGCCACCGCATTGACGGGTGAGCCGGGCGGAACCGTCGACGTGATCACCCTCGGGCCCGGGCTCCTCGGATGGGGTGACGCCGCAGTTCGGGCTGCAGTGGACACCGTGTCGTCCTCCGATCTCGTCGTCTTCGCAAGTCCGACCTTCAAGGCGACGTACACCGGAGTGCTGAAGTTGTTCCTCGACCAGTTCGCAGGCGACACCGGACTGAAGAATGTCGTTGCCGTTCCGCTCATGTTGGGTGCCGGTCCCGCCCACGCCATGGCGCCCGATCTGTTTCTCAAACACGTTCTCGTCGAACTCGGCGCGGTCACACCGGCACCCGGCCTCTACCTCATCGATTCGACCTACACCACCGATTCCCGAATCACCGACTACGTAACTCGCTGGGGCGACACCATTCTCGCCGCTGCCCGAACCCGAACGGATGCATCATGACCCTGAGCACCACAAGCTTCGACCAGTCCGTGCTGCGAAACGCGTTCGGACAGTTCCCCAGCGGCGTCGTCGCCGTCTGCGCCGAGATCGACGGAGTACAGGTCGGGATGGCGGCAAGCAGCTTCGTCGCGGTGTCGATCGATCCACCTCTCGTTGCATTCTGTGTTCAGGACACCTCGACCACGTGGCCCAAGTTCGCGGCAGCACCGCGAATCGGGATCAGCGTGCTCGGCGAACTCCACGACGTCGCGGCGCGCACACTCGCGGCGAAGACGGGTAACCGCTTCGAGGGGCTGACGACCATGACGACGGAGGACGGTGCCCTGTTCATCGACGGTGCGAGCATGTGGTTGGACGCCTCGGTGACCGAGCAGGTCACAGCCGGTGACCACGACATCGTTCTGATGCGCATCAACGAACTGGAAATCAAGGACGGCGTCGCACCGATGGTGTTCCACGGCAGTAAGTTTCGCCGACTGGCGGTAGACCTCTGATGAGTACCGTCGAACATGCCCTCGATGCCCTCCGAGCCGGAAAGCCGGTGTTCGTCACCGATTCGGCCGATCGGGAGAACGAGGGCGACGTGATCTTGGCGGCGGACCGCGTCAGTCCCGCGTGGACGGCCTGGACCGTCCGCAACACCTCGGGGTTGCTGTGCGCTCCGATGAGCGACGCACGGGCAGATGCCCTGGAGCTACCCCCGATGGTGTCGAACAATCAGGACCCGAAGAAGACGGCCTACACCGTGACCGTCGACGCGGCCGCAGGGATCACCACCGGCATCAGCGCGGCCGACCGTGCGAAGACCTTGCAGGTGCTGGCAGATCCGGGCGCAGTGGCGTCGGACATCATCCGACCAGGGCACGTTCTCCCTCTGCGCGCTCGCCCGGGTGGGGTTCTGGAACGACCGGGACACACCGAGGCCGCCGTCGACCTGTGTGCTCTCGCCGGGTTGCCCGCCGTGGGAGTGATCGCCGAGCTGGTGGCCGACGACGGATCGATGATGCGCTTTCCCGAGATCGAGAACCTGGGCACCCGTCTGAACCTTCCGGTACTCACCATCGAGGAGCTCATCGCATACCGCCAACTTCGGGACCCTGCACCGGTTGCCGGGCCCGCTCGCGTCGGGCGGGTGGTGGAGACCGTCCTCACGACGCCACACGGCACGTTCGCGATGTTCGGCTACACCGATCACGAGACCGGGGCCGAGCACGTGGCGCTGGTCTCCGGAGACGTCACCGACAACGCGTTGGTGAGAGTGCATTCGGAGTGCCTCACCGGTGAATCGTTCCTCTCGCAGCGGTGCGAGTGTGGTCCGCAACTCGAGACTGCCCTCGAACGAATCGCTGCGGAGGGCGGCGTGCTGGTGTACCTCCGCGGCCACGAAGGTCGCGGCATCGGCTTGCTGAAAAAGCTTGCTGCATACCGACTTCAGGACGAGGGATTCGACACCGTACAAGCCAATCTCGAGCTCGACGAGCCGGCAGATGGACGCGAATACGGCGGCGCCGCAGCCATTCTGAAAGATCTCGGTCTGAGCACAGTCCGCCTGCTGACCAACAATCCGGACAAGATTCGTGGCCTCGAAGCGCACGGGGTCGACGTGAGTGCACGACTGCCGATCATCGTCGGTGCCGCGCGGGCCAACATCCGATACCTGGAAACGAAACGCTCCCAGATGGGTCACCTGCTCCCCCAGGGTATTGCGCAGGGGTGGTGAACCGCCACCTCGAACCGAGAGCTACACCCGACGAGCGGGCACCGTGATTCCGCGCGCATCGAGGATCGGACGCACGCCCTCGGCGAAGTGATACGCCTCTTCCAGGTGCGGGTAGCCCGAGAGGATGAACTCGTCGAAGCCGGCGTCGTGGTATTCGCCGATCAGGTCCGCGACCTCCTCGTGCGAACCGACCAGGGCCGTCCCGGCTCCGCCGCGAACGAGTCCGACACCCGCCCACAAGTTCGGGTAGATCTCGAGCGAATCCTTGCTGCCGCCGTGCAAAGCGGCCATCCGGCGCTGCCCCTCGGACTGCGAGGACGAGTGCAGTACGTGAGCCTGGGACACCTGATCCTCGGGAAGCTCGTCGAGAAGCTTCTGTGCGACGGCCCAGGCTTCCTCGGACGTGTCACGGCTGATGGTGTGCAGGCGAATGCCGTAAGTGAGCTTGCGGCCCACGGCATCCGCGAGCGCCTGCACCTTCTCGATCTTGGCGCGAGCGTCGACCGGCGGCTCGCCCCACGTCAGGTACGTCTGCACTCGCTTGGCCGCAACCTCGAGAGCCGGCTCGGACGAACCACCGAACCAGAACTCCGGCAACGGATCCGGTGCCTCGGACACCCGTGCATCGGCCACCTCGAAGAACTCGCCCTTATGATCGACCGACGGCTCGGTCCAGATGCGTTGAACGAGTTCGAGAAACTCGTCGGTGCGAGCGTAGCGACGATCGTGGTCTATCCAGTCCCCGAACCGACGCTGCTCGACGTCGTCGCCGCCGGTGACGATGTTGAACAACACCCGTCCCGCCGAGAAGCGCTGCAACGTCGCCGCCTGCTGCGCCGCCAACGTGGGCGGTGTGAGGCCGGGACGGAAGGCGACGAGGAACTTCAGCCGTCGGGTGCTCTGCAGTAGAGCAGCCGTGGTCAGCCACGCGTCCTCGCACCAGGTTCCCGTCGGAGTCAGCACGCCCTCGAAGTCGAGTCGGTCCGCAGCCTGCGCCACCTCGGTGAGGTAACGCAGCGACGGGCGACGAAACCCGGCGGGTTCGCGGAGGTTCCCGGATGCGTGGGAGGCGCCGACGATGGAACGGCCGTCGCCCGCGGTGGGAAGGAACCAGAAGATGCGTGCGGTCACGAGTGAACTCCTACGACGTGGTGGGTGATCAGTTGGTGGAGGCGGTGGCGTCGGCGATGGCGTCGGCGTACCGCGTGTCGACGAAGTCCGCGAACGTGTTGCCACCGGGAATGCTTCCGCTCTCGACGAAGGCATCGAAGAGTGCCTGCTCGGACTCGATCACCGTGTCGTCGAGCGCAATTGCGGGTCGCTGGCTTCGTCCCTGAGCCAATTCACCGGCGGCGGGGTCGATGCCGACGGCCGTGGAGTACGCCGCCGCCCACTCGGCCGGGTTGGCGTTCGCCCAGGCGGACGCCTTGGCCAGACGAACCACGAAGTCCTGCAGGGCAGTGTTCTTCGCGGGATCGTCGAGCGCCTGCTGCGAGGCGATGCCGAAGCCGTAGCCGTTGGCGACGCCCTCTGCGGTGGTGAGCGTTTTCGAGCCGTTCTGGACCTGCGCGATCGCGGTGAAGGGATCCCAGATCGCCCAGGCGTCGACCTCACCCGAGGTGAACGCCGTCAGCGCATCGGCTGGCTGAAGAAAGACCAGCTGAACGTCATCGGTGGTCAACCCTGCCTTCTGCAACTGCAGCAGGACATGGCCGTGCGCGGAACTTCCCTTGCCGACGGCGATCTTCTTGCCGCGCAGGTCGGCGAACGTGGCAAGAGTCGAATCGGGCGGCACGAGAATCTGATCCCCGCTCGCGTCGTTGCTGTAGGCGGAGACGACCTTGATGCGCGCATTGGCTGCGACTCCGAACACCGGGGGTGTGTTGCCGGTGACCGCGAAGTCGATCTGACCGGCCGTTGCGGCCTCCACCTGCGGCGGGCCGGAGGTGAAGGTGGAGAACGCGACATCGTACGGCGCAGAGTCCAACTCACCGGACGCACGAAGCAGGGCTTCGGTGCCACCCTTCTGGTCACCGACGTCGAGGGTGACGGTGGCGAGCTGATCGTTCGAGACGAGTTCGGGCGCTTCGGTGGAAGTGGTGTCGCTACCGCGGGAGACGCAGCCGGTGAGTCCGACAACCGTCAGGGACAGGGCAGCGAGTATCCCGACAGCGCGCAGCGATCGGGAACGAGCGTATGACGACATGCGTGAACGATCCTTCGTATCAGTGAAATCGATGAGTTCGGTGAAATCGATCGGTTCAGTGGACGCCGAGCGCCCCGAGCAGATGAGTGCGGATGCGAGAGAATCCGGCTGTTCCTCGGTCGCGTGGACGAGGCAGGTCGATGGTGACGGTCTCGGCCACGCCACCCCCGTCGAGCACCAACACCCGGTCTCCCAACGCAATTGCCTCGTCGACGTCGTGCGTGACCAGGAGGATGCCGAATCGGTGCCGACCCCACAGGTCGAGCAGCAGCGACTGCATGGACAGCCGGGTGAGCGCGTCGAGAGCGCCGAACGGTTCGTCGAGCAGCAGCAGCTCCGGCTCGCCCACCAATGCTCTGGCGAGTGCGGCGCGCTGAGCTTGGCCGCCGGACAACGTCATCGGCCATGCGTCGCGCTTGTCGGCGAGGCCGACTTCGTCGAGGGTCGCATCCGCAGCTGTCAACGCTTCGTTCCCCGTCACGCCGGCTGTGTTGAGCCCGTAGGAGACGTTCTGGCGGACCGAGCGCCACGGAAACAGCCGCGGTTCCTGGAACGCCACCGCGGGATGCCCGGCGACATGCCGCTCCCCGGTGTGGTCCGTCGACAGGCCGGCCAGAACACGCAGAATCGTTGACTTACCGGAGCCGGATCGTCCCACCAGCGAGACGATCTCGCCGCGTTCGATGGACAGGTCGACACCCTTCAACACGTGACTGGCACCGTAGAACTTGTCGATGCCGCGCAGCGTGGCGACCGAGGTCGTCGTCGAGGTCATGAATCAAGCATCCAATCGGTAACGGAGAGCTCGTTTTTCGAGGATTCGGACGATGCCGTCGGTGGCGATTCCCATCAGGGCGTAGACGACTAGCCCGAAGATGATGGTGTCCACCCGCAGGAAATCGCGCGCGTTGTTAATGATGTAGCCGAGCCCGGATTCGGCGTTGATCTGCTCGGCCACGATCAGCGACAACCACGCAATGGCCAACGACTGACGAAGTCCCACCAGCAGTTGCGGGGCGATGCTCGGCGCAATGATCGTGGTGAACCGCTGACGCCACGAGAAACCGAGTACGACGGCCGTGTCGAGGAAATTGCGATCGATCTGGCGGATCGCCGAGAACGTGTTCAGATACAACGGAAATGCGACTCCGAGAGCAACGAGCAGGATCTTGGGAGTCTCCCCGATTCCGAACCACAGGATGAACAGCGGGATGAGACCGAGGTGCGGTAGCGCGCGCAGCATCTGCAGCGGCGGGTCGACGGTTGCCTCGGCAAGTTTGGACAGTCCGACGAGCGCTCCGAGCGCCACCCCGATCACCCCACCGAGCACGAGCCCCTGGACTACGCGAGTTCCGGAAATGGCCAGGGCGTTCGCCAGTTCGCCGTTGCGCAGCAATTCCAGACCTGCATCGAAGATCAGTGACGGTGCAGGCAGCACGCGTTCGGAGAGAACTCCGGCAGCACTGGCGATCTGCCACAGGACGAGGAGGACGACCGGCGACAAAGCCCGCACGACGGTCCAGCGGTACCGCTGCCACACAGACCCTTTCGGCGAGACGGGTACGGAGCCGATGTCGGAGGCATCGCTGTCGCTCGCGTCCACGGGTCCCGCGGGAGCGGCATACGACGTCATGACCATGGGTACAGGCCTTCCGGTTGAGCGAGGGCAGGTTCGACTCACCACCATCCATCACACGTCGGGTCCTGGACCAGGGTTCGAATCAGCGTGAATACAAGTCGGGCAGAATCGGACATATGACCGTCGAGCCCATCCACACCGAGCGCCTGACCCTTCGTCTGTACGAACCCGCCGATGCGGACAGGATCCTCGCCTACTACAGCGACCCGGAAGTCTGCCGCTATCTGCTCCACGAAGCGTGGACACACACCGATGCGGTTGCTGCGGTGGGCAAACGGATGAAGCGAATCGGACTGCACACCCAAGCACTCGCGATGGTCGCCGAGCACGAGGGAACGGTGGTGGGAAACGTCGAGGCGTGGTTGGTCGACGGTTCCCCGGCTCTCGTCCAACTCGGCTGGACGTTCTCCCCCGACGTTGCGGGCCGCGGGTACGCCACCGAGGCGGTCACCGCCTTAATCGAGCACGTGTTCTCGTTACCCCAGATCCACCGCGTCAGCGCACAGCTGGACGGCCGGAACGACGCCTCTGCCCGACTGGCCGCGCGGGTCGGGATGTGTCAGGAAGCGCACTTCCGGCAGAACTGGCGGTGCAAGGGCGAATGGACCGACACCCTCGTCTACGCGATGTTGCGCGAGGATCGCTGACCGGCGCGCTGCGTTCACCTCTCGAACACCTCCGGTTCGGCTCTGCGACATCGACCGGTGACCCGCGGGCTGCACTCTCGGAGAACTTCACTCGAACTCAGAGGAGTTTCACCGAATGGTCTCGCGTCGTAGAGCAGCCCTGCTGGGCACGCTTGCATTGATCTCTGTCGTATCCGCGTCGATGACCAGCGTTGCCACGGCCGCGCCGGCACGCACGGCGTCGCCGCTGTGTCAGGTCGCAGACCTGCTTCCCACCGGATCGTCCGCGGGCCTCGGCTACCGATGTGCCGAAGCGGGTGAGCTTCTCGATCTGCCGATCGGTGAGGTGCGCGCGACGCAACCCTCGCTCGGGTACGACGAGGTGTATTACAAGCTCGGCCGATACACGCTCGGCAAAGACGAGATCAACAAGAAGTTCGACGACTGGTGCGAGGCCAACGGCCAGGAAGAGGCCGCGTCCGCGTTGCCCGATGCGCGACTGGACAATCCGTCGTCGTTCACCTGCACCGTCCCCGTCGGTCTGGAAACGCCCGACACCATCGCACCGATGAAGACTGTCGTCATCGGTCCGGGTGGCGTGCCGTACCTGACCGACGGTCACCACACGCTGACCTCGTTCTACGAAACGGCCGACGGTGGACCGAATCTGCACCTTCGCCTGCGGGTGGTCGCGAACCTCAGTGACCTGAGCACAGCCGATTTCTGGGCGCGGATGAAGGCCGAGAAGTGGGTGTGGAACTACGACGTCGACGGCAACGAGGTTCCGGTGGAACAACTCCCGTCGGGAGTCGGCCTCGCCAAGTTCCAGAACGACAGATACCGCAGCCTGACGTACTTCGCCCGCGACATCGGCTTCACCCCCGGAACCATCCCCTTCCAGGAATTCTATTGGGGTGCATGGGTTCGCGACTCGGGTGCCGTCGACACCAGCGGCTGGGACAGCAACAACCTGACGAGCTACCTCAGCACCGTCGAGGCGGTGTCGCGTGCACAGGTCGCGGCTCCCAAAGACGCGGTGATCGACAGTGGCCGCACCGCAGCGGAACTCGGCGCGCTGAACGCGTGGAACGACGGTAAGGCAGCCGGCAAGGGAGAATTCGGAAAGCTCTCGGCCCCGTACTCGGACGACAAACCAGGCAAGCTGGCCTACGCCCTGCAGTACAAGATGGGGCTGCCCAGGTAGTTGCCTTTCGACACTACCGGGATTGGGACGGGCTGCCCGTGGATCACCAGCGGTCGACGTGCAGCATAGTTTCGATCGGATCCCGCGGAGCGACTTTGAACGTCTCACCCGTGTAGTACGCCGTGGGAATCAGCGCACCCTGATGGAAGTCCTCGGGGATGCCGAGCAGCTCGGAGATCTCTCTTTCCTTGGCGAGATGGATTGTCGTCCAAGCCGTTCCGAGACCACGCGCCCGCGCAGCCAGGGCATAGTTCCATACCGCAGGCAGGAGTGAGCCCCACAGACCTGCTTGATTGCCGGCCGGGAGCGTCTTGCCGGCCTGGATGCACGGAATCAGCAGCACCGGCACCTCACCCATGTGCTCGCCGAGCCAGCTCGCACTGTCTCCGACGCGCTTCTGCACCGAGGCGCGTTCCGGGTCGTCTGCGAACAGCGCCGACGCGGAATGCTTGGACGCCTGATACGCGGTGAACAGTTCGCCGTAGATCGCACCGATGCGAGCCCGAAGATCAGGATCGGTGACGACGATCCACTGCCAACCCTGCTTGTTCGAGCCGGACGGTGCCTGCAGAGCGATCTCGAGACATTCCTTGATCAGCTCCATCGGCACCGGCCGCGTCAGGTCCAGGCGCTTGCGAACGGTGCGCGTCGTGGTCAGCAACTCGTCGGGAGTCAGGTCGATGATCGGGAAGGAAGTCACCTCTCGATCATGCACCATTCGGCTCCTGCAGGGCCCGGTTGGTCAATGCATCGTTCGCAGCGTCCCAGCGCGCCGCCATGAACCTGCCCCCATGCCCGTCCCCCTCATCGACGACGAGTGTCGACCCGGGCCAACGTCGATGCAGACGCCACGGCGTGACAGCGGGTCCCGAGATGTCCTTTCGGCCGTGGATCAGGACACCCGGGACATCACGCAAACCGTCGGCGCGATCGAGCAGAGGCGGATCGCAGAACCCGTCGTGCGACCAGTAATGCGCGGCCAGTCGCACGAATGCCAGACGAAACCGGTCATCCTCCCACCTGGGATCGCGTCTCATACCGCCGGTGCCGATCGATATGTGGACGTCCTCCCACAATGCCCACTCTCGGGATGCATTGTCGCGCAACGAGAGATCGGGCGAATTCATCAGTCGGTCGTAAGCGTCGACGATTCGGCCTCGGCCCCGTCGATAACCGAGGCCCGACTGCTCGGCGAAGGTTGCGAACCGATCCCAGGCTTCGGGGAAGATCGCGCCGACGCCCTCGGTGATCCAGTCGACCTCCGCACGGCCGGTCGTGGTGACTGCGAACAGGACGACACCGAGGACACGCGTCGGATGTTCGAGGGCGTAGGCAAGAGCGAGGGTCGATCCCCATGACGCGCCGTTGACGATCCACGCCTCGACGCCGAGGTGCTCGCGCAGGAGTTCGATATCGGCGATCAGGTGCGCAGTGGTGTTGGTGTCCAACGACGTCGAGGGGTCCGACGCGTGCGGAGTGGACCGCCCGCACCCACGCTGCTCGAATCCGACTGCGCGAACACGGGTCAGGTCGAAGTGGCGACGAAACTGACTGGCATTCAGGGTCCCGCCTGGTCCACCGTGCAGGTAGACCGCCGGCACGCCATCGGACGGACCCCATTGCTCCCAGTAGATGCGTTGACCGTCCCCGACATCCAACATCCCGTGCTGCGTCGGCTCGTCTTCCAGTGCCATACCGCCATCACATCATTCGAGAGGCAGCATCGGTCGGATCGACGCCCACGCGGACGCGTCGAGCCAGGACGGATTCGATTGCTGCGGCGATCGAAACACCTCGAGATTCGACAATGATGCGACGGACCGAATATCCGACGCGAGGATCGGCTCGTCGAACAAGGCGATGTTCGTCGAGATCTTCCACTGCGGGCCGGGGACCGGGGTGCCGGTCAACCGACCGGCACCCCAGATTCCGCGTCTCGGATGAGCACTGACCCAGAACAGCACCGGTTGACCAGGTGCCATCAGACGCGTTCGGTAGTTGTCAGCGACGCACCAGTGCTCGTGCGCACGTCCAGCTCGGACCATCGGTGCGAGATCGGTCTTGTGCGGATTGCACTTGATCACCCATGCACCGAGGGTCCGATCGGTAATCGCCCGCGCAGTCACGTGGAAAGTGTAGAAGCTCAGGCCACCGCGTCGTTGCCCTGAGCCGCGGAGACCACCAGATTGTTTGCGGTGAGCTCGTTTCCGTTCTTGACGGCGTCGATCCACTGATCCGTCGTCGCTACCGCCGCGAAGTTCGACTGCAAGAGCACCATCAAAGCCTTGTGCAGTTGTTCGGCCGACACAGTGCCCGCCTCGTTCGACAGATTGATCGCGCCGGTGGCGTCGGCCAGGATCTCGACGGTCAAATCAAGGACCTCGGCGTCGGCGCTGGAGGCGAGGTCGCAGTTGTTGGTCATGTATCCGACGATGGTGACGGTGTCGATGTTGTTGCCCTGCAGCCACTTCGTGATGCCGGTTCCGGCGAACACGCTGCTGTACTTCTTCTCGACCCGCTCGAAGGACGGCTGCACGAGCGCCTGAATGTCGGGGTGCAGCTCGTACGTCGGGGTGCCCTTGACGAATGCGGGCGCGCCTTCGGGCATCTCGTGCTGCACGATCGCGACGGGAAGATTCTGCGCCGCAGCCGCTTCGATCGCGCGAACGATGTTGGCCAACGACTCGTCACGGGGCGGGTACTGAATCTGCAAGACACCCTCGAAGTACTCCTGCTGGACGTCGATGACGATCAATGCTCTGCGCGGTGCGGTCATGGTGTTCTCCTTCGACTGGCGATCTCGGTCGCTTCTCATCCTGCGGTGGCGGCCTTGCCTGCACGAGTGGCACGGATGCATACTTTCGATGGATTTGCGCCAACGTACGAGATCGGAGTCAGCCATGCGCATCGCGCTCTACGCGTTCGATGGCATCACGATGTTCCATCTCGCGGCACCGTTGATGGTGTTCGGCGAGGTGACCCGACTCGGGCTCGCCCCGGACTGGGAGACGCGAGTGTGGTCCGACGAAGCCGGGTCGATCCGCACCGAAGAGGGGTTTCCTGTCGGCGGGATCGCTGGGCCCGATACCGTCGACTGGGCCGACATCGTCATCGTGACGTCCTGGCCGGAGTCGTTGCCTCACATCGGCAATGACCTCTCCTCGGCGCTTCGCGGAGCGCATATGCGAGGCGCGGAGATCGCAGGACTGTGTCTCGGGTCATTCGCCGTCGCCGATACCGGCCTGCTCGCCGGACGCCCCGCCGTCACACACTGGACGAAAATGCCCGAGCTGCGGGAGCGAAATGCACACGCCGGCGTCGACGAGTCCGTGCTCTACATCGACCACGGTGACGTGATGACCTCTGCGGGCACTGCGTCGTCGATCGATTCCTGCCTCCACATCGTCCGCAAGCACCTCGGTTCGGCTGCGGCGACGCGGGTGGCTCGCAGCCTGGTGGTCGCACCCCATCGCGACGGCGGGCAAGCGCAGTACATCGAACGTCCGGTCGTCGAAGCAGCCGGAGACACCACGATCGCCGACGTACAGAGCTGGGCACTCGAACGACTGGACGAGCCGTTGCCCATCGAGCGACTGGCCGAACGCGCGCGCATGAGCCGACGCAGCTTCATCCGCCAGTTTCAGCTCGCGACAGGGTCCACCCCCGCTCGCTGGGTGCTGGACAAACGACTCGAGGAAGCTCGGAGCCTGCTCGAAACCACCGATCGCAGTATCGAGAACATCGCGACGCTGTGCGGATTCGGTAGCCCCGTCACATTGCGTCAGAACTTCCGCTCGGCATTCGCGGTGACCCCGACGGCGTATCGACGGCACTTCGCGGTCGGTTGCGCACCCACGGATGCGGCCGACAGGCAAGGATGAGCGACGTGATCCTGTGGATAGTTGCCGGAGTCGAACTCGCCGCCATCATCGCTCTCGGCGTGGTCTTGATCGTCTCGCGTCGAAAGCTCGGCAGCACACGCCGTGCCCTGGACCGTGCGCTTGCCGAATCGCAACAACGGCGTAAGCGACGAGGCCTGGTCCCCTTCGCGATCAGAACCGCCTTTCACACGACGGACTTACTCATCAACAAGGGTTTCGGCGCAACGGTCCGCAACTCCGTCGAAGACCTCGCCGGCTGGGCCAAGGTCGAACGCCCTGACTTGGCGCGCATGACGGCCGACGGCGACATCGTCGTGATGTTCTCCGACATCGAAGGATCCACCGCACGCAACGAGGAACTCGGCGACCGCGGCTGGGTGAAGCTGCTCGAGAAGCACAACAAGCTGATCCGCAAACACGTCGACGACCACGGAGGTCACGTGGTCAAGAGCCAAGGCGACGGCTACATGATCGCCTTCTCCGACCCTGCCCAAGCGGTGCGCTGCGGGGTGAAAGTCCAAGAGGCGTTGCTGAAGAACCCCGACCGCTGGGACCGCATCCGCGTACGCATGGGCGTACACGTGGGCAGTTCCGTGCGACGCGGCGACGACCTCTTCGGACTCAACGTCGCTATGGCCGCACGCGTCGCCGGACAGGCCGACGGCGGTGAAATTCTGGTCAGCGAACCGGTGCGCAATGCAATCGGCGCGGCGCATGATCTGACTCTCGGAACGCCCCGCGACGTCGAACTCAAGGGAATGAGCGGAAGTTTCCAGTTGTATCCGGTTGCGCTGCCGGTGTTGCCCGACGCCGAGGTCGAGCAACTCGGCTAGATCTGCTCGCCCACAGCCATACTCAGCAGGTGGTAGCTCAGACACTTTCCGTGACCGTCGAGCACCGGGCTACCCGTCACTCCCCCACCGAGCACGCCGGGTAGCTCGAACACCAACCCGGAGACCAGAGGCATTGCAGTGCGGCGCACGTCTCCGGTGACCAGCGGTGCGAAATGCGTGGCGACGGCATCTACAGTCAGTTCGCGGGCCAGTAGCTCGTAGTGTTGGTCTGTCCGCGGGAAGACAGCGAGGATCAGGGTGTCGCCCTTGTCCCCGGTTCGCACGTCGGCGAGATCGTCGACAGTCGTCATACCGTCACCTCCGTGGTGTGTACAGCGGTCGTTACCTGTGCACGTGGAATGAGACACGATCTGATGGCAAGAACCTCGGCGCTGCTGCTCCGTGCGCCACCTCCCCCGGCCGGGCCGTTGGTGTACAGACTTTCGACTTCCCACCCCACCAACGAGGCTGTCTCCGCGTTGGGCACCTTTGCCGTGACGCGCAATCGCACTTCGGGGACATCGGTTGGGGCAGCAAGTCCGCGGAATGCCGCACCCGCCCCGATGTACTCGATGCCGACATTCTCTGCCGGAATGCCGTGCACCTCCCACAGTCGTTGCTGCACAATCTCTCCGGCGAGCTCGGCGCGTTGCAGCGCGTGCGGCCCGGCGTAGCTGAGTTGCCCCTCACCGAGCCAACCGCCGCGGAATCCGAGGGTCACTTTCAGCTCCTCGGGCCGGGTACTGCCCGTCGCCCCCGACACCGCCACCCGATCGGGTCCGACGGTCTCGAAGGAGACTCCGGTGAAATCGGCGGTCACGTCCGGCGTCAAATACCTGGCGGGATTGCCCACCTCGTAGAGCAGCTGCTCGGCGCACGTTCGACGCGTCAGCTCCCCGCCGGTGCCGTCGACTTTGCCGAATTCTGCTGTGCCATCGGCATATACGTCGCCGAACGGAAAACCCAGATTCGCCAAACCCTGCACCGGCTTGGTGACCGGGTCGGCGAAGTAGCCACCGGTCAGTTGGCCCGCGCATTCGAGAAGATGCCCGACGGCTGTCCCTGCACCGAGTGTCTCCCAATCCTGCCCGGCCCAACCGAATTCGTGCATCAGAGGTGCGAGATACAGCGCCGGATCGGCGAGACGGCCCGTGATGATCACGTCGGCACCGACGTCGAGTGCGGGCAGTACCGCATCGGTCCCGATATACGCGTTGGCCGACACCAGTTCCTCGGAATGCTCCGACAGCGGGCGTCCGGTCTCCCACACCACCGGATCGATGCGACGCACCGCGTCGAGCACGTCGTCGCCGGTGACAGCAGCGACGCGCACCGAACGCGAGCACACCTGCTCCGCCACCTGCGCGACGACCGCGGCTGCCGCAACAGGATTCGCGGCTCCGGAGTTGGTGACGACGGTGATGCCCTGCTCCGTCGTCGCCCCGAGAACTGCACGCATCCGCGCTGCCAACAAAGGGTCGTAGCCCGCTTTGGGATCGAGCAATTTTCGGGCTTGCCCGGTTGCAACCGTCCGCTCACCGAGGCACTCGAAGATGAGATAGTCGAGCTCACCGCGCTCAGCCAAGACCTGTGCCGGGTCGATGCGGTCGCCGGCGAAGCCTGCTCCGGCCCCGAGCCGGATCGTTCCGTCGCGACTCATGACGACCACAGGGGGATCGCGCCGGTGGCCATGGCAACGCCGAGCATGCCGAGACTGATCAGCCACGCCCACCCCAGCGTGTGCCGAATGTGCCTGCCGATGTCGACTTTCGCGAGACCCACCAGAAGGTAGAACGCGCCGGTCATCGGGCTGATCGGAAATCCGACCGTTTCCTCACCGATGATCGAGGCTTGCGCCAGATCGATTGCGCTGACGCCGAACTGGTCACCCACCTCGATGAGGACCGGCAGCACGCCGAAGTAGTAGGCGTCCGGTCCGAAGATCAGGCTCATCGGGACGGCGAACACGCCGACGATGAGCGGCAAGGCGGGGGCCATTGCGTCCGGAATGGCATTCGCTGCGCTGACCGCCATGGACTCGATCATGCCGCTGCCGTCGAGCACACCGAGTAGTACCCCTGCAGCCAACAACGTGCCGACCATCAGCATCGCGCCGACAGCGTGGGCCTCGATGCGGGCGGACTGTGCTTTCATTCCGCGGTAGTTGACGAGGAGCGCCACGATAGTGGCGATGATGAAGCAGGTTTCCGGAGGGGCGACGGCGGCGATCAACGCAGCCAACGTCGCGACTACCAGGAAGGCGTTGACCCAGAACAACTTCGGCCGCAGCAGCGCTCGGTCACTCGACGCGGTTGCCGGAACGTCCGAATCGTCCGCGCCGGTCGACGGGCTGCCGGGGTCCTCGTTCGCGTCACCGACCGCGGATCCGGTATCCCCGGATCCCACGGATACGCGTTCGGCGACTCGCGCCGTCGACTCCTCCACGACGGCCGACGCATCGCCCGCGGCAACCTTGGCCAGACGGGTCCGCTCACGCCGACCCAGGTAGTAGGCAGCACCCAGTGCCAACACGACCCCGGCGATCTGAGCAGGAATCAGCGGGACCCACAGTTCGTTGGCGTCGACACCCACAGTTGCTGCAGCGCGAGCAGTCGGACCACCCCAGGGGACCATGTTCATCACTCCGGCACCGAGACCGACGCAGGTGGCCAGAACGAGTCTGCTCATACCGAGACGTTCGTAGATCGGCAGCATGGCGGGGACTGCGATCAGGAACGTGGTTGCGCCGGCACCGTCGAGGTGAGCCACCACGGCGAGGGCAGTGGTCGCGACTGCGACGGTCGGCGGGGCGCTACCTGCCCAGCGCACGATGCGGGCGATGATGGGATCGAACAGACCTGCGTCGCGCATGATCCCGAAGAAGACAATCGCGAACAGGAACATGGCCGCGACGCCCACCACGCCACCCAGCCCGTCCTTGACGAACCCTGCCACCTCGGACGGTGAGTTGCCGGCCAGGAACGCAGCAGCGAGTGGGACACCCGCGAGCGCAACGATGGCCGCGACGCGTTGGGTGAACAACAGCAGCAGGATGACGGCAATCGTCCCGAAGCCGAGCAGCGACAGCATGTGATCTCCTTCATCGAATACGTCGAGTGTTGTGCAGATCACTTACGCAGTCCAACATCAGTTGGGTATAGATTCATTCGCTGTGAGCATCAATCTCGGCATCGCACACCTACGGGCCATCGTGGCGCTGGCCGATCTCGCGAGCTTCACCTCGGCGGCCGCGTCCCTCGGGGTTTCACAACCAAACCTCAGTCGCACGGTCGCCGAGGCGGAGCGCCGCCTGGGCGTGCGACTGTTCGTACGCACCACCCGCAGCGTCGACCTCACCGGTGATGGACACGACGTGACGGCCTATGCCCGTCGGGTCTTGCTCGAGTTCGATGACGGCCTGGAGCAGATCGGGCGCTTCGTCTCGGGCGACCGCGGAACCGTCACCATCGCGTGCCTACCGTCGATCGCGGCGACGTTCCTCCCGCCGTACATCGTCGGATTCCGCGACAGCCATCCCGATGTCTCAGTGCACATCAGGGACGGCCTGCGCGACGACGTAGTGGCCTCCGTACGTGACGGTTCCGTGGATTTCGCGGTGGTTGCTGCCTCGGGGCGAGCGAACGATTTGATGCGTACGACAGTCAGCACCGACGCATTCGTGTGCGCACTACCGCCGAATCACGCTCTGGCGCAGCGCAAGAGCCTGAGATGGACCGACCTCGCCGACGAGCCGTTCATAGCCTTCGGCCCGGAATCGAGCATCGCGTCGCACGTGCGACTGGCACTGGAAAACGCCGGAGTCGACGTCGGACCGTCGGTTCAGGCACACAACGTGGCCGCGGTGGCGGGCCTGACCGCGGCGGGACTCGGCATCACCGTCATCCCGGAATTGGTGGTGCCGATGATGTCGTTCGCGAGCCTCGTCTACCTGCCCATCGAGCCGACGATCCATCGCACGATCTCCGTTGTCCAACTGCCAGGGCGTCGCCACAGTGCGAGCTGTACGGCGTTTCTCGACATCTTGGTGCCGCCCCGTAACGCATGAATGGTCCATTCAGTACGTCTGAGCGCGTGAAAGTCACATTGATCCGAACGGGGTGGGCGGGGCCGGCTCCGAACGGGGTGGGTGGTGGACCGAATTCTGGTGCACCCCAATACGAATGAATGGCCCATTCACAACGTCTGAGCGCGTGAATGGACCATTCATTCGATGGGGGTGAGCCAGAGAAACTACAGCTTGAACGACTCCAGAGCCTCGTTGAAGGTCTTGGACGGACGCATCACTGCAGCGGTGGCTTCGGGGTCCGGGTAGTAGTAGCCGCCGATGTCGACTGCCTTGCCCTGGACCTCGTTGAGCTCGGAGACGATCTTGTCTTCGTTCTCCGACAGCGTCTTCGCCAGTGCGGCGAAGTGCTTGGCCAGTTCGGTGTCCTCGGTCTGTGCGGCCAACTCCTCGGCCCAGTAGAGGGCGAGGTAGAACTGGCTGCCGCGGTTGTCGAGTTCACCGGTCGAGCGCGACGGGCCCTTGCTGTTCTCGAGCAGCTTGCCGGTGGCGGCGTCGAGTGCCTTGGCGAGGATGGTCGCCTTGACGTCGCCGGTCTTGGTGCCGAGGTCTTCGAGGCTCACTGCCAGAGCCAGGAACTCGCCGAGCGAGTCCCAGCGCAGGTGGTTCTCCTCGATGAGCTGCTTGACGTGCTTGGGAGCCGAGCCACCCGCACCCGTTTCGTACAGTCCGCCGCCTGCCATCAGAGGAACGATGGAGAGCATCTTGGCGCTGGTGCCGAGCTCGAGGATCGGGAACAGGTCGGTGAGGTAGTCGCGCAGAATGTTGCCGGTCGCGGAGATGGTGTCGAGTCCGCGGACCAGACGCTCCATCGTGTACCGGATTGCGCGAACCTGCGACATGATCTGGATGTCGAGGCCCTCGGTGTCGTGATCCTTCAGGTACGTGCGCACCTTGCCGATGAGCTCGTTCTCGTGCGGGCGGTACGGGTCGAGCCAGAAGACGACCGGCATTCCGGACTCACGGGCGCGTGTCACGGCGAGCTTGACCCAGTCCTGGATCGGCGCGTCCTTGACGATGCACAGACGCCAGATGTCGCCCTCTTCGACGGTCTGCGTGAGCAGTACCTCGCCGGTGGCGATATCGGTGATGTTGGCGACGCCTGCCTTCGGTACCTCGAAGGTCTTGTCGTGCGAGCCGTACTCTTCGGCCTTCTGCGCCATCAGGCCGACGTTGGGGACGGTGCCCATCGTCGTCGGATCGAACTGTCCGTTGGTCTTGCAGAAGTTCACCATCTCCTGGTAGATCCGGGAGAACGTCGACTCGGGGTTGACGGCCTTGGTGTCCTTGGGACGACCGTCGGCTCCCCACATCTTGCCGCCGGCGCGGATCATCGCGGGCATCGATGCGTCGACGATGACGTCGCTGGGCGAGTGGAAGTTCGAGATTCCGCGGGCGGAGTCGACCATCGCGAGTTCCGGACGGGTCTCGTGACACTTGTGCAGGTCTTCGATGATTTCGTCACGCTTGGACGCCGGGAGTGTCTCGATCTTGGCGTACAGGTCCGACAGGCCGTTGTTGACGTTGACGCCCAGCTCTTCGAAGATCTCGTTGTGCTTGGCGAACGCGTCCTTGTAGAACACGCGAACGGCGTGGCCGAACACGATGGGGTGCGATACCCGCATCATCGTGGCCTTCACGTGGAGGGACAGCATGACGCCGGTCTCGTAGGCGTCCTGCATCTGCTCCTCGTAGAAGTCGAGGAGCGCCTTCTTGCTCATGAACATCGAGTCGATCACGTCACCGTCGGTGAGCGAGACCTTCTCCTTGAGCACGATCGGCTCGCCGTCCGCGGGCAGCAGTTCCATCTTGATCTCACGGTCTCCGTCGACGACCGTCGACTTCTCTCCGTGGTAGAAATCGCCCTCGCGCATGTGCGCGACGTGGGTGCGTGACGCCATCGACCATTCGGTCATGGAGTGCGGGTGCTTGCGGGCGAACTCCTTGACCGCCTTGGGTGCACGGCGGTCCGAGTTACCCTCACGCAGAACAGGATTGACCGCGCTGCCGAGGCACTTGGTGTACCGGTCGCGGATCTCGCGCTCTTCGTCGGTCTTCGGGTTGCCGGGGAAGTCGGGGATCGCGTAGCCCTTGTCCTGCAGTTCCTTGACGGCAGCGAGCAACTGCGGCACCGATGCGCTGATGTTCGGCAGCTTGATGATGTTGGTCTCGGGCAGCTGAGTCAGCTTGCCCAGCTCGGCGAGGTTGTCGGTCACTCGCTGGTCTTCGTTCAGGTAATCGGGGAACTCGGCGAGGATGCGGTTGGCAACGGAGATGTCACTCGACTCGACGTTGATCTCGGCCGCGCTGGCGAAAGAACGTATGACCGGCAGAAACGCGTGAGTCGCCAACATCGGCGCCTCGTCGGTCAGGGTATAGATGATGGTCGGCTTCTTCGCTGTCATGTTTCGCCTTTGCCTCAGTTTCAACGTCGTCTTTTGGATGCGTCCACCGTCGACTTTAATCTTTGAACCCGCCGATGTGCGGGGCAGTGGGGTATCACTCCACCTGCGATTCCAAGTTACCGACCAGTAGGGCGCTCATAGGTTTTCGCAGCGTTCCTCGATCCGCCCCTGACCACCGTCGGAGCATCCGATTTGCCCGAATTGGAACAACAGACCCCTCCCCGACCGTTGAACGAATCATGACGACCTACAAGACTGTCAATCCCGCCGACGGCACAACCGTCAAGGAATTCGAAACCCTCGACTCGGCCGGTGTCGAGCGCGCGCTCGCCGACGCAGACGCCGGATTCCGGACGTGGCGCAAGACCTCACCGAAGCATCGCGCCGAAATTCTGCACAAGGTCGCCGACCTCTACACCGAACGCTCCGACGAGCTGGCCAGGACCATCTCACTCGAAATGGGCAAGCCACTCACCGAATCCCAGGGTGAGGTGGAGCTGTCGTCGAACATCTACCGCTACTACGCCGACAACGGCCCCGCTCTGCTCGAGGACGAGAAGCTCGACGTACCCGGTGCGGAAGACACTGTGCTGCAGCGCAAGCCGGTCGGCGCGCTCGTCGGCGTGATGCCGTGGAACTTCCCCTACTACCAGGTGGCTCGGTTCGCCGGCCCGAACCTGATGGTGGGCAACACGATTCTGCTCAAGCACGCACCCAACTGCCCGCAGTCGGCGCTGCTGATGGAGGAGATCTTCCAGCAGGCCGGACTCCCCCAGGACGCGTACATCAACATCTTCGCGACCAACGAGCAGATCGCCGACATGATCGCCGATCCACGCGTGCAGGGCGTCTCGCTCACCGGTAGCGAGCGAGCCGGAACGTCCGTCGCCGAAACAGCAGGACGCAACCTCAAGAAGGTCGTCCTGGAGCTGGGCGGATCGGACGTGTTCATCATGCTCGACTCCGACGACATGGATGCAACAGTCGAGTCCGCGACCAGGGCGCGACTCTCCAACGCAGGTCAGGCCTGCAACGCCGCCAAGCGCATCCTCGTCGCCGAGGAGCACTACGACGACTTCGTCACCAAGCTCACCGCCTCGTTCGAGGCCGTGCAGACCGGCGACCCGCTGGACGCGAACACCACGCTCGGCCCACTGTCGTCACAGACAGCGGCCGACACGTTGATCGAGCAGATCGACGACGCCGTCGCCAAGGGCGCGACACTGCTCACCGGCGGCAAGAAGATCGACGGACCGGGTGCTTTCGTGCAGCCCACGCTGCTGACCGACGTCACCCCCGACATGCGTGCGTACAGCGAAGAGCTGTTCGGACCGGCCGCAGTGATCTACAAGGTCGAAAGCCCGCAGCAGGCAATCGAATTGGCGAACTCCTCCGCCTACGGCCTGAGCGGCTCGGTGTGGAGCGCCGATCTGGACAAGGCCCGCGACGTGGCCGAGCAGCTCGAGGTCGGTATGGCCTTCGTCAACGAGCACGGCACCACCCTGCCGGGCCTGCCGTTCGGCGGCGTCAAGCGCTCCGGCGTCGGCCGTGAGCTGGGACCGTGGGGCATGGACGAGTTCGTGAACAAGAAGTTGGTCCGCGTCTCCGCCAAGTAGGACCACCTCGACCGACGCTGCTCCCCGGCCCTGCGGCCGGGGAGCAGTTCGTCCGTGTGGGTTCGTCCGACCGATCAGGTCTGCCGAATTCGACCGTAGTTGACCACCTGATCGGTCACCACCAGTGCAGATGCGAGAAACACCGTGCCGAGCAGAATCCAGAACGCCAGGGTGACGTCGGGTGCCCACAGCGCCATGACGGACAGTGACGCACCGACGATCGTCGGCACCCCGATGTAGGCACCGATCAGCACCGACCCGCCCAACACCGTGGTGATCGCGATCCGAAGTGCGGCACCACCGAGCGAACGCTGTCGCACCTGCCCCGTGAACAGCCGAACGGTTACCCAGACGACGATGGCGAGCAGGACAGCCACGGCCGCGAAAATGGTACCCAGCACCATCGGAGCCGACGACGACGGTAGTCCTGTGGTCGACCCGTCGATGACGAGCGTGGTGAGATTTCTTCCTACCGCAGCGATATGTTCTGCTTCGATTTCACCGTATCGATTGGTGGCCAACACCATTGCTCTGTCCAGGGCGGGTACGAATGCAACGTAGGCGTAGTAGCCGGGGACGGCTCCGGAATGCCACCACACGTCCTGGCCTGCGATCTTCTCGTGAAACAGACCGTCGCCGTACTCGGTGCCCTCGCCGGTGTCGACCTCGGGAGCCGTGTCCTCGCCGCCCTGCAGCCGACTCAGTCGCCATGATGCGTACCGTCCGAGATCGCCCGTGGAGCCCGCGAGGTAGCCGTAGCCCAGACCCGCCGAATCCACTCCTACGTCGATGGGTCGCGCCGAGCCGAAAAACGGCACATGGCCCGGTGGAACGTCGTCGGTGAACTGTTCCGGATCGGTGATGGCGGAGGTGTCTGCGGGCGAGAGGACCTGGGCGTCGAGTGCATCGGCGAACGACTCACCGGTCACGGTCTCGACCACTGCCTGCAGGAGCATGTAGTTCAGGCTCGAATAGCGGAACGATCCACGTTCGGTCGTCCCCACCGGCTGCGGGATGGTCGCAATTGCGTCGACGGCCGAGCCACGCCGGGACCAATCGTCGGTGACGGTGATGTCGTGCGGCAAGCCACTGGTGTGGTGCATCAGGTCGCCGACTGACGTTGCCGGGTCGCCCAGCATGTTCCGTGCTCCCGGGACGATGTCCACGACGGGCGTCGACTCGTCGAGTACACCCTGCCGTTCCAGCCCGAGGACGGTGGCCGCCGTGAATTGTTTGGACACCGAGCCCCACACGAACGGTGTCGAGGCATCGACGGGCTCGCCGTTGCCGTCGACACCGTTCGATGCTTCCCCCACCACCGTGTCCGAGTCCAGAACCTGGACCGACATTCCCGGGGCTCCGATCTCGGCCGCCCACTCGTCCACTGCATTCTGCAGATCGGTGTTCGAGAGTGTTACTGCCGCAGCAGGACCGGGCGTGAGCCCGAGGAGGAAGGTCAGAGTCATGAGCAGTCCCACGGCGAGTCGTCGGGTACATGCCGCTACGGTCGCCATCCTTGTCGAGCTCCTGTCCGTGGTGCGATCGGCCGGTTTCGTGATCAGTGATGGCCCGCGCCGTCGAGTGAGCGCTTCCACACGCTCGCCCCCAGCAGGCGTAGGGCAGCAGGGACGAGAATGCCGCGAACAACGGTCGCGTCGAGAGCGATTGCCGCGGCGAGCCCGACACCGAGCTGCTTCATCTCCGGCGTCGGCAACAGCGTGAACATCGCGAAGATCACCACCATCACGGCCGCAGCCGCGGTGACCGGCGGTGCTGACCGGACCACACCCTGCCGGACGGCATCCTCGACGCCGAGGCCGCGACCGAACGCCTCTCGCACCCGAGTGAGGATGAAGACGTGGTAGTCCATCGACAACCCGATGAGGATCACCAGCATCATCACCGGCAGCAGAGTCACCACCGGACCGACGTACTCCGAACCGAACACCGTTGCACCCCAGCCGTACTGGAACAACAGCACCAGGATGCCGTAGGACGCGAGGACGGACAGCAGGTTCAGACCCACGCTCAGCGCGGCGAGCCCCACACTGCGGAAGGCGAGGTAGATCAGCGCGAAGGCGACCAGGAGGACGATCGGTATGACGATCAGAAGATCACGCGAGGTCGACTGCGAAACGTCGACGCTGACCGCGGTCTCACCACCGACGAGAATGTCACGACCGCCCGCGAACTCCGGAACAACGTTGCTTCGCAACTCGTTCAGAGAATCCTTCGCCGCCTGTGCATCGATACCGTCCGAGTCGGTGCCGATCTCGATGCGCGCCACCGACCTGTCCGTGGAGATCTGAACGTCACGTACCTGCCCGTCGAATCCGGGCAAGCCGGCCGCGGCCTCGGCGATGTCGGTGAGTACGGCCGAGGCACCGGCGACGTCACCGCCGGTCTCGGTGACCACGGTGTGGCTGACGCCGTACAGAGGGAACTGTTCGGAGACGTCGTCCAGCGTGCGCAGCGTCTCGAAGGTGCGCGGCATGCTGTCCGTTCCCGGGAACTGCAGCTTCATGGTCGCGACCGGTGCGGCCAACAAGACCATCACGGCCAGTCCGGCGAGCAGCGCAGGCATGGGGCGCCGAACGACATTGCCCGACAGACGACCCCAGAACCCTGTCTCCTCCGCTGCGTCGTCCGGAGTCTTGCCGAACAGCTGCCGAACCACTCGTCGACGTCCCAATGCCAGCAGCGCAGGCAGCAGCGTGATCGATGCAAGCATCGCGGCGACGACGACGAGAATGATGCCGAGTGTGAGCGAGTGGAAAATCGGCGATTCGGTCAGGAAGGCTGCGATCACCGAAACACCGGTCACCAGCCCCGCCACCAGAACAGAGCGCACCGTCATCGACACCGCGATCGTTGCGGCTGCGTCGGCGTCACCGGACCGGGCGAACTCCTCGCGGGCCCGCCTGACGAAGAACAACGAATAGTCCACGCCAAGAGCGAGACCCATCAGCAGAATGACACTCATCTGGTTGCTCTCCATGGGCACCAACAATGACGTCGGCCCGCTCCAGAGGATGGCCAGTGCCACCACGGCGAGGCCGGTGACAAGCGGAATCAAGGTGGCGATCAGACCGGCGAACACGAGAAACAGCACGACGGCCGTGACGGGGAGGCTGAGCATTTCCAGCAACACAAGTCGCTCACCGTAACTGGTGGTGACGTCGGCTTGCACCGAGATGGGCCCGGTAGCAGATATGGCAGCACCCGGGTTGGCTTCGCGGGCGCTCTCGATCGCAGAATCGATCCCCTGCACACGCTCGGACGGCGATGCCTGCTCGTCGGGCAACAGCACCTGCAGAACTCGCTGATCGCCGGTAGCGGCCGTCAACTTCTCCGGAGGCTCCTGCGCCGTCCCCATCAGCGCAGCCGACAACTCGTCTGCGATGCGATCGGAGTCCTCCGCCGAGCTACCCTGCACCAGAATGGTTTCGGTTCGCGAGGACAGGAAGTCCGAGCCCGTTTCCAGTTGCTCCGCCGCGCCGGACTCGCCGACGAACCCGTCCGCCGGAGACAACTCGGACATGCCGAGTCCGACGTATGCACCGGCCGACAACACCAGCGCCACAAGCCATCCCGCAAGCACTGCGAGACGATGACGGTAACTCCACCTGGCCACCGCCGCGAAACGCTCCAGAATGGAGCCATCCGCCGTCGCGTCCTCGATCGGGGGCCTCTCACTCGTGGTCACCATGACATCTCCTCCTGTCCACGGTTCGACGCCGATGCGCCGACCGACAGACGATTCGTTTCTCTGTCCACGACCGACGCGATCTCGCGCACGGTCAGTCCCTCCACTACGTCCGCCAACTGCAACCGCACCCCGAACTCGCGGGCGATGCCGTTGACCAAGCGCGCGACCAACAAGGAGTGGCCGCCCAGCGCGAAGAAGTGGTGATCGGTACCGATCTCCTCGATTCCCAACAGCCGTCGCCACAGCGTCAACAGCCTCTCCTCGGTTTCGGTCTCCGCCGCCCGGCCCGCGGTCGAACCGGCAACGAAGTCGGTGATCACCGGCGCCGGCAACTTCACAACATCCAACTTCTGCCCCACGGTCACGGGAACCTCGACCACCTTCACCAGAGCGGCAGGTACTGCGTGGCGCGGGAGCGTGCGGTAGAGGTGGGACCACAGCTCCGCACGATCGAGATCGCCATCGTCGAAGGTCGCGAAATACGCGACGAGAACATCGAGGTCGGTGCCGCCGACCGTGGCATGCGACCACCGGATTGCCGGGTGCTTCGCGATCGCTCGTTCCACCTCGCCGAGCTCGAGCCGGTACCCCCGCAACTGCACCTGGTCGTCGGCGCGGCCGTGATACACGAAACGGTCGCCTGCGTCTGTACCGACGATGTCCCCGGTGAGATACAACCGATCACCGTGGCCTTCAGGGTCCGGGACGAACGCTGCTGCGGTCGCACGCGGGTTCCCGAGGTATCCGTGTGCGAGCTGGTCGCCGCCCACTGCCAGCTGTCCGAGGCCGTCGGCGGAACCGACACCGTCAGCGGCCGGTAGTACCGCCGCTCTCACGCCCGACAGTGCGGGCCCGATGGGCGTCCTCGGCTCGGCGAGATCCTGTTCGACGAGTTCGCCGCCGGTGCAGGACACAGTGACCTCGGTCGGACCGTACCAATTGACCAGTCGACACCGGCCGAAGGACGGTGCGGCCATGACGTCGGCAAGCCTGCCGCCGTCGGAGGCTTCGCCGCCCACGAGCAGAGATCGCAGCGCCAGCCCGCCACCGATCGTCTCGTCGTACGCACCGAGTTGATATGCCGCGGACGGCGTGGTCGAGAGCACGGACGCACCTGTCTGCTCGAGCAACTCGTGCAGCCGGGCAGTATCGGCCGCAACAGCCTCCACGACGAGTACAGCGGTGGCACCCGCCCCCACCGATGCGAACAACTCCCACACCGACAGATCGAAGGCAGCCGACGACCGCGCCGCCACGACATCGCATTTCGACAGGGCGACGACCCCGCGGGCCGCGTCGAGAAAAGCAAGCACCGCTCGGTGCGGTACCAGAACGGCTTTCGGCCTACCCGACGTCCCGGACGTGCTGATGATGTAGGCGGGATCGTCGACGCTGCGCGGTGAGGGGGAAGTCGGCTCGAACGAACCGAACAGAAAGAAGACGGCGTCGCCGAGGGCAATCGAAGGCCGTCCGTGCCAGGACGCCGGGTGCAGGTCCTCCCACACCACCATGGCGGCCGGCTCGATGGTCTCGAGCAACTGCGCCTCGACTGCCTGGGGACTGTTGTACGGAATGACCGTGTACGCCGCGCCTGCACCGAGAATGCCCAGCAAGGTCGGGAACAACCAGGAGTCGCGGCGGCCCTTCACTGCGACGACGTGCCCGCGGCCGACCCCGGCGCGCGTCAAGGCCTCGCGGACCTGCGCGCTCCGCTCTTCGAGTGCGGTGACACCCAATTCACCGTCCACGCACAGCTGCACGGGCCGATCGCCGAAGCGCTCCGAGAGCCCGGTGAACGCGAGATCGTCGACGAAGGCTGTCACGAGCGAACCGCCGCGGTCAGTGACCGAGTCACTGCGTCGAACGAGAGCGCCAACTCTTGTTCGGTGACCAACAGGGACGGACGCCAACGGATCGACCTCGTCCCGCACGGCAGAAGCACCGTGTCGTACTCGTCCAATGCGATGCCGAGCACCGCGTCACGCAGTTCGCGCGATGACACTGTGACGGCCCCCCACAGGCCCCGTGACCGAGCCGACGTCACGTGACCATCCGAGGAACCGACCATCGCGTCGAGTCCGGCGCGCACGAAGGGACCCATCGCCGCCGCTCGCGCGATCACGTTCTCTCGCGCGATGTACTCGTAGAGCAGTGCGAAGCGCACCAGATCGACCAACGAACCACCCCAGGTCGAGCTGATCCGTCCCGGTACGGCGAACGCATTGGTGTCGAGATCGTCGACGCGACGGCCCCCGATGACCCCGCACACCTGCAGGCGCTTACCGAATGCCACCAAGTCGGGACGCAATCCCAGTGCCTCGTGCGCCCACCGAGCGCCGACCGTGCCGCCTCCGGTCTGGACCTCGTCCGCGACGGTGAGGACGTCGTGCTCGATGCACAGCGACTGCACGGCCCTGAGGAATGCAGCACCCAGGTGTCGGTCGCCGCCTTCCCCTTGAATCGGCTCGTAGACGAAGCACGCGATCCTGTCACCGTCGGCGACGAGGGTCGCTTCGATCTCCGCGAGTGCCCGACGTTCGGCCTCACTGAGACCGGCTCGGTCGGCGTCGTCACCGCCATCCTCACCGCGAGCCGGGGCGTCGATTCTGGGCCAGTCGAATTTGGGGAATCGCGCCGTCTTGGCCGGATCGGTGTTGGTCAGCGACATGGTGTAGCCGCTGCGGCCATGGAAGGCCCAACGAAGATGCAGCGCTTGAAGATTCGTTTCGTCGGTGCCTGCTCGCTGGGATTTCCAGTCGAAGGCGACCTTGAGTGCGTTCTCGACTGCAGCCGCACCACCGTCTATGAGGAACAGGTGCGGCATGTCCTCCGGCATGAGCAGACGACGAAAGGTCGAGACCGAATCGGCCAGGACTCGAGACGCGAAATCCGGGTTCGAGGGCTTCATCTTGGCTGCTGCCAACAATTTTCGCTCGGCTTCGATATGCGCGAGCGGTGTGGGGTTGTGGCCGAGCGGGGACGACGAGAAGAACATCCCCATGTCCAGGACCGGTCGTCCGGCAGCCTCGTCCCAGAGGTAGGAACCGGACGAACGCTCGATGTCGATGGTCATCGGCAGGAAGTCGCCCACGAGAGTCCGGGCCAGTGATGCGGGGACTCCCGACGCGGTGTCGACGACGGTCATCACGCCACCCCCAGCGCGCGACGTAGCGACAGTGGGCGAATGTCGGTCCACACCGATTCGATGTGGTCCAGGCACGCCTCACGGTCGCCGGTGAATCCGACCTCGTACCACCCCAGCGGCAGTGGTCGCTTCGCCGGCCAGATCGAATGCTGCTCCTCGTCGTTTCGTACGACGGTCCATTCGGAAATGTAGTCCTGCACTGTGATCCCCTGTTCCTTCGACTGGTCGAGTGATGGCTTGCGTCAGTTGTGTACGGGCTGATCGACGAACACCTGCGCGCCCCGCTCGAGTTTGACGAGGTGATCGCACAGGTCGAAGTAGCGATCGTCGTGGGTCACGACGATCACGATGCGGCCTTCGTCGCGGATGCGCGGAAGGATGTCGGTGTAGAAGCGGTGTCGGTTCTCCGGGTCCTGCTCTGCGGCCCACTCGTCGAGCACCACGACATCGCGCGGATCCGCCAGCGTTTCCACCAGAGCCAGCCGCTTGCGTTGTCCGCTCGAGAGTCCCTCGAAGATCAGACGTTCCCCGTCGAGTTCGACGACCGCGTCGAGCCCCAGCTCGTGCAGCCAGTAGCGGGCACGCGCAGCGACCTCGGGATCGGCCGACCGCAACCTACCGAAGACGTACGAGTCGGCGAAACACGCCGAGACGTTTTCCCGATAGGCGACGATCTCGTTCGGTGAGAGTGCGCTGCCGTCGACCTCGAGCGATCCCCCGTCCGGGGTGTACAACCCCGCCAGCACACGACCCAATGTGCTTTTGCCGCTGCCATTTCCGCCTACGAGGAAGGTGATCGTGCCGCGGGAGAAGCGCTGTGTCACCGGTCCGATCGCGAAGGCCTCTCCTGGTGAAGGAGCGTCGTACGCGAATGTCACACCCTCGACGCCGATCTCGTCGACAACGGCGGGCCGCCCGACGTCGACGACGACTTCGCTGTCCTCGCGCAGTGTCGCGACCTCGCCGATTCGGCGCAGTGCCACGACCGCACGCGACAGAACCGGTCCGATGTTGAGCACGGTGACGAGCGGGGTATTGAGGTAGAGAACCGCCAGTGCGACACCGACTCGATCCTGTGCCGGAATGCCGAGGGCGTCCCCACCGAAGGCGACCGCACCGACGCACGCCAGGAAGAGCATCTGCCCCCAGTACCCCGTGACGAGGCTGACGGTGGAACCCCTGACGACGCTGCGCGCGTAGTCGCCCGAGTGCCGACGCAGGTCCTGTTCCACCAGGGATGCCCGCAGCCGGGAGCTGAGCTTGACGTCCTTGAAGCCGTGCGTGATGGCCTGGTAGGTCTCGTGGAGTCCGTCCTGAGCCTGACGGGCTCGGTACATGTGCGCTCCGGCTCTGCCGTTCGCGAACGCGTACGCACCGCCGCCGACGACGATGACCAGCACCAACACTCCCAGCGCCACGGGCGAGAGTATGCCCACGTACCCCAGTGCACAGACGACGATCACCGAGTTGATGAGCAGCAACGGCAGAGACTGCACTGCCTGCCCCACGGCGGCGAGGTCGTCGGTGAGCACCGCCATCGCGCGAGAAGTACGCAGCGATTCGAATCCGCGCAGTGGCACCGACAGAAGGTCGTCGACGAGCCTCGTACGCAGTCGGTCGACGGACTTCTGTGTCACCCGCACCAGTGCGTTCGAGGCCAACGCACCGGACAGCAGTACCGCCACGGCCGCCGCCCCGAACGGTGCCAGCGCGTCGAGTCCGGTGTCGGAGGTCACCGCGCTGGTGATGGTCGCAACCATGGCGATGGTCGCAACACCGGTGACGATTCCTGCGACCACGGCCAGGGCCGAGATACCGCGACCGCCTCGAAGTAGAACTGCAAGCAGAGTTGTCATGACGGGGTGTCTCCTTCGGTGGCGTCGACCGCTGTCGCCGCGTCGGCCAGTGCTGCGCGGTACGCCTGGACGATCACTCGGTGCCGCGGCGGTGACACACGGGCTGTGTCGACGACGAGCATCAACGCGAGCCGATGCTCGGGTGGGTGTATCGAGAACGTCGCCATCAAGGCGAAGTCGGTGTCCTCCTGCGAGAAGTGGGAATCGTCGTCCTTCGAGCCGAAGGTGTGAGTCTTCTCGATGTCCGAAAGACGATGGAAGCGAACGAAATTGAATCCGTAGTCGAACAACGGTCCCCTGCCGACCGCCGTCGTGATGTCCACATTCGGCAGCCATCGATGCGGCATCAATGCAGCCTCCGTGCGAGCGCATTCCTCCGCCGTCGCGATCGGGTCGGACAGGGCACGCAACTGCAGCGGCAGCATGTTCAGAAACATCCCGCGGGCATCGACACCACCCTCGCGCTCCAGCCGACCGTTGGCAGTTGTACCGGTGACCAGTTCGCGATCGCCGAAGACCTCGGCCAGCGCATGAACGTGCACGGCCATCGCGAGGTGACGAACCGAAATACCCGCAGCCGCGGCACGTTCACGGAGAGCATCGGCGTCGATCTCGGTGCGTCGGACGTCTCTGCCACCGATGCTGCGAACATCGGCCACTCGGCGCGGCCGGACGCCGCGCAGGTGCTCGGCCCAGGCCTGCGATGTCGCTGCGGACGATTGCGCACGTCGTTCTGCTGCCACGAAATCGACGAACTTGACGGGTACGGGTGGGTAGAGGGTGTCGTACGCCTGATCTCGTCGGAGCAGAGCATTGTGCCGGTCGACGACCTCGGCCAGTGTCGAGGTCCAACTCCACCCGTCGAGTACGAGGTGGCTGTCGCTGATGATCAGCTGGTCCTCCCCCGGTGCGACGCGAACCAGTGTCAGACGAAACAGCGGTGCCCGGTCGAGGTCGAACGGGCGCACCCGTTCCGCGGAGACGATCTCGTCGATCACTGCATCGGCGTCCGAACCCAGGGGCACCGAGACCACCGACAGGGGTGTGGCCACGTGCCGATGCACCAGTTGCAGAGGCTCGGCTGCACTCCACTCGTCGACGGAGGTGCGCAACACCTCGTGTCTGCGCACGGTGTCGGCGAGTGCCACCCGGAACGCCAACGGATCGAGCCCACCACGAATGCGCAGGCTGACCGTGTTGTGGTACACCCCAACGACCGAATCGGAGCGGATGTGGAACAACATGCCCTCTTGCGCTGCCGACAACGGGTACGCATCGGCCACGTCGTAGGGCAGGCCATCACGAACGCCGGCGTCGATCAGCGAGAACGGCTGCAGCTCTTCGTCTTCGGGCTCGGCCCTGACCCCACGATCGGCCACGAGTGCGGCAAGTTCTCTCAGGCTCGATGCGCCGAGTACATCACCGATTCCGAGCTCTGTTCCACGCGAGCGGACATCGCTCACGAGGCGGACTGCGAGGATCGAATCGCCTCCGTTGGCCAGGAACGAGCGGTCTTCGTCGGGCTCCTCGAACCCCAGCGCATCGGCGAGTGCACGCTCGAACCACCCCGGGGCAGTATCCGGTTCATCATGCGGCCTCACCTCCGACGGGAGTGCCACAGCGGTCAGTGACTCCACTCGCCGATCGAGCTTGCCGTTGACCGTCACCGGGAACTCGTGCACGCGATGAATTCGGTCGGGTACCTCGTAGGCTGCCAGTCCGGTGGCAGCACCGGCGTACAGATCGACGCAGTCGTCGGCGGCGTCGACGAACGCGAGCAGACGATTCTCGTGTGCAACGACGCAGGCCCGCCGAACACCGGGGAGTTGCTCGAGTACGGCCTCGACCCCGGCCGTTTCGATACGGTGTCCGCGAACCTTCACCTGGGAGTCGATTCGACCGTCGACGTACAGTTCGCGTGGTGCGAGCCACCGCCCCTTGTCGCCGGTGAGGTAGAGCCTGGAACCGGGCAGAGCATCGGGAAACGGATCGGGAACGAAGCGCGACGCTGTCAACCGACCGCGCCCGAGATAGCCGAGAGCCAGACCTGCACCGCGAACGGTGATCTGGCCCTCGAAGCCTCTCGGCAGTGCCCGCCCGGCCGCGTCGATCACGACGACGTCGAGATGCTCGAGCGGTTCCCCCACCTGGACGGCGGGGGCCTCGAGATCGGTCCGGGTGACCACCCGCCGAGTGGTGTGCACCGTGGTCTCGGTGGCACCGAGCATGTTGACGACTTCGACACCCCCCGTTGGGTGTTGGACTGCATCGAGCCACTGCCGCACGTAGCCGGACGAGACCTGCTCCCCGCCGAGCACCACGCGTCGCAACGACGGGAGAACCGGCTGCGCCGCGATCAGCGACCCGAACGCCGAGTTCGTCAGCGATACAACGCTCACACTGTCCTCGTTCAGCCGTACGGCCAACTCGAAGGGGTCGCGGACAACGCCCTCCTCGTAGATCACGACGCGCGCCCCGCGAGAGAGCGCTGTCCATATCTCCCAGACACTGAAGTCGAAGGTGAACGCGTGCACGGCGGAGACGATGTCGCCCGGCTCGATGATCGAGGCGGTGGCATCGCGCAACGCCAGCAGGTTGGCGTGAGTGACCGGGACACCCTTGGGAGCGCCGGTGGTGCCCGAGGTGAAGATGATGTACGCGGGCAGGCCCGAAGCGACGGTCGGCAACTCGACCGCATCGACGTCGGAAACCACAGCTGCGCGGTCGATCGTGTGGAGACCGGGCGGAGCCTCGGCGACGTCCGAGAACACACCGGACTTGGCATTCGACTGTGCTGCAATGGAAGCGATGCGGACTGCTCCGTGCCGAGTGTCCACCGGAACATACGCCGCTCCGAGTGCCATGATCGCCGCAGCCCACACCACGAACTCGTGGTCTCGCTCGACCGACAACAGGACTGCGTCCCCGCTGACCACGCCGTGCTGCGTCAGAACTCCCGCACGCGCTCGAATTTCCCGAACCAGTTCCGCACGCGTGAGGGTGCGATCGGGTGCCACCAGTGCGACTCGCGAATCGTCGGCCGCAGACAGCAGCGGCGTGAGGATCGAGGCATCGAGCCTCGATCGAGACGCCGTGGTGCCGGTGAGTCCGACCGAGAGTTCCGCGACCGATACCGACGGATCCGCAGCGAGAACGGTGAGCAGAACGTCTCGGATGCCGTCGTGGGTCACTGTCGACCACCCCGGCAGCGCCGACTCGATCTGCACCTCCGGCGAATCGGTCGCCGAGATACTCACCGTCAGTGCGGCTTTCATCTCCCCTGTGTGTACTGCGACCGGCCGGGCTGTCGCGCCGCCCAGTGCGAAACAGGATCGGTCGGCGCTCTGGACGTTGACGAACACCTCGGTAGGCAGAAAGAAATCGGGGTCATCGCGGCGTAGGTCGGCGACCACGCCGGCCAGATCCACGTCGGCATGCGCGCTCGCAGCCTCCACCGAAGCTTCGATGCGGCCACGAACCTCGCAGAGAGTGTCGCTCTCGCACACCTCCACGACCAGCGGCACGGTGCTCACGAGTGGGCCGACCACGTCGAATTCCTCGACCTCCCGACGGTTGGCCAGTGGTATCGACATGCACACGACCTCCGAGCCGAGAAGCCTGGACAGCGTGACGGCCGCTGCGGTGAACCAGCTCGTGGCATCCTGGCGACCGGCCCTCACCGAGGCACGGCTGACGACGGCTGCGCCGGGCTCGGACGGTCGCCAGGCGCGGCGATACGGCACCGTGGCCAGGTGGTCTGTCCACCACGACCTCGACGAAAGCCGTACCCGAGCGACATCGCGATAGCGGGGACGAGGCCGAATCGAGGAGGCACCCGGTTCCGCGAGCTCGCGAGAGATGTCGGTGATCAGGAGCGACACCGAATGGCCGTCGATCACGGCATGGTGGAACACCATGGCGATGCGGTCCGAGCGTCCCTCTCTGCGAAACAGGGCGACTCGCACCAACGGTCCGCTCGCCCACCCACGTGCAAGCAGTTCCTCGGTCGCGGCGTCCATGTCGTCCACGACAGCGATCTCGGGAACGATCGGACCGACGGGTTCGAGCGCGAAGCTCGAGCCGTCGGCGTCGACGATGCGCGTGGCGAACACCTCGTGTGATGCCAGGACCTCGACGATCGCCGCGAGCACCCGTGCGCTGTCTTCGCCGTCCAGATCGAACACACACGGCACCGAATATGCGGTCGAGGGTGCAGCGCAGTGCGCTCTCCAGAGCCGTTCTTGATACGGGCTCGGTGCCCGCAGATCCACGGCACCCTCGGCCTCGATTCCCGTGTCCGCGGCAGCGAGAAGAACGTCGATGTCGCTCACCGTTTCGCCCCGTCCAACGATGCAGCCATTCGATCGAGGTGGGCGACGTCGACGCGCTCGAGGAGTAGATCCTCGTGTTCACCCAGGGTGTCTCGTTGCTTGAAATCGTGAAGCGACACATCCACTTTGAGAATGCGCCGGTACAGCGCGACGATCTTGAGCTGCTTCATCGAATCGCCGCCGAGCGCAACGATGGACGACGACCGAGTCGGCTCGGATCCGAGCACGGACGTCCAGATCGTCTCGAGCACGCGGTGCGGTGGTGCAGGCGATGCGGCCGTGGCCGTGTCGAGGCCTTCCGAGGCAGCCTGTCGGTCCACGTGCCGGGCGAGGGTCGAGACGTCGACCTTGCCCACCTCGGTACGGGGAATCTCGGCCACCCAGCGCACCCGGCTGGTGCGCAGTTCGCGTCGCCAGCTGGTTTCGACTCGTTCTCGCACCGATCCGAGCACGTCGTCCCGTTGTTGCAGTGGGCATTCGACGACGACCTCGATGCCACCGTGCACCACGACCACGGCGGCGCTCGTGACCCCTGGGACGACGGCGATGTCGTTGCGCAGAGCCTCGAGGTCGGTGCGGACTCCGTTGATCTTCACTTCGGCATCGGTACGGCCGAGATAGACCAGCCCGTCGGACGTGGCTCGCACGCGGTCGCCGGTCGCGTACATCCTGGTGCCCGATCCGGTTCCGCAGTCCACTGCCATCGGCAGGAACGAGGCCGCGGTGCGACGCGTGTCGCCGTGGTAACCCCGCGAAACGCTGTCGCCCGAGATGTGCAGGGTCCCGACGGCACCGACGGGAACAACGGTGAGCCGGTCATCGAGTACGACTGCGACCGAACCACGGATCGCGCTGCCGATGGGGGTGCGATCGCGGCGGCCGGTGACCTCTCGCAACCATGTTGCGTTGGAGGTGCATTCGGATGGTCCGTACAGGTTGACCACCCGTACACCGGGCCACAGGGACCGAGTGCGCTCGACCAGAATCGGATCGAGGGCCTCACCACCGAGCAGCAGAGTTCCCCGCGTCGTGATCGGACGGTGCGTCGCTACGTCCAGGAACTGATTCCACACGGCCGGCACCGTATTGATCGACACGTTGTCGATCGCAGTGGCCCGGTCGATCTCTCGTAGTACGTCGCCCGACTCGGGTAGCACCACCGTTCCCCCTGCGGTGAGCTGCCCCCAGATCTGCTTGACGATGGCGTCGAATTCGGGGGCGCTGAGGACCGGCATGGTCACTGTCGGGCCGCAGAGTTTCTCGGCCTCGAGAAATGCACAGTAAGCAGACAATTGGGCCCGTTCGACGACGATCGCCTTGGGCTCACCGGATGTTCCCGACGTGAATTGCACGTACGCGGCGGCAGAGGCCGACGCTCGATCGAACCCTCCTGAGGCCGATTCCCGGCTCGAGGCGATGGTCGATGCGGTGCGGGCGTAATCGGATTCGTCGTCCGAGGACACCATCAGATAGGCGCGCCCCGAGATCAGGGCTCCGAGCAGTGTCACCACCGAGCCGATCGACCGATCGAATCGCACCGCAACGACGTTTCCGGCTCGGGACGCATCGAGTTCGTCGGCCGCCACCTCGGCGGCACGGACCAGGTCCGCGTAGTCGAGCGTCGCGGCTGGGGAACGAATTGCAGTGCGGTCGGGTGTGAGTCGGGCGTGTGTGCGGATGCGCTCGACGACATCGACGTTCTCGAACCTTCTCGCCTCGGGCGCCGGCGCGTCACCGGCGATCCCCGCATCGAGTCGGCGAGCCGTTTCGGTCGCTATGGAGGACGCGACCAACGAATCGAGTGTCCACCCGGCCACCTGCCCCGAGACCTCGACCCGTTCGGGTGTCGCCCTGACGATGACGTCACCGGCGTCCACGACCCAACCGGCACCGGTGCGTATCGTGCGCAGCGAACCGATAGTGCCTTCCCCCAACAGAAACGGCGTCAACGCCGCACGGACGGCGGACTCGACGGTATCGACGGAGGCATCGGCCACATGTGCCGGCACTCCGTTCGTCCCGTGGCTCGCGCTGTCGTCGTCCACGACCCAGGCTCCGGCCAGACGCGCGAACAGGGTATCGGCGGTCATGCCCAACTCCCCTCTCCGGTCATGCACACCCGCACCTCGCGAGAGCCGGTGTACGGCTGCCGTCCGTGTGCAAAGCGGCGATTGTCGACGATGGTCAGATCCCCCGCCTCCCAGGGCACGGCGGTCGATGTCGCGTCCACCGCATCGCGCACCGCGCCGATGTCGGATTCGGGGAACGGCGAGCCGTCACCGAGCAGGGTGTTCTTGGGGATTCCGTCCTCTCCCACGACGTCGAGCAGGTCCTCGCGCACCCCGGACGGCAGCGTGCGTACGTTGAACGCGACCATCTGGTTGAACCACGACTCGATGCCGCCCTCGCAGTCTCGGTACGCAGGCAAGGTCCACGACGACGTGACGACGTCACCGTCGATCCGAACGTCCTCTCCACGTCGGGCAGCACAGTCGACGAGCTCCGCCTCGTCGTTCACGCCGTACGCACTGCGCCAGTCGGTACCGAGCAGGGGGTGGAAGGCGCGCCGGTACCTGATGCCGAACAGACGGAGCCGCTCGGCAAGCGCGACCGGAATGCGCTCGGCGATCTCGACCGTCGATGCAAGTGGCGTGGCCCCGCCGGAACGTGGTGGTTTCGCACAGCAGAATGCAAGGTAGAGCGGCCAGGTACGCGAATACGCCATCTCCGAGTGCAGATCTATCGCGTACTCGGACGGAAAATCCGTGGACGAATACACGTTTCGATCGATTCGGGTGCGCGGCGTTGCGCCGCCGTGATATTCGAGTGGCGCAGCGCCCGTCACGGTTTCGGTGATCGTGTCGAACTCGCGGACTGCCCCGCCCAGACCGCGCAGACGCAACACGCCCTCGGTCGCGAGAATCTCGCGAAGTTCTATCAGATGAGCATCGATCCATGCGGTCGCGTCGGCCCCGACGTCGATCGCCTGTCTGGTGGTGGTCAACGTGTACTCCTCGGTGCAGAGTCGGCTGTGGTGCTGATGGGCAGATCGGGAACCCGTCGGTCAATGTGATCGGCAGGCTCGGCGAGGTCGGCCAGGATCTCGAGGAGATCACTCAGGATGCGGTGTCCGTCCGGCTCCGTCACCTGCTCCAGATCGCAGTTGAGGGTCACCTCGATGCCGGACGCGCCGCCGAGGTCGATCACCGACGCGGTCAGCGCAAGACCCGTGCGTTCACGGGTCGACATCACTTCGACGGGGCGACCGAGAAACTCGTCGGCTGCGCCGGTTCCTCGTGCGTCGTCGACGATCACCGCGGTCTCGTACATCGCACCGACGCCCGCCGTGACGACACGGTCCGGATCGTGTTCGTGGACATCGGATTCGGGCTCTGCTCGCAATGCACGATGCATCGACTTCAGCAAAACGTCGATATCGGCGGGCAGTCGCACGTCGAGCGTGCGGGTCTCGATGTACATGCCGGGCGAATCGTCATGGCCCGCCGGACGGTGTTGTCCGACGCTGCCGAACCGCACGTGCCGACCGGACCGTCCGAGCAACAGCGCCCAGCCGGCGTGGACGAGAGATGCCACGGTGACACCGCGTCGGGCGGCGGCCCGCCGTACCTGCCGCGCAGCCGCCGGTTCGACCGAGCGGGTCAGGTCGATGTTCCCGTGGCCCGCCGCGGGTGCGTCCGGATCGAGCGGCGGAAGCAGCGTGGCCGGAGATCGGTCGAGAGAGGCAGGCCGTTGCCGATTCGCCGACACGACCATGTGCAGGAGCATCCGATGATCGGCTTCCGTCGGCACGGGACGGCCGAAGTAGTGATCGTCGATGTGCTGCAGCAGCATTCGGACGGTCCAGCCGTCAGCGACGAGATGGTGGAAGGTCAGGGCCAACGCACCGTTCGAGACGGTGGCCCGAAACAGCGCTGAACCTCGTGCAAGAGAATCGACGTCGATCCCGGCATCGAGAGTGTCCGACACCACGACCGATTCCGCGTGTGCCCGAACCACCAGAATCGGATCGGCAAGCCCCTCCCATACGATATCGCCGCGAAGCAGGGGCATCACCGTGACCGCGGATCGGACGGCTGCGCACAGTCGGCCGACCTCGACGCCGTCCGGCAGTCTCAGGACGATCTGCTCGATGTATGCAGCGCCGGGATCGGAACCGCTGCGCAGGTACATCGCTTCCTGAACTTCGGTGAGCGGTGCGACGGCCTCGACAGGCCCGGAAGCGAGTACGTCGTCGATCGTGTTGCCGCGCAGATCGATCGCACACAGTCCCGCCTCCACCGCGATCGACCGGGCCGAAGACGCGGCCGTGATCGCCGCGACCATCGCATCGGCGACCAGATCCGCCGACTCACCGTCCACGTGTTCGACTGCTACGACGAATTCCCCGCCTCTGAACCAGGCGTCGATCTGGACAGCGACCGGTCGTGTGGCATGAGCGGCACGCAGATGCCCCTGGCCGTACGCACGTGCCGAGCCCGTGCGATCGGCGTCGAGCCGCCCGACGTAGTTCACGCCGACGTGTGGACGCAATCCCGGACACGGGTCCGACCCGAGGATGTACCTCAGGACCGTGGGTAGCTGACCGGTTGCACCGAGAAACGTTCGCCTCGAACGTATCTCGGCGATCTGCTCACCTGGTGTCGCGGGGTGTACCGGAACCGCGGACAGTCCGGTGAACCACCCGACGGTTCGGGTCAGATCGATACCGTCCGCGTCGAGCTCACGTCCGTGCGTCTCGACCTCGATGACGACCGGCGATGCGTCTGCTGTCTCGGCATACGCTGTGACCGCCGCCGACTGCAGGATCTCCTCGACACTTGCACCGATGGCGGCCGTCGCCGCGTCGATCATCGCGGCGGGAACACTTCGCTGTACCGAGACCGCGGTGCCCTCGGTGCCCGGCTCGATACGTCCGGAATCTGCGCCCGTGAGGTCGAGCCCTCGATAGGCGGCGCGGCATCGCTCGGACGAACCGGGGGCGCTCGCGTCGGAGGCCAGCCACTGCACCCACTCGTGAACACTGGTGTGCTCGGACGGAAGACGAACGCCGTCGTCACCGTGAGAGACGGCCTCGATCAGGTCTCCTGCGACGATGTGCAGCGACACGACGTCCATGACGAGGTGATGGGCCAGCACGATGATCGTGGCCGCACCCGAGTCCATCGCTCGGACGACGCCGAAACCGATCGGTGTGCCGTTGTCGATGCCGACTCGACGGGTCAGCATGTTGAACACCCGCTTGCACGCGTTCGCCACTTCGTGGTCGACCGTGTCGAAGAAGAACAGGACAGGGCATGCCTCGGCGAGAACGAACTCCCGAACCGAGTCCGTTTCTTCGAGGCGCACCCGAAGCATGGGGTGTACGCGAAGCACCTCGGCTACCGCTGCGTCCACGCGGGCGCTGTCCGGCAGGAAATCCAGATCCAGGCGAATTGCCATGTTCCACTGCGCGATCGGCTCGGGCGATACACGATCTCCGAACCAGTGCACGGCCGGCGGTAGGAGCCGGCTTCGATGGGGCTGGGTACCGTCGGCCATGGCAGACGGGTCGACGGATGCGGTCGCCACCAGGGCATCGACGGTTCCGTCGGCGAGAGCCACCCGTACGTCGAGGACGACTCCGCTGCGCCGTACTATCGCCGACAGTTCCAGCGCACGCAGCGAATCGCCTCCGGCGGAGACGAATCCGATATTTCGATCGGTGACGCCGAGAACCTCCCGCACCGCCGAGGTGACGATGCCGTCGATGTCGGTGGCGTCGCCGGGGTCACCCACGGCCGGAGTACCGGCGAGAATCCGGGTCCGTAACGCGAGATCGTCGACTTTCCCGTTTCGGGTCAACGGCAGCTCGGAGACCACGTGCACACGCGCCGGAACCAGATGGGGAGGCAGGATCGCTCCCATTGCGGCGCGAACGGATCGAGCGTCCTTGTCTCGAACCACGACGACGCATTCGATGCGTACCGCCACACCGTCGCTGGGTGCTACGAGCAGTGCGCGGGCCGAAACAACGCCGTCCACTGCAACCGCCGCGGTCTCGATCTCGGCCGGATCGACGCGATACCCACGAACCTTGGCCTGACGGTCGACCCGGCCGACGAACGTCATCGAACCGTCGGCAGCCCTGAATCCCAGATCCGCAGTGCGATACATCCGCTCACCAGCCGATGCAACGGTGGCCACGTTCGGCCGGAACGCATCGGCCGTACTTCTGGGGTCTCCCGAATAGCCTGCTGCCAGAATGCCGGTCAGCCAGATCTCGCCGATCACGCCGTCGGCGACCGGCAGCAGGTCGGGGCCGAGGATCGCCGCACCACGACCCGGTGAAGACGTGCCTATCGGGAGTGGATCGAGTGCCCGACGCTCGACGCGGTGGGCGAGGGCCGTCACCACCGCCTCGGTCGGGCCGTACGCATTCCAGAGCGTCACTCCGTCCGGTACGCGAGTCGCCCACGCCGGCAACGCTTCTCCACCGACAATGACGGTGCGCACAGTCGGGGGCAGCGCAACGGAGCTGAATTGGGTCCAATAGCCTGTGGGCGGGTTGAACACGGTGACGGCGAACTCGTTCAGGAACTGCGCGAGTTCGGTGGGCGCAACGATGTTCTTCGGCCTGCCCACTGCGGTGGCACCGACATACAGTGCGCCCAAGAGCTGTTCGAGCGACGCGTCGAACGCCACCGACCCGAACACCAACACGACGTCGGTCGGCCGATAGTCGAAACGCGCGCACGTACCGGAAAGGTGGCGAGCAAGCGCGCCGTGCTCCACGGCGATCACCTTGGGCTCACCGGTGGTGCCGGACGTGAAGATCAGGTACGCGAGATGGTCGGCTGGGTTCGCCTCGGACCTCGGCAACGCGACGGTCGATCGCACGGCCTGCTCGCCCGGTACCAACGACCAATGCGCTCCGGATCGCGCGAGCATCGCCTCGACTCGCTGGGCCGGAAGATCGTCGTCGACGACCATCCAGGTGGCACCCACGGTTGCGATCGCAAGAAGCGTACTGGCCAGCGAAACCGACGCCGACGCACGGACGGCCACCACGTGCCCTGGCGCGACACCGACCGCGCGCAATCGAGCCGCGCCGTCTCGACGACGCTCGTCCAGCTCGGCGTAGGTCGAGCGGACGGAACCGTCGACCAGGGCGATCCGAGCGGGATGGTTTCGCGCGTTCTGCGCGACCCTCTCGACCACCGAAACCGACTGTTCGACAGCGTGATCGACCTCCCGATTCGCGAGGGCGGCAAGAATCGTCGTCACCGGAGTTTCACCCGTGGCGGAGGCCAGCCCCGACAGCACTGCTCGAATTCGTCGAGCCACGGCACCTGCGGCTGTCGGCGAGACCGTAGTGGTGTCGACGTGCAGATGGAGCGCGCTCGTCGGCCATGTCCGGTACTGCAGAACCAGTGCGAACTCGGTCTGTTCCACGAGCTCCACCGATGCCGTTTCGATCCCCGGTCCGAAGGAGAGAACCGACGGATCGAGGGGGTAGTTCTCGACGACGACGAGGGTCTCCGGTGCCCACCCGGTGGCAACAGGTCCGTCCATCGCGGCGGCCACCTGATCGGCGACACGAGCACCGAGGTCGGCTAGTTCCGTGACGTCGGTCCACGTCGAGGTGATCGGGTCGATCCGCACGAACATGCCCACCGCGCGATCCATCCCCGGTGTACCGATGTGACGGCCGCTGCCGACCGCGCCGTGCTCGACCGTCCGGACTCCGAAGACGCTACCGAGCACCAGTGCCCACACCGTGTTGACCAGTGCGGCCTCCGTGATGCCGAGCCTGTCGGCCACGACATCGAGATCGACTGGTGGAGTGATCGTGTGGGTCCGGGTCGCACCGAGTTCCACCTCTGTCGGCGAGGACAATCTCTCCACCAGAGGGCGTGCATTCGACCGATGTTCCGCGACGGACTCGTCCGCCGACGACTCGAATCCGGCTTGTCTGTCACCTACGTCGCCCGAGCGGTACGCGGCCGCGAGGCCCGCGACGATCACCGGCAGGGACCAGCCGTCGGCGATTGCGTGGTGATGGGTCCACAGAACCCGCACACCGTCGGCGCTCGGCACGATCAGCACCCGCGAGAGCGGATCGACCGGCAGAGTGAACCCACGCGCACGATCTTCGGCCAGCATGTCGGTCCAATTCACGACCTCGGGACGGATGTCGATCGGAACGGTGCCTGCTCGTCCGGTGTCGAGGGTGAGGTACGGGGCCGCGGTGGCGTGCGCTCCGAGGACAGGAAAGGCTTCGAACACTTTTCGCCACGCCGCAGTTAGACGCGCAACGTCGACATCACCCGACAGTTCGAGCACCAACTGTTCGACGTAGACCCCCGGTGACGACGCCTGCGCGGTCTGCAGCAGCATGGCTCGTTGAGCACGGCTGGTGGCGAGCGTATCCGTCCGAGCGCCGATGGGCCGCACGGAGGGAACGACCTCCCCTCCGGTGACGAGGGAGAGTTCGCGTAGCGGTACCGGTGCCAGAAGTCGGCGAGGTGAGAGCTGAACGTCCCGTCTGTGCAGGAAGCCCACGACCCGCATGGCGGCGATCGAGTCACCGCCGTGCTCGACGAAGGTACGGCTCCCGTCGACAGCACACGACAACGCATGCCGAACCGCGTCCAGGAGAAGGCCGTCGATGTCGGTCGAGGGTGCACCGGCCGCATTGTGCTCGGTCGTCGGGACAGCGACCTCGGACAACAATGCCGCAACCGCACGCCTGTCCACCTTGCCGTTCACACTGCGTGGGATGGACTCGACGACCTGCACAGCGCGCGGTGCGAGATGCGCGGGAACCTCCTGGCGAATACGGGTGAGCATCGATTCGACGTCCACGCTCGCGAACACGGCATCGTCGACGGCGATGACGAGGTCACGGCGCCCACCGGGCCCCGTCGCGACACCCGCGACACACTGATGCCCGGTGATCCGGCGGACCACCGCTTCGACCTCGCGGGGCTCGATACGGAATCCGGAGATCTTGAACTGCTCGTCGACTCGGCCGTCGAACACCAACCGACCGTCGGATGCGATTCGCACTCGATCCCCGGTTGCGTACACCCGCCGTCCGTCGGTCCCCCACGGATCGGGCCTGAACTTGTCGGCCGTGGCCCGCGGGTCGCCGTCGTATCCACATGCCAGCGTGCCGGTCAGGTGAAGTTCGCCGGGCGTTCCTGCCGGGACCGGGCGACCGGATTCGTCGACCACGCGAGTACCGATACCGGGTACTGCTCGCCCGATCGTGACCGGCTCGTTCGCTGCGACGTCATCGGAGGTCGACCAGATCGCACTTTCGGACGGGCCGTACTCGTTGGTCAGCGTGACATCGGGAAGCCTCGCATGATGTCGATCGACCAGAGCCTCGGTGCACTCCTCTCCCGCGACGATCACCTGTCGCAGAGAGAGCAAGCTGGCGGACTCGTCGAGCAGTGCCTCGTACAACGACGGGATGGCAAGTACGTGGGTGACACCACGATGGGCCACCACGTCGGCCAGTTCTGCGGTCGAGCGCGGCTCGCCGGTATCGACGAGCAACAGCTCACCGCCCCGCACCAACGTCCAGAACAGACCGGCGTATGCACTGTCGAACGACAGTGACGACAGGTGCAGAAAGCGCTGCGGCTCTTCGCCGTATACGACATCGCGTGCAGCCGTGGAATACGCCAGAGCTGTGCGATCCACGAGCACCCGCTTCGGCCGTCCGGTCGATCCCGAGGTGTGAACGGCGTAAGCAGCACGCACCGGAGGCGTGCGGTCGGGTATGGGAAGCCCGCCGGCCGCGGGACTCCCATCAGCACCACCGTATTCGATGACGGACCCTGCGAACGTCTTCGGAATCGCACCCCTCGTACCGGTCGCGACGACGGCCACGTCGATGCCGGCGAGCATGATGGCGCGACGCTGCTCGGGATACATCGGGTCCACGACAACGAACGCGTTGCCGGACAACATCACCCCGAGTATCGCCGCCACGGCGTCGGGCTCTTTCGGCATCGACACGGCCACGAGCTCGCCCCGTCGACCGCTCAGCGAACGTGCCACCCGACTCGCCGAACGCCACAGTTCGGCGTAGGTCAACCTGGCCGAACCGGTCGACACGGCGAAACGGTCGGGGTGCGAACGCGCGATGTCGCCGATTCGTGCGATCACATCGGCCGGTCGGTCGGTAGGCCCGCGATCGGCCGGATGCACCCAGCCCGAACCGGACCGACCCGGTTCGACGAAAGCGAAGGACGCCGGTCCTGATATGCGCTGGAGATCGTCTCGAATGTGCTCGGCGATCAGGACCGCAGCACGGTGATACCGCGGTCCGAAATGTACTGCGCAGACGTATCTTCCGCGCACGAGCCCGACCTGGAATCTCAAGTCGAATTGGCCGGTCTGCGAGGGCACCGGATACGGGTTCGCCCGGTAACCCGACAGGTCGAAGTCCCATCGATCACCGAGAACGAAGGCAGTACCGAACGCCAGATGCGACGGTTCGTAGAGAAAGGTGGTGCGAGTCAAGCACGAGGGTTCGTCTGCGTACTGTGCGTATTCCGAGAGCGGAAGGCGTCCGTGTCGCCTGGCACCTGCAATGGCCTCGCCCGCTGCGCGAAGGTCGTCGTCGAACGAGAGCCCGACACGCGAACGTGCCACTGCGAGTTGGGTGAAACTACCCAGCGTCGTCAGATGTCGTTCGTCGCGCCGCAGCACCGGCATCCCGACTGCTATGTCGGCGACGGTGGAGGTCGAGACAGCGGCGAGAGCGCGCTGGAAGGCCGCGAGGAACAATGCGGCCGGCGACACAGCGGCCGACTTCGCTTGTGCACGAAGAGCTTCGGCGACGTCGGGCTCGGCCTCGAACCGCACGAAGGGTTCGAGAGGGTCGGGGGCAGGATCGGTCGAGGTCGGCAGACCGGCCAATGGATCGTTCGAGTAGCCCTCGACTGTGGCACACCAGTACGCGCGATCGGCCTCCGCCTCGGACGAACGGAGGTAGGCCTGCTCGGCGTCGACGAACTGCTCGAAGTTCGCTCCAGGGTCGATTTTCGCACCCGACTCACCGAATTCGAGCGCTCGCAGGTTCGCGAAGAACTCGTTGAGAATCAACGGTGCGCTCGCAACGTCGATCAAGATGTGATGAACCACCAGCGACACCACCGCACGGCGCCCGTCACAGCGGACTGCTGCGCGGACGAGGGGCCCAGCGAACAGATCGAACGGTTGCATCACACGAAACGCGAGATCCTCTCGCACGCTCCGGTCACGCACATCGGGCACCTGAGCAACGTCGACCGACATCGATCTGTCGGTTGCCTGGAACCGGAAACCACTGTCGTGAGGGATAATTCGGCTCATCAGAACCGGGTGGCGCCGCAGCGCGTCCTCCCACGCCGATCGATGGTCGGACGCCGATGCCCCACTCGCAACGATCACGGACGCCACGACGTTGTTGCCGACATCGGTGGGTTCGGCGATCTGGTCGAACAGCATCGCCGACTGAGCGGCGGTCAATCGATTCATCTCGCAGATCTCCCATGGGCCGGCGTCGCGATCCCCGAATGCGCGACGCGCATCGGCTCCGACGGTGCAGTGCGGGCTACAGCTCGAATCCGGGGTTCTACTCCGCCGGGTCGTTCTCTGTCGGCAAGGTTCGGTGATCGGCCGAGCGGGGTGCCGTCTGGCGTCCGCGTACCAGGACCACCAGTGCAACCACGACCACCACGATGATGATCGCGATGAAAGCCATCCATCCCAAAGCCAACCAGACGTAGTCCGTGTTCACGTGCATTCCACCTTCGTAGGCCGATGAGAGTCGGCGACTGTCGTTCTCGTACGCCGGGTTCCGATTCCGTCGAATGCGGTGTTACGACTCGAAAGTTAAGTGGCAGAACACCGAAAGCCAATGGGGTCGCCGCGAAGGTGCACCTCCCACTACGACCAAGGTCGTAGTGGACTACGACCCTCGGGCAATGGACGTGAGCCACCCGGCCGTAGACGATCGACGCATGGCCACCGCTAGTGGAACAGTCGGTCCCCGCACTGCATCACCGCGTCATCTCGTCGCCGTCGGTGCGCCCGATCGGTCACTGCGGTCATCGATTCGATCTGCCTGGTCCGAAGCTCGACCCGCAGTGCAGATCATCTTTCAGCTTCGGCTGATCGCGGTGGTCGCCGTGGCGTCGCTCGACGCCGGAGCTGCTCCCCGGTGGACGGCCGCCGCACTGTGCTGTGCGGGATGGCTGTGCCTCACGTGGTCGATCTACCTGCTCAACGGTCTCGCCGACCGCATCGAGGACCGGGTGAACGGATCAATGCGACCGATTGCGCAGGGCACACTCGATGCGGGAGTGGCTCGCCGGTTCGTAACTGTTCTGGCGTGCGTGGGTATGGTTCTGTGCTTGTCGGCCGGCCGGCCGGTTCTGATGTCGGCGCTCGTCATGCTCGCCCTGGGCTTTCTGTATTCCGTCGGGCCCGCGCCGTTGAAGAACAGAGTGTGGGGGGTCCAGGTCGCGGTGTTCGGAGGCGGGCTCACAACTTACGCTGCCGGAGTGTGTGCGGCCGGCACCGAGGTCACGCCTGCCGTGATCGTATTCGCGATCGCGATGTCGGCGTGGATGGGTGTTGGCGGTCTGGCCAAGGACGTCTCCGACGTCGACGGCGACAGGGCCGCCGGACGGTCGACGCTGGCGATGTGGAGCGAACGTGGCACCTGCCTGGTCATCGCGTCGGCGGCCGGAGCCATCTGCGTCGGATTCGCCGTCTCGGCGTGGGCACTCGAGGAACGACTCATCGTCCCGGCACTGGTATTGGCCTGCGGGGCAGCGGCGATTGCGGCGTTCGCTGCGGTGGGGGGATCATCACGTCGAAGGCACGCGCGCACCCCGTACACCGCCTTCATGTACTCGCAATACGGTGCGCACACGGGCGCTCTGTGCATGCTGCTGTGAGAGACGCCCGAACAACACGATTCGATTGCCGACCCGACCACGCATCGAATCACCGGTGACCCACAGGTGAACTGCTTCGAACGAAGTCTCGAACGGAAGGGCCTCGACGTGCGTGTTCATGTGCACTCGGTACCAGTTGTGCTGTTTGTCCCGCTAATATGACGCGATCGGGATCGGCGTAGCGAATCAGGCTTTCCAGGGGTCTGATCCGTCCGGTTCTCCAGGGCGGGGGCGAACGAAGTGAGTGTCGAACCGAATCGACTCGTCGAGCGGGCGGTCACGGCGTACACAGCCCTCCTCGACGGTTCGGGGAGCCCGGTGCTGACCGATCGATCGTTGCAAGTGCAGCTGACGCGTCAGGCGGAAGCCGTGGTGCGCGTCATCGCTACAGCGTTCACCGCTGTCGGCACGCCGACATCGACGCCGCCCTCGCCCGATCCGAGCGAAGCCATCGGTGAGCAGCGCGCCCGATCAGGCATTCACCCGACCCAATCGCTGGCAGCGGCCACATTGATGTTCGAGGCCCTGTTTCCCGTACTCGTCGAGGCGGTCGACCCACCGACCTCGACCGATACCGTCGTCGCGCTGGGAACCGCTCTGCAACGGGAGATCCAGGAACGCCTGGCTGTCGGATCGATCCCGTACGTCAACTATCTGCTGACAAAGCTCCTGTCCTCGCAGCAGGACGAGCGCAGCCGGATCGCCCGCGACCTACACGACCGTATTGCGCACGGAATGGGTGCCGCCCTCCAACAACTCGACCTCTACGACCACTACCGCACGCGGGATCCGGTCCGAGCCGAAGCCCACCTTTCCACTGCACGAGAGTCGATCAAGTCGAGCTTCGACAGCACTCGGCAGGTATCGGCGGATCTGTGGGTCCGGTTGGGCGGCGAATCGCTGAGCCAGTCGTTGGCGTCCTACTTGGAATCGACCGTTCCAGAAGGAACGGTCTCCGAGGTGACGGTCGCCGGGGAGGAACCGGGTCTGGCGGACGAGGTTGCTCAGGAGCTCTACCTGCTACTCCGAGAGGCGATCCGTAACGCCATCATCCATGGGAAGCCAGACGCAATCACCGTCGAACTCGCCACCCAGCGAGACAGACTGCGCGCCGTCGTCCGCGACAACGGATGCGGCTTCGACGTCGGAGCGGTCACCGCGATCAAGATCGTGGGCGGACTGGCGTCGATCCGCGAACGCGCCGAGTTGCTCGGGGGGCGCGCTGTCATCACGGCCGATCCAGGATGCGGGACCACGGTCGAGGTTCAGCTGCCGTTGCTCGACCGCACCGCCGAATCGCTCGGGAGGACTCGGTGGTGACCGGGCACGCCATCCGTGTGATCCTCGCCGACGACCACACACTCTTTCGAGACGGTCTCGCAGCGTTGATCGAGACCGACCCCGCATTCAAGGTGGTCGCGCAGTGCCCGGACGGAACGACCGCCATCGAGGTCATCACCCGAGACGTTCCGGACATCGCCGTGGTCGACATCGAAATGCCGGGCCCAGGAGCACACGCGGTCGTCACGGCAATTCGCGCCGCAGCACCGACCGTCTCGATCGTCGTCCTGTCGATGCACCAGGATGCCGAACTGTTGCGCAGCCTCCTCGATGCCGGGGCATCGGCATTTCTGTCCAAGACCGTCGCGCGAGATCAGCTGATCGCCGGGCTCCACTCGGTCCAGCGCAGTCCGGACAACGTATTGCTGTCCACGTCTCGCGATTCGATCAGCTCCGCGCTCGACTCCGAGACGCCCGGACCGCCGAACCTGTTGTCGCCCAGAGAACTCGAAGTTCTCCACCTACTGGTCGAAGCACGTTCCAACTATCAGATCGGCCGAGAACTCGGAATCACGGAATCCACCGTCAAACGCCACCTGACCAACATCTATGCAAAGCTCGGTGCTGTCTCACGCGTGGACTGCGTCCGTAAGGCCTCGGCGTTCGGAATTCCGGGTGTCTAGAGCTCCAGACCCACCGAACCGGTTCCCGAGTCCGCCTCGCATACTGTCTCGATGATCATCGAACACGCCCTGCTGCACGTCATTCCCCACCGAACCGACGATTTCGAGGCCGCCTTCGCCGACGCGAAATCGATCATTTCCTCGATGCCGGGGTTCGTGAATCTGACACTGTCGCGGGGCATCGAGCAGCCCGATGTCTATCTTCTGCTGGTGGAATGGGAACGCCTCGAAGACCACACCGAGGGCTTCAGGAAGTCAGACCGGTACCAGGACTGGAAGACGCTGCTGCATCACTTCTACGAGCCGTTCCCCGTCGTCTCGCATTTCGACCCGATAGAGAACGCATAGGAGATAGGTTCGAGTCTCGTTCCCATCGCCGTTTCGAGGAGATAGTCGTGGCCAACGCTTCGTCGTTCGTATCCAAGCAGGACGACATCGAGATCAGCACCTACACCTGGACCACGTCCGTCGACCCGGCTCGCGGCGTCGTACAGATCGCACACGGACTCGCCGAACACGGCAGCCGCTACGCCCGATTCGCCGCCGCTCTGAACGACGCCGGATTCCACGTCGTCGCCTCCGATCATCGCGGCCACGGAGAGTCGATCGTCGACACACCGGGCGACTTCGGGGCTGCCGCGTTCGCCGGGTTGTGGGCCGACATCGAGCAACTCGGCGAATCGTTGCTGAACGAATACCCGGACCTGCCACTGTTCCTGTTCGCACATTCGATGGGATCCTTTGCCGCGCAGCATGTTCTGATCGAGCGCTCGGATCTCTACGAGGGCGTGGTGCTGTCGGGTTCGACCACGCTCGACATCCTCGCCGCCGGCATGGCCGACGCTCCAGCTGGTGACCTCAGTGTCTTCAACGCCGCCTTCGAGCACCGCACCGGGTACGAGTGGCTCTCGCGCGACGAGGCCGAAGTCGATGCCTACGTCGCCGACCCGCTGTGCGGCTTCGACCTCCCCGAGTCGACGGTCCCTGCCTTGTTCGGTGAGGCCGACAAGCTCGCCGATCCACACAACCTCGAGCAGATCCGCTCCGACCTGCCACTCCTGATCACGTCGGGAACCGACGACCCGCTCGCCGACGGCGGACAGTTGATCGAAACCCTCGCTGCCCGGTACCGCCAGGCCGGCATGAGCGACGTGACCGTCACTCTGTACCCCGGTGCCCGCCACGAGATTCTCAACGAGACGAACCGTGACGAGGTCACCGCGAACATCATCGGCTGGCTCACCGACCGCGCCGGAAAGATCTAGCGCTTTCGTAGCTGCACGGGCTGCCCGTCCTCCGGGAAGGGCAGCGACGTGAAGTTCAGCGGCGCAACGTAATCGGGATCGACCGACCAATCGAATCGCAGCAGCAGGTGGTGCATGATCGTCTTGATCTCGGCACCCGCGAAGAACATGCCGATGCACTTGTGCACTCCGCCGCCGAACGGCTCCCACGCGTAGCGGTGCACCTTGTCCTCTCGGCGGTCGTCGGCGAACCGGCCGGGGTCGAACTTCTCGGGTTCCGGCCAGTACTGCTCCATGTGGTGCGTGAAGTGCGGCGCGACCGACGCGTACGTCCCCGCGGGTACGAACCTCCCCTGCACCTCGGTGTCTTTGACAGCGCGTCGCGCCACCACCGGAGTGGGCGAGACCAACCGCAGGCATTCCTTCATCACCAGATCGACACTGTGCAGTTCGTCGAGTTGCGCGAGCGTCGGCGCATCGGTGCCGAGGGCCTCGGACTCCGCGCGGCACTTGTCCTGCCACTCGGGGTGTTGCCCGAGGTACTGCATCATCGTCGACAGCGTGATCGTCGACGTGTCGTGGGCGGCCATCAGCAGGAAGATCATGTGGTCGATCACTTCCTCGTCGGAGAATCGCTCGCCGTCGTTCCCCTCGATGTGGCACAGGACCGAGAACAGGTCGTCGGTTTCGGTGGCGCGCCGCGACGGAAGGTAGCGCCGGAAGAACTGCTCGAGCATGGCGCGGCCATCGAGGCCACGCTTCCACCGCGTTCCCGGAACTCGATAGCGCACGATCGACGTCGCAGCCTGAACGCACGCCACGAAACTCGAGTTGAGCTCGGCTATCTCGGCTTCAGTGCTGCCCTCGGCACCGCCCATGAAGATGCTCGTCGCCACCTCCAGGGTCAGCGCTTTGAGCGCCGGGTAGACCTGGACGTCGCGCCCGCCCTGCCACGCGTCCAAACCGGTTGCGGTGACAGGATTCAACGCCTCGACGGATTTGGTGAGCCGGTCCCTCGTGAAGGCCTGCTGCATGATTCGTCGGTGCTTCAGGTGCTCGTCGGAGTCCAGCAGCATCAACCCACCGTGGAAGAACGGGCCGATCAGCAGGGACCAGCCGTCACCGTTCGCAAACGCCTTGTCGGCGTTCTGCAACACCTCTTGGCATGCGTCCGGACCGAGAACGGTGATCCACTTCTGCCCGGCCATCGTCAGCCACGACACCTCGCCGTACTTCTCCCACCGACTCCCGAGCAGTTTCAGGGGGTCTCGGATGTATTCGAGTGTGTGCCCCACGACGGGTATGCCGCCGTCACCGTATACCGGTTGGAGCGCTGAATCAGCAGGTGGAGCAGCCAGAGCACGTGCCATTGTCGACCTCCGTCAATCTGACAGAGCGTCCTGTCAGATGAGATGTAGTCTGCGTCACACCCGCTTCCTCTGTCAAGATCTACCCATGGCTTCCCCGACGCGCAGGTACAACGGCATGAGTGCCGACGACCGCACCGCCGACCGTCGCGCGCGGTTGCTCGAAGCCGGACTCGAAGTGTTCTCCACGGCCGGTGCCCAGAACACGACCATGACCGCGATCTGCGCGGAGGCGAAACTGACCGAGCGCTACTTCTACCAAAGCTTCTCCGGCAAAGAGGATTTGCTCGAGAAGGTGGTCGAGTCGGTATCCGACGAGATCCGGGCAGCGGCTATGGACGCGTTGCACTCCCCGGCCCCCACCGTCGAGGAACAGGTGCGCAACGCCATAGCAGCGTTCGTCGGCGTGCTCACCGACGACCGCCGCAAGGGACGCGTCGCGATGATCGAGTCACTGGCCGTCGACTCACTGCGGGATTATCGACGAAAGTCCATGCGCGCGTTCGCCCACCTGGTGGCCGAGCAGTCACGCGAACTGTTCGGCGAACAGGCCTGGCCGCAGCCACAATCCGAGATCAACGGCCTGCTGTTCATCGGCGGACTCGCCGAACTGGTCATCGCGTGGTTGAACGACGAAATCGACATCGCCCCTGCCGACATCGTCGACGCCGCAACACGTCATTTCATCGCTACCGCGCACCGATGAGGCGCCTTCGGCAGTGGCGTGCTCAGGTGCCGCGGAGGGCACTTATTCGCACCACTGCGCCGAAGGCGCACTCCTACCGGTCGAAGTGCGCCTTCGAGATCTGGCCGTGCACGCCTACCGTCTTGTCGACCACCTGCGAAACGGTGAAGTTGGCGGCCGCGGAAAGGTAGGCATAGGCCGTCGCCCGGTCCATGCCGAGGTCGGTCTCGAGGAAGTCGAGCGCGTTGACCACTGCGCGACGCATGGCTGCGTTCAGGTCCGAACTCTGGCCGCCGACGGCACCGTCCGGATCGGACAGGCCGATCGGAATCCATGAATCCTCGTTCTCGGCAAAGGGATACGAGTACGCGACGGACGGCGCATCCCCGCTGCCCGCCTTGCACACCGTCAGGCGGAAGGTGCCGCGCAGGGAACCTTCCATCGCCGTCAGCGCGACCTCCCCGTCGCCCATAGCCATGTGCGGATCGCCGACGTAGAACAACGCACCCTCTGCGAACACCGGGAGGTAGAACGTCGACCCGACGCCGAGCAGGCCGACATCGATGTTGCCGCCGCCGAGCGTCGGGGGAATCGAATTCGCATTCGGTGATGTCAGGCCCGGGTCGCTGGCGAAGGCAACACCCATCATGCCCATGAAGGGACGCAGCGGAAAGCGCACGGCCGCATCGCCGTACCGCATCACACCCTGCCCGTCCTCGACGGCGGTGAACGTGGAGATGTTGCCGTACTGCGTCGGGTCACCCGAGGTCCTGCCGTCGCTCGCGATCGGAGGCATCACCTCGTCCAGGCTGATGCCCGCAGGAGCCTCACCGGACGCAGTGACCGCCAGGGAGCCCTTGCCGTGCCTGCTCGACACCACACCGTACGGAACGCGTGGGATCGCCTCGAGCGTCTCGATCTTGAGTACATCCCCGCGCTGCGCACCCTCGACGAACACCGGACCCGTCACCACATGAGGGCCGTCGACGTCGAAGTTGCGGACCGTGCGGTCGTATCCGCCGGCGATGTCGATGGCGTCCTGCAGCACGTCGGATTCCGATACGCCCTTGCCGCCGAAGAAGTCGACGGGATCGCGGCCCTGGTCTTCGAGAATTCCTTCGTGGCTGAGCGCGTCGATGGTCACCGTCTCGCCGGACTTCATCTGCAGCACCGACTCGGACTCGACCGTCGGGACGTACCCCCACAGGACCTTGTCGACTTCGGAACTCAGATAGTGATCGCCGGAGATGCCGCCTGATCCGGGCTGAAGAATGCCGACCGGTGCAGGTGCCGACGAACTCGCGGCGGCGGTGGACGACGACGACGACGAACACGCTGCCGTTCCGGCAATTCCGACGCCTGCGCCCAATGCCGCCACCGCCTGGATGAATCCACGTCGACCGATTCCCTTGGTGATCGTCTCCGCTGCCTGCTCCGCCATCGACCGCGCCATGATGCCTCCTGAATTGTCCGAATCTCGAACGTAGACCGAGGGTGTTTCTCGGCAGTTACGAACATGCGTCGGACGAAGCACTCGGCAGGACGGCTCAGCTGGGATCGCTTCCACCGATCGCCGACCACCAGAGCGCAGTGACCGCAGCCAGAACGGTGACGGCTACGAACTCGGCCAATCCCCCGCCGTCGACGACCAGCCACAGCAGACCGATGAACGGGCCGGCCACTGCGGCAGGGGCGTCGAGCATGATTCGGCGGCGTAGCGATCCGAATCTTTCACTGCGCGTACGCAGATCGACGTCGTTGAGGCGAGGGGCATCGAGGGGTGTGCCGGGAGGTAACGACGTGCGACGCCGCCCCGACGGCACGGCGAGAATCCCCGGTTCCACGACGAAAGCACGCCGACCGAAGATCGACCTGCTCACGCTCGCGGCGGCGTCGGGAACGATCGCCAGCAGCCCGGTGTGGAAGTAGACGGGGTACCAAGCCCGCCCTGTTTTCTCGTGGACCTCCAGGTAACCGCGCGACCGCATGCGGTGCTGAAACCGAACTCGCCGCACTGTGGTTCGGGCGGTCGATGTCTGTGCTGATCGCCCGGACAGGAGAGCGCACGCCACCGACCAACCCGTCCAGACGAGGACGACGAGCGCAACGAAGACACTCAGCGGTGCGATGACGACAACGGTCGATGCCGCGACAACCAACGTGGCTGCCGCGGCACCGACCGGATATCCGAGACCGTGAGCTATTTCAGGAACCCGACCTTCGACATATCGAGGTCACCGAATCCCGGAGCGCCGAAGTTGGCGAGATTCGACTTCGTCGCATAGGTGAACGGACGCTGGAACATCGTCAGGCTGTGGCCTTCGGCCCAGATCGCCTTGTCTGCCTCGTTGTAGTCGGCGATACGTGCGTCGTCGTCGAGCTCGCCCGCGGCCTTGTCGAGCAGCCCGTTGATCTCCTCGGACCCGACCTGGCCGTAGTTCTGCAATGTACTTCCGGGCGTCAAACGGAAGATGCCGTCACTGCTGGACGTGTACGGCGTTCCCTCCCAGGTGAAATGGGTGACGTCGAAAGCACCCACCAGGATGTACTTCTCGAAGAAGTCGTCCGACGGCACCGCATCGATGATGAGGTTGGCACCGACAGCCTTGAGGTTCTGCTGGATGATCTGCGCTTCCTGCGTCGCGTTCGGAGTGTCCGCCGGAATGATGTCGTGCAGATCGAGCTGCTGACCGTCCTTGGAGCGGAACTCGCCGTTCATCGTCCAACCGGCGGCCTCGAGCTCGGACTTCGCCTTCTCCGGGTCGAACGTGATGTCGCCGTTGTTCGCCTGGTAGCCCTTCTGTCCGTCGACGTAAATGTGACTGTTGAGCACCGTCGGGTTCGAGGTGATCTGGCCGAGCTGCGAGGTGGCCAGGTAATCGCGGTCGATCGCCTTCATCAGAGCCAACCGGACCGCCTTGTCCGACGTGATGCGCCCGGGAGCACCGTTGAAGTCGAAGTGGCGGTACTGAGACCCGAGGCTCTGCCGCAGGTCGACGTTCGGGATACCACGGGCGACCTTGAATGCATCTGCGCTGCTCCCCAGTTCGTAGTAGTCGATCTCGCCGCTCTGCAATGCGCCGACGGACGCTGTCGAATCGAGTGGGAGGTAAGTGATGGTGTCGAGCACTGCGGGATTTTCGCCCCACCAGTCCGGGTTGCGCTCGGCAACAATGCGCTTGCCACCGGGCTCGATGGTCCGGATCCGGAACGGGCCTGCGGTGGCAGGCATCGTGCTCACAGATCCGGTGTTGAATGCGTCGACACTGGCCATGGACTCAGCTGGCATCAGAGGCTCGTACAACGATCGCCAGTCACCGAACTTCTCGGCAAAGGTCAGGATGACCTGCTGGTCATTCTCGCCGCGGACGACGGACTCGACCTTGTCCCAGCCAGCGGTGCTGGACGCCTCGTACGCCGGATCCTTACCGTTGTTTGCAGTCCACGTTGCCACGAGGTCTGTGTAGTCCAACGGACGCCCGGTGCTCCACTTCGCCTTTGGGTTGATGTTGTAGGTGATGACCTGCTTGCCGTCGACCTCGGACTCGGTGATGTCGGTGAAGAAATCCGTCGCGACCGTCAGGCTTGCATCGGCTGCAGCATTGAATGCTCTCGGCATCAATGCCAGGTAGTACCGTGCCGCATCGACCGTCGTGCCATCGATTTGGTAGTAGTTGTAATTGGTCGGCACCTGCGAGAGCGGGAAGTTCATGTTTCCGCCCTGCTGGAGATCGCTGATGGGATGCGGGTTTATCTGCGCTCCGCTCTCGAACGACGCAGGCGCATCGGCGTTGGGCCCGGTGTCGCCGGAGCTGCACCCCGCCACCAGTCCGACGGTAGTCACGGCCACCGCGATCGGGACCAGTGCCCGAAATAGCTTGGCTCTCATCAATTCACCTTTCTCAGTGTGCACATAACCTGCAAGGTCAGATGGCGTCGGCCAGCTGTGCGGCCTCGGCGATTCGGGCTCGTTGGAGCACCGGATCGGGGATGGGGATGGCTTTCAGGAGTGCCCGTGTGTACGGGTCCTCGGGTGCGTCGAAGATCTGCGCCGTCGGGCCCTTCTCCACGAACACCCCGTTGCGCATCACCGCTACTTCGTCGGCAAGATGACGCACCACCGACAGGTCGTGCGAGACGAACAGATACGCCAGACCGAGCTCCTCCTGCAGATCCTGGAGCAGGTTCAGCACGCCCGCCTGGATCGACACGTCGAGCGCGGACACCGGCTCGTCGAGCACCAGGATCGACGGTTTGAGCGCCAAAGCCCGTGCAATGCCGACACGTTGACGCTGCCCGCCGGAGAACTGGGTGGGATACCGATCGGCGAGCTCGGGACGCATTCCGACGGTGTCCATCAGTTCCCGAACCCGGCGGGTGCGCTCGTCGACCGGCACGCCGTTGATCTTCAACGGCTCGGCGATGATCTCCCCCACCGGCATTCGCGGATCGAGCGAGCCCATCGGGTCCTGGAACACGATCTGGATGTGCGCGCGCAGCTTTCGTTGCTCGGCTCGGCTCAGGCCGTAAGGCTCGACTCCGTTGATTCTGATCGAGCCCTGCTGCGGCTTCACGAACTCCATGATCTCGAGCAGGGTCGTCGACTTGCCGCAGCCCGATTCGCCGACGATCGCCAAGGTGGACCCTGCGTGGACATCGAAGCTGATACCCTGCACCGCAGGCACTTCGCCCGCGCGTCGACGCAGTACCGAACCCTTGAACATGGGGTAGCTCTTGTGCAGATCGGTCACCGACAACACCGGAGCATCCTTCGGCACGGTCACCACCAATTCGGCCGGTGCCTCCGAACGTGGAGCACCCTCGAACTCCGCCTCCACCGACTCGGCCGTCGCCGCATCGATACGGATGCACGCCGCGCTGTGATTCGGGGCAACCTGAATCAACGGTGGTTCGCCTTCGTCGCAGGCCTCCGTGTGCAACGGGCATCGGGGCCCGAACGGGCAGCCCGTAGGGAGATTCACCAGAGCGGGCGGCGTGCCCTCGATGGGCACCAGGCGCTCCTGCGCGGGACGATCCGGGCGAGGGACCGAGCCGAGCAATCCGACGGTGTAGGGCATGGACGGGTGCGCGTACAGCTCGTCCACTGGAGCACTTTCGACGGCTCGCCCGGCGTACATGACCATGGCCCGATCGGCAACGCCGGCAACGACTCCCAGGTCGTGGGTGATGAACACGACGCCTGCCCCGGTCACGTCACGGGCCGTGCGCAGCAGGTCGAGGATCTGCGCCTGGATCGTCACGTCGAGGGCAGTGGTGGGCTCGTCGGCGATGATGAGGTCGGGATCGTTGGCGATGGCCATCGCGATGACGACGCGTTGCCGCATACCGCCGGAGAACTCGTGCGGATACGATTTCGCCCGTGTTCTCGGATCGGAGATGCCGACCAGATCGAGCAATTCCAGGGTCCGCTCCTGGACCTTCACCTTGTTCAGTGACGGATTGTGTACCGAGATCGCCTCGGCTATCTGATCACCGATCCGGTAGATGGGCGTCAGCGCAGTCAACGGGTCCTGCGAGATCATCGCCACCGAACGCCCACGCTCACGGGACATCTCACGGTCGGACAGTCCGAGTAGCTGACGGCCGTTCAGCTCGATGGACCCGGTGACACGTGCGCTCTGCGGAAGCAACCCCATAACGGCCAGGGACGACACCGACTTACCGGAGCCGGATTCGCCGACGATGGCCATGACCTCGCCCTTGTCGACCTGATAGTCCAGTCCGCGGACCGCGGTGACGCGGCCTTCCTCACTCGGGAAGCTGACTTCGAGTCCGCTGACCTTCAACACCGGCACAGTCTCAGCCACGTGCCTGTCCCCTCGTCGAGTTCGGATCGAATGCGTCGCGCAGGCCGTCGCCGACGAAGTTCGTTGCCAGCACGATCAATACCAGTGCGCCACAGCAGAACGCGAACAGCCACGGATACGTCAACGCGGACGACGTACCGTCCGCGATCAGGGTTCCGAGCGAGACGTCGGGCCGCTGGACACCGAAACCGAAATAGCTCAGCGACGCCTCACCGATGATGGCGATACCCACGTTGAGCGTGACGTCGACGATGAGGATCGACGCCATCGACGGCAGCACGTGCTTCCCGATGACACTCGTCGGCGTCGCACCCATGTACTTGGCGGCACGGATGAATTCGCGCTCACGCAACGACCGCGTCATCGCACGGATGATGCGGGACGTGATCATCCACGCGAACGCCGCGAGCAGCAACACCAGGATGAAGAAGCTCTTGTCGCGGAACAGCGGCGAGCAGATAGCGATGACCAGGAAGCTCGGGACGACGAGCAGAACATCGGCGACCCACATCAGCGCGCGGTCGGTCCAACCGCCGAAGTATCCCGCCACCGCGCCGACGACGCCGGCAAGCACCGTGGAAATGAGCGCGACGAGCATGCCGATGATCAGCGACTTCTGCAGTCCACGCAGCGTCTGAGCCAGAACATCCTGCCCGATCTGGTTGGTGCCGAACCAGTGTCGTGTGGTCGGCGGCGAGTTGAGCGCGTACGCGTCGAGTTCCTCGTAGGTGAAGGGAATGAAGTGCGGGAGTACGAATGCGCCGACGAACATCGCGAGCAGCACCACGATGCCCACCAACGCAGGCCGGTTGCGCAGGAACCGGCGCAGCACCAAGCGCCTGCGTGTGATCGGAGCCGTCGAGTCGCTCGGGCCCTCGACCGCAGCGATCTCGGGAACCACAGGTGTCGCCATCGCCGATCCTTTCCTTACTCGAAGTGGTGGGTCAGTCCGCGTAGCGAACGCGCGGATCCAATGCGGCCGTAAAGATGTCGGTCAACATTCCGGAGACGAGGACCGACAGCGCGGTGAACAGCGAGACCGCGAGCGTGATGTTGATGTCCTGACTGGTGATGCCGTAGATCAGCCAGTCCCCCATGCCGTACCACCCGAAAACTCGCTCGGTGAAGGTCGCGCCGGTGATCACCGCGCCCATCCCGAACGCGAAGAGCGTCGCCATCGGGATCAACGCAGTTCGGAAGCCATGCTTGAATATCGCGCGGCCGCGGGTGAGGCCCTTGCCGCGGGCCGTACGGATGTAGTCCATGTTCAGTTCGTCGAGCATGGAACTACGCATGTAGCGGCTGTAACCACCGATGGTGAACAACATCAGGACAACGGTCGGCAACAGCAAATGCTGAGCACGGTCGATGATTTCGTTCATCAGACCGGGAGCGAGTGTTGTCGACGTCTCACCGGTGTATTGGAAGAACTGGCTACCGGTGCTCTGATTGACCTGCACAGCAAGGTATTTGAGTACCGGCGCCAGAACCAGGATCGGGGTGCTGATGAGGATGAACGTCACGACAGTGGCGACGTGATCGAAGATCTTGTACTGCCGGACGGCACCGTACGCACCTACGAGTGTTCCCAGTACCGCGCCGAGGACGGTGCCGAGCACCACCAGACGCAGCGAGACGAGAATGCGTCGCCACAACTCGTCGTTGACGGAGCCGGCCGCGATGGTCTGACCGAAGTCACCATGAAGCACAGCCCACAGCCACTTCAGGTAGCGCAACACGGGATTATCGTCGAGATGCAGCGCCGCGCGTTTCGCGTCGAGTACAGCGCTCGACGGCGGCGGGTTGCGACTGAGGAGATTGGACAGCGGATCGAACGTGAGCGACGCCAGAAGGTAGGTCAGAAACGTCGCGATGAGCAGCAGGACGACGTAGTTCAGCAACCTCCGCGCAAGATAACCGCCCACGCGCAACCACCTTCCATCGAGCACCACGGCCGTGCCCGATGGCACTGCTCTCGGCATTGTTCACACCGCGTGTTACCTGCTTGTTTCGTTAGCGATGGAAACAGACATTCCACAAGATAGCACCACGAATTCAACTTTCGTTCACGGTAGCGGAAGTACTTCCGGTACATCGGACAATGCGGAACACGCGGTGCCAGAACAAGTCTGAACATCCAGTTTACGAAGGTTCACCTAAATCATTGGTTTCTGGAACGAATTCCCGACATTGCGGACACGGCCGAAAATAGGTGCTTTCGACTCACATCGGTAGATTCACAGCCATGCCGACAGCTTCCACATCCGACGGATTCACCTTCGAGCGATACGACGTCACCGACGCCGGATCCATCGCCACGGTCTTCGCGGCCAAGGAACACCGAGCCGGGCTCTACGTTCTGCACTTCGCCGACAACGAGGCCTACGTCGGGTACTCCGACTCGGTCGCGGCACAGTTCATCGCCGACCTCGACGTGTGGACCGACATCGAGGCACTCGACTTCACCTCTGGCACAGCAGACCAACTCGAGCAATTGCAGGATCTCGTGGCGCGCCTGACCCGCCTACGTGAACGCCCCTCGCAGCCCGGTGCGACCGGCGAGGCACCGAGCGCGAAATCCGCACTGCCGAAGGAAAGAGCCAAGCGGGCGACATTGCTCGACACGTCTGTCGGCAAGGCGCGCAAGCAGTTTTGGGAACTGTCCGACCACATCGCATACCCGGCCATCCGCAGCATCGTGGCCGACTACATCAACTCTTCGATCCCCGACCCGGCGAACACCGCGAAGTACCTGTGGCAGATCGCCGCCCTGTCCGACGAACACGTCGACACCGGGCCTCGGCGCTTGCTGACGCTGACGTGCGGCGGCTTCGAGACGCTGCGCGTCGACGAGATCGTGCACGACGACGACACGATCGAACTCGACCTGCGCATCAACACCAACGTTCCGCGCGACCGGACCGACGAGCAACTCGAGGTCTCCAACGAGACCGTCAGCGCCGGGCGCGGACCCTACCGGGACGAACGAGTGTGGTCGTGGTCGATCGACCTCGGCGCGCTGCTGGAAGAAGACGTGGACGTCGACCTCGGGATCGACGACGACACGTTCGACGACCTCGCCTACGGCCTCAACGCCAGGCTGATGCGATCCGGCAACTCGACGGGTGCAGCGTCACACAACCACGACCTCGCGGCCGACCTGCTCGCCGAGGCATACCGGCAGCTGTTCGAGACCGAGTGACCGGTCGGCTCTGGTACGTCTCGTACGGGTCGAATCTCCTGCGCGAGAGGTTTTTCAGCTACCTGACTGGATCCGACGAAAGCTCCGAATTCGGTGCGCACCCACCGGCACCCTCGACAGCATTGCCTGCAGGGGAAAAATGGCTGTGGATCGACTATCCGCTGTACTTCGCCGGAGTCTCGCGGCGCTGGACCGGAGCGTCCGCGTTCGTCTCGACGACGGCAGATGCCGCGAATCGGTCTGTAGCACATGGCTATCTACTCGACGGCGTCCAGTTCGCTCACCTGGCTGCCGTCGAGAACGTCGTCGCATCCATCGATGTCGGGGGGACGGAGACACTTGCCATCGGACAATGGTCGCAGCTGGCAGTGGATCGCGAAGGTGAGAGCTTCCGTGGGAAGTACGATGCACTACTCCGACTTCCGGACATCGACGGACGACCCGCGTTCACGCTGACAAGTTCGATCGCCCGAGAGCCCGGCGAACCGTCGAGCAGATATCTCTCGACGATCCGGCGCGGATTACTTTCCGCCCCGGAAGATCTCGAGGTGGATGCCTACCTGCAGGCGGCGATCGAACGCTCCGCGGAGATCACTTCAGCGCGTCGAGATTCGTCTTCAACAGCAGCACGTTGTAGTCCGACCACCGAGAAGCAGTGAAGTACAGGTCTTTTCCGCTCGACATCGGGTGAATGAACGGCGCGTAGATTCCGCCGGCGGTCTGATTGGCATCGAGGATGGTCCTCGGCGCACTCCAGGGCCCCTCGGGATTGTCGGCAGTGCGAGCGACCAATGTGCGTGTGTTCTCGTCCCCGTACATCATCACGTAGCGGCCGAGGTAGTCGTTCCATGCAACCGACATCTCACTGACCGGGCCCTTGACGATCGCAACGGTGTCGCCGATGTTCTTCGACCACTGCTTCGTCGGATCCGGATCCTGCGTCGAATACTCGTACGCGTCGAGGTTCTCGATCTCGCTCGGTGCCACCCGTGAGACGAAGGCATCGCCGAATCGTCCGTTGGGTGTGCCGAACTGATACAGGTACTTGCCGTCTCGACCCAGCACGTACGCGCTCTGCTGGAACTTGCCCTGGCTTTCGTGGACGTTGGTGAAGCCCGGAATGGTGACACCCTTGTTGACGCGGATCGTCTTGGGGTCGGTCGACCAATTCTGACCGTTGTCAGTGGATTTCGCCGTCGCCGAGTAGTTCGTGATCCAGCGCCCGGGGCTGCCCCAGCTCTGCACCGACATGTAGTTGATGTACTGGGTGTTGCCGATCGCTATGGCCGCCGTGGGAATCGTCGTGTCCTCGACGCTGGGCAGCTTTGCGCTGGAGATGATCTCGGCTGCATAGTTGGGACTACCGGCCCGCACGACGGCACCGGAGGTGTTGTCCGCGGGGTCGGCTGGACCGATCTCGACTCCCTGCGCCAGATTCGTCGACGCCTTGTCCGACCGGAAGAGCGCGTTGCTGCGCCACTGCGCATTGCCGGAGGAGCAGTCTCCGAAGGTGTCACCGAACGCCATCAGGATCTGGCCGGCCCCGTTGTCCCAACTGATTCCGAGGTCGGTGCCGGACATCGCGAGGTCGTTGTAGGTGTTGTTCACGCTCTGCGGACCGGTGACCCAGGCGATGCTTTGGGTGTTGCCGGTGATCCGAGGAAGCGGCCCCTGAGGGCCTTGCGGGTTCTTGCCCGACATCCCGGCGCTACCCGACGACCCGAACAGCGGAGACGAGCCCGGCCCACCGAGCCCACCGCACGGTTCGGCCGACACGGTGGGCGCGGTCAGAGCGCTGAGTCCGCTCACTGCCAGTGCCAGGACAGCCCCGACAGCAATCTGCCGACTACGTACACGCATGGACGAACCCACCGTTTCCCGTGTGACCCACGATACTGATGTGACTGATGGGACGAGTGTTACGCAAATCTACTGATCGCGCAACAAATCAGACGTGTCGGTACTTGACAAAACGCCAACGGCGAGAATGACACTCGTGTGATTACCCGGAAATCATGCGGGCGTGTGTCGTGTCCAATGCGAGAAGCGCAGCGCCCTGCACGACGACGGCAGAGCCGTGGCCCAGCGCCTGGTCAGCGGTGATCCGGCCGCCGAACCGAGGCTTTCTGACGGCGATGTGCGCGCCGGTCGCGACGTAGAGGACGTCGAGACCGGCATTGATCCACAGCAGCCGGCTCAAACTCGCGGCAGTCGGAGGCTTCGAGCTCAGCGCGCCTACACCCGCGATCGCCAGATCGATCGCACCCCACCCCGCAGTCTGCTGACCGAACGCCCGCCGGGCAGGCGACGACCCGCGCAACGCCAACACCGTTCCGACGAGCACACTTCCACCGCCCCACATCGCGAGACGACGGCCGAGCCGCTGGGCAACGATGGGCGCTTCGAGTGCTGTCATGGACTCCAGTGTGCCGCGTTCGAGGAAGGATCCGGTTCGTAACGCGCGGTCGGTTGCGGCCGATCCCATGAGCACTGAGTAGTCGTGCTCGAAACGAACGGAGCCACCATCGCCGAAGAAGATCCTCGCCGGAGTCGCGCTGGCGATCGGCGGCGCAGTGCTCGTCGCGCCGACAGCCTCCGCCGCTCCCGACGACAACCCGTTCGGGCCCAAGGACTCCACCTCGAGTTTCGTCGGCGCCTTCGACCCTGCGGCATACGGCGCGGCGAGCACAGAATTGTTGATCGTCAGCCCGTTCGGCACGAGTCGGCAGATCGATTGTTGGTCGTTTCACGCCCGCGGTTCGCGCTCCCAGAACGGTCGGGTCCTGACAGAGATCCGAATCCCGGCCGGATCCTCGGAGTGGGACTACCGGATGCTCTACGTCTACAACCCGTTCTGATGATCGTCGGTCGCGTGCTCTGCGGACTGGCTCTGGTCGTGCTCACCGGTTGTGCCGCAACGAAACCCGAGCCGGGCATCGACGCCGCGGTGAACGTTGCGCCGTCGTCGTTCCCGCCCCCTCCTCCCTGCGTCGCGCCCACAGCCATCCCTACCCCGGACGAAGCGACCGCCATCTTCCGTACCGTTTTCGACTGGACCGCAGAGCGGTCCGACCGCGCCGACGCGCTCGAAGGCACACTCGAGGAGAACGTAGCGTTGTTCGACAGCGGCGGGGTCATGTCGGACGTGACGTTCGCCCGCGTCGACGCCGTAGCACCCGGACGGGTGGAGGCGAGCGGCACGTCCGTCGGGCCGACGTCCTCGATCGGTTTCGTTGTCTCCGAGGGCCGTTGGAAGCTGGAACGCGCAGCGGCATGCGCACTCACCGGCGCGTGTTGATCGCCGGTTCGATTCACCAGCCGAACGGGTCCGCATCGGACCCGGGCAGCCAACTGTTGCCGGGGCCGACCCATCCTCGTGCCTTGATCATCTTCTTCGCAGCACGCTGATTGCGGCCGATCAGGCGGTCGAGGTACAGGTGACCGGCCAGATGGTCGGACTCGTGCTGCAGACACCGAGCCAGGTAACCGTGGCCCTCGACCGAGACGGGAGCGTTCTCCACATCGACACCGGTCACGCGGGCCCAGTCCGCGCGGCCGGTCGGGTACCGCTCCCCCGGTACCGACAGACACCCTTCACCGTCTCCGGGGTCCGGCATCGTCTCCGGGATCGCCGACGTCTCGAGCACTGGGTTGACCACGTGCCCGCGGTGACGGACCCCGCCGTCCCTGAGGTCGTAGACGAACACTGCACGCGGGTCGCCGACCTGGTTGGCAGCGAGTCCGGCCCCGTGCGCCGCGGTGTTGGTCTCGAACAGGTCCTTCACGAACGCCACCAAATCGGCGTCGAACACGGTGACGAGTTCGGCGACCGTCGTCAGCCGCGGGTCACCGGCAACGAGAATGGGTCGAATCGCCATGCAACGAGGTTACTGTCGAAGCATGGCTCATTCTCGTCGCTCCTCCACTGCGCAGCCCGCCGACAAGGTCTGCGCCTCCTGTGGGCGACGAATCGAGTGGCGCAAGAAGTGGGAGAAGAACTGGAATGACATCAAGTACTGCAGCGATGCGTGCCGGCGACACAAGGTGAGCGCCACCGACAAAGAACTCGAAGACAAGATCCGTTCTCTGCTCGACGCCCGGTCCCGCGACTCCACGATCTGCCCGTCCGACGTCGCACGAGCCCTGTCCGACGACGGTTGGCGGGAGTTGATGGAACCGGTCCGCCGCGCCGCCCGCCGGATGGTCGACGCGGGAGAAGTCGAGATCACCCAGAAGGGATCCGTGGTCGATCCCTCGACTGCGAAGGGCCCAATCCGTATTCGTTGGAAGCGTTGACCGGCGTCGCAGAAACGTGTCGGTGGGTGGGTATAGCTTTCGTGGGGTGAAGACATGGGGGGATGTGTTCGAGCTCGGGGATCAGGAATTGGCCTCCGAGCTCGCCGACGTGTCGTCCCACGAAAACGCTTTGGCTGCAGCGAGATTGGCACTGCTCGCCGAGATCGACCGGCGTGGCCTGGCGATGAAACTCGGGCACTCCTCCGTCACCCGCTGGTACGCGAAGTCGGTGCGCATCACCGACGGATCCGCGGCGCGTCAGATGGAACTCGGGCAATGGCTCACCCAGTGGCCGAGCGTGCTCGACGCCCTCGCAGGTGGTGACATCCACGCCGGCCACGCCTCGGCGATCGCCGACGGCTACGCCACCGTCGTGGTCGCCGACCCCACCCTCGACGAGCAGCGCCGCGACGCCGTCGTCGCGGAACTGCTCGCGCACGCGATGCGCAGCACCGCCGGGCAGGTCACCGCACGAGCGCAGGCCTTGGCACATTCCGCGGCAGAGGGCGCCCGAGCTCGACACGAGCAGGCCGAGAAGAAACGACTAGAGCAGGAACGAGCGCGCGAGCAAGAGCAGGCGGGCCGAGCCGATACCGGTGGTTCGAATGATGCCGGCGGCTCCGGTGACGCAGGTGGCCCGGGTGATGCAGGCGGCTTGGGTGATGCAGGGCCCGAACCTGCTGGGCCCGAACCTGTTCCGTCGGGGCCGCCGCCGGTACCGATGGCGGAGAACCCGAACCTGAACCGATTCGAAATCCATCCTCTGGCCAACGGGCGTTTTCGCGTCGGCGGCGACGTCGACCGGATGCTGGCCGAGAAGCTGCTCACCGCCCTGTCGCCGTTGACGGCTCCGCGGCCGGGCCCGGGCGGGGAACGCGACCCGCGGAGTCCGTCGAAACGCCGGGCCGATGCACTCGATCGGATTCTCGACCGGCACCTACGCGGTGGCAGCCGCGGGGCGTCGGGTGGGTCGCGGGCGTCGGTGCACCTGATCGTTCCGCTGCGCGACCTGCTCAGCGACCGCATAAACAAGGAAACTGCCAGCGCACCAACGGGTTCGACAACACACGCTACCGGTGCTGACGGCGGCCACCGCGCCAGCGAGAGTGCTGGTGCCCACGGCAACTCACGAACCAGTAACTCACGAACCAGTAATGCCGACGACGGTCCCGATGGTGGTGCTGACGGCGGTCACCGCGTCAGCGAGAGTGCTGGCGACGGCAACTCACGAACCAGTAATGCCGACGACGGTCCCGATGGTGGTGCTGACGGCGGTCACCGCGTCAGCGAGAGTGCTGGTATCGACGGCGGTTCAC
>NZ_NOZC01000028.1:0-751 GCF_002258545.1 Rhodococcus sp. 05-2255-3B1 | reverse complement strand
TGCGTTGTTTGTGTTGGATTCCGGTTTGCGGCGGGTTCCGATCGGTGTGGTTGGTGAGTTGTATGTCGCGGGGCGGGGTGTGGCACGCGGTTATGTGCGACGGCCGGGCTTGACGGCATCGCGATTCGTCGCGTGTCCGCTCGGCCCTTTGGGTTCGCGGATGTATCGCACCGGCGATCTGGTTCGTTGGAATCACGACGGCGAGCTGGAGTATGTGGGTCGCTCTGACGATCAGGTGAAGATTCGTGGTTACCGCATCGAAATCGGTGAAGTGGAAGCAACACTCGCTGCCTTGACCGGAGTGGAGCGTGCGGCAGTGGTGGCCCGTGATACCGATACCGGCAAGCAGTTGATTGGCTACGTCGTACCTACCGAGGTGTCTGCGGGAATCGATGGTGGGGCGCTGCGCGAACGAGTTGCCGCGCGATTGCCTGCGTACATGGTTCCGGCCGTGGTGATGGTCATCGACGAGTTGCCGTTAACTGTCAACGGCAAGCTGGACAAATGGGCGTTGCCCGAGCCGCAATTCGCCAGCGGCGTTCACAGAGCGCCGTCATCTCCGGTTGAAGAAATTATCTCCGGCATTTTCACGAAGGTTCTCGACCTGCCGCGAGTCAGCGTGGACGACTCCTTCTTCGACCTGGGCGGCAACTCGCTCTCTGCGATGCGTGTCGTAGCCGCCGTGCAGGAAACCTTCGACTGTGAAATCAGCGTCCGTGCACTCATGGAAGCCCCCACCGTAGCGGGCCTG
>NZ_NOZC01000011.1:0-773 GCF_002258545.1 Rhodococcus sp. 05-2255-3B1 | reverse complement strand
CGCATCTCCTCGAACTTGGTGGCCTGACGCTCGAGGTCTTCGAGGAACGCGGCGAGTTCCTCGCGCTTGTTCTCGCCGCGGCCGGTGAAGTCGTTGCGCTCGAACACGCTCCACTTGCGCAGCACCGGCCAGACGACGTCCTCGAGGTGCTGACGCAGGTCGTAGATGCCGTGCTTGGCCATCAACACACCGTTGCGGCGGAAGTTCGGCATACCGGCACCGGGCATGACGAAGTTCATCACGATGTCCGAGACCGCCTGCAACGTCTGATCGGGCGAGATGTCCATCGCCGCGCCGGTGATGTTGCGGTAGAAGATCATGTGCAGGTTCTCGTCGGCGGCGATGCGCTGGAGCATGCGGTCGGCGATCGGATCGTCGCAGACCTTGCCGGTGTTGCGGTGCGAGACGCGGGTGGCCAGCTCCTGGAACGTCACGTAGGCGACGGAGTGCAGCAGACCCACCCCTGCACCGGCAGGCGACGCATATCCGTTGGTCATGTGGATCATGCGGGCTTCTTCGAGGGCGACGGGATCGACGCCGCGGGTGACGACGAGGTAGTCACGCATGACGATGCCGTGCCGGTTCTCCTCGGCGGTCCACCGGCCGACCCAGGTGCCCCAGGCACCGTCCTGGGAGAAGTTCTCGGCGATCTCCCGGTGGTAGGACGGCAGGTTGTCCTCGGTGAGCAGGTTGGTGATCATCGCGGCCTGTGCGACGTCGGAGAGCTTGGACTGCTCCGGGTCGTAGTCCTGGCCGCCGAGTGCGGCGAAGTT
>NZ_NOZC01000018.1:0-324149 GCF_002258545.1 Rhodococcus sp. 05-2255-3B1 | reverse complement strand
GAACCCTGATCCCGCTCCCCCCCCCGGATTTCGCAAACGCGCGCGCGTTCGCCAGGTGCGCGCGAAACAGGCCCGGATTGGTGGCAAGACCGCACGCGTCTGACGAATGCGCGCGCGTTTGTCGAGGCGCAGCCGACTCAGTCGACGTCGATTCGACTACGCGGCGGCCCGGCGGGCGCGCTTCTTCCACCCTCGCGCAGTGCGACCACAGTCCACCCTGCGCCCACCATGGACAGGATCAATACAGCTCCAATTGCGATCATGAACCAACAATGGACTGCTTTCGGCCGAAAATGTGCAGTCCAGTGTGCAAGAGTGGCATGCATGGACTCGTACGATGCGACCGCGATCTCGGCCCCGGAATTGGCCGCACGGATCGGCCCGTCGACGTTGCGCAACCGATCCGGTGGCCCCCTCTACCTCGAGATCGCCGACGAGCTGCGTCGGCTCATCGAGAGCGGTGAGGTGTCGGCTCAGACGCGGCTGCCTGCCGAGCGGGCGCTGTCGATCAGTTTGGACGTCAGTCGGGTGACGGTTGCGTCGGCCTATCGTCATCTTCGGGAGAGCGGCTGGATCAGCGCCCAGCGAGGCTCGGGTACCTATGTTTCCCCGACGGGTTCGCTACCGTCCTGGGGATCGCTGGCCGGCGACCGGGAGACTGCCAATTTGGAGTTCGTCAACGCGTCCCCCTCGGCCTCGCCTCTGTTGTCCGATGCGTACGGCGTTGCGGCAGAGAAGATTCGAGATCGTTTCTCCCTGGGTGGCTACGCTCCGTCCGGTTTGTTCGAGCTCCGCGAAGCCATTGCCGCGTACTACCGAGGGCGTGGAGTACCGACCACGGCCGACAACGTTCTCGTCACCTCCGGTGCCACCGACGCCATCCACGCGGTGTTGGCCACGTTCACCGAGCCCGGTGCCAGGGTGCTGGTGGAGCACCCGACGTACCCGGGTGTCGTCGAACTCGTTCATTCACTGGGCGGGCGCTGCATCCCGGTTCCCATCGACCCGGACGACACCGACGAATTCGTGACATCGGCAGATCGAGCCACTCGACAGAGCGCTCCGACGCTGGCGTATTTCATGCCCGACTTCTCCAATCCGTCCGGCGCGCGGCTGCCCCTCCGAACGCGCCGACAACTGTCTGCCACCATGCACCGCCACGCGGTGCTGACGATCGTCGACGAGGTCGCAGCTGATCTGTCTCTCGACGGGTCGCCCGATATCGAACCGTTCGGAGCCGCAACTCCGGATGTTGCGACGGTGACGATCGGGTCGACGAGCAAGACGGTGTGGGGAGGGCTGCGAGTCGGCTGGGTTCGAGCCGAGGCAGGTCTGCTGACGAGAATCGCCGCAACCTATGCGCGACGACAACTTTCGGTGTCCGTCATCGATCAGCTGGCTGCTACGGAGTTGCTCGGTAGATACGACGAGGTGCGTCGGGTGCGCGCGGAGGCGTCGAGAGTTGCTCGTGATCACACCGTCGCGTTGATGCGTGATCAACTACCGGACTGGCACTTTCGAGTGCCGAACGGAGGCCTGGCGTTGTGGTGTTCCCTACCCGACGGCATTCGATCCAGTGCGCTGGTCGCGGAAGCTCATGCTCACGGCCTGTTGCTGGCACCCGGACTGCGCTTCGGAACGGGCTACGCCTTCGACGATCGTCAACGCATTCCTTTCACGCGGTCACTTCCCGACATCACCTCGGCTGTGGGCATTCTCGCTGGCCTGTCCTCGGGGATCGGCCCGGCGGCGGCCGTCGCGTCGAGCACGCCTGCTGCGGTGGTGTGATGAGGCAGCTGGACTACGTCGAGGGCTGGGTCCACGGTTGGGCCCACTCGCGAGTCACATCGGCACCGGTCGAGATCGAGGGCGGCTGGGCGATCGACACCGGTATGACGCGAGAGTCTCGTCGATACGTCTTGCACACACCGACCGCCGAGCAGGTCGAATCGATTGTCGAGAGCTCACCACCGCCGTATGCCTGCATCAAATATGTGGGGGGACCATCGTGGGAATCACTGTTTTCGACAGGATGGGTCAGGACCGATCCTGCGTGGTTCATGCTGCGAGAGATCACTGTGGCCGCCGCGGTAGCGGCACCCGACGGCTATGACGTGCGAACCGTTCAGGCGTCGGATACGTTGCTGACGACGGAGATTCGTACCACTGCCGGAGAGTTGGCTGCGCGCGGGCAGATCGGCTTGGGTCAGGTGTTCGTGGTGCCGGATCAGATTGTGACCGAAGATTCACATCGCCGCCGTGGCCTGGGCTCGGTCGTGATGAATCACCTCGAGCAGGGTGCACTTCGAGCCGGCAGAACGCGTGCAGTTCTCGGTGCTACGTCGGACGGACGAGCGCTCTACACCAGACTAGGTTGGACAACCGCTGCGGAATTGACCGGCTACTACCATCGTCCCGGGTAGCGGAGGCTACGACCACTGGCCTCAGGGTGCAGTAGGTCTCAGCGCACCGACTTCTTCTCGTAGATCGCCATCGCCCAGACGTACCCCGCCACTGTGATGAGCGCGCACCAAGCCAGTGCGAGTGGCAGATTCGTGCCCATCGGCTCCCCCGCCAACAGTCCGCGCAGGGTTTCGACGAACGACGTGAACGGTTGGTAGTCGGCGAACCATCGCAGTCCTGATGGCATCGTGTCGGTCGGAACGAACCCACTTCCCAGAAACGGTAACAGCAGCAACAGCATCGGTAGGTTGCTCGCGGTTTCCACCGACTTCGACGCCATACCCATCGCCACCGCGAGCCAACTGATCGCGAAGGCTATGAGCAGCACCATTCCCAGAATCGAGACCCATTGCAGAGGATTGGCACTCGGTCGAAAGCCGACGGCAAGACCCACTGCGAGCACAACCACCACTCCGAGAACGGCCTGCACCGTGTTGCCGAGAACGTGGCCTGCCACAACCGCTGCACGCGAGATCGCCATCGTCCGGAAGCGCGCGGTGATGCCTTCGGTCATGTCCATTGCGACGGTGGTCGCCGTTCCACCGGCGGTACCGGCAATCGTCATGGCGAGGATGCCCGGCATCACGTACGGCAGATATGCAGACCGTCCGGCGTCTGGGTCCACACCGGGCAAACCTGCGCCCAGGGTTCCTCCGAATACGAAGACGAACAACATCAGGAACACCACTGGCGCGCCGATGACGAACATCGTCAAGCCCGGATATCGCCGAATGTGCAGAAGACTGCGGCGCAGCATGGTGATCGAGTCACTCATCACGTATGTCGTTGCAGTTGTCATGATTCGACCTTGCTGTCGGCCCGGCCGGTCAATGCCATGAACACGTCATCGAGGTCGGGGGTATGGATACTCAGGTCGTCGGCCGCGACGCCCGCCGCATCCAGCCGACTCAACACGGCCTGCAGAGTGCGGACGCTTCCGTCGGTCGGTACCGACAGCGCCAGACCGTCGGCGTCGACGACCGCATCGCCGAATGCGCGGGTTGCGTCGTCGAGCGTCAGGACATCGGCGAAGCGCAATCGGATGTGGCCGCCAGGTATGCGACGCTTCAGCTCGTCCGGGGTACCGTCGGCAACGATCCGGCCGCCGTCCAGAACTGCGATCCGGTCAGCGAGTTCATCTGCCTCATCAAGATATTGGGTGGTGAGCAGCACGGTGGTGCCGTCGGCAACGAGGGATCGCACGATATCCCACATGGAGCGTCGGCTGCGTGGGTCGAGGCCGGTGGTCGGCTCGTCGAGGAAGATGACGCGCGGTGGGGCGACGAGGGTCATGGCTAGATCGAGCCGTCGCCGCATGCCACCCGAATACGTGGACAACGGCTTTCTACCGGCCTCGACCAGATCGAACTGCTCGAGCAGGTCTGCGACGCGCGGCTTGGATCGCTTCGGTCCCAGATGCCGGAGTCTGGCCATCAGCATCAGATTTTCCTCGCCGGTCAAGAGGTTGTCGACCGCCGAGAACTGACCGGTCAGACCGATTGCTGCACGAACGCCGTCGGGATTGCCGACAACGTCGCAGCCTGAGACTGTTGCCGAACCACCATCCGGCGCAACGAGAGTGGACAGGATATGGACGGTCGTGGTCTTGCCTGCCCCGTTGGACCCGAGCAGAGCGGTGACGGTACCGGCGTCGACGGTGAGATCGACACCGTCGAGTACACGTTTGTCGCCAAAAGACTTTCGCAGTCCGCGGACGTGAATCGCAGATGTATTCATGGGTGCCTGTCCTTCTCAGCTGTGCCGGACGGCAATGTCGCCGTATCGCGTTCGAGCGCGAATCGTCACGCTCTCTTCCGTCTCGTCGGGTGCGCCTTCGGGCGTGAGTTCGTTGCGGACGTGACCGTCCTTGGACGACAGATCGAGCCACGCGGGCACACCGCGCCGGACACCGACGGTGACCTGCCCGTATCCGCTCTCGACTTGGATTGCGCCACTGGTTACTTCGTGGAGAGTGATGCTGCCGTACGCGGTCTTCGCGCTCACTCCGCCGAGCGACTTCTCGACATCGAGATCGCCGTAGGAGAGCTTGGCGTCGAGTTCGGTGCCCGACTCCCGCACCATAATCGAGCCGTGCGACGCCTTGAGCACTGCATCACCGACGACCGTTCCGAGTCGAATCTGGCCGTGGTCGGCGGTGATATCGATGTTGCCCAGTGCCGTACTCACGGTCGCGTTACCGTGCCCGGCGCGCACCCACAGGTCCTCTGCCGAATCCACTTCCACCGGTCCCATCGCGCTCTTGATCCGTACGGCACCGAGATCGCCCACGGTGCGGAGGCCGCCGGCTGCAACCTCCGCAGTGAGTCGAGATCCCTGCGGTAGTTCGACTTTCACCTCGACGGACTCTGTCGGTCCGAAGAAGCTGATACGCGCCTTGGGGCCGATGACGGTGAGGCGCTCGCCGTCGAAGTCGACCTTGGTGTTCTCGGCCCCCTTACGATCGACGGCTTTGGACGGGTTGGTGGGAGTGACGGTCACGACGGTGTCGGCACGTTCTGTAGCAACGACGTCAATGCTCCCGACCTGCAGATCGATGGCCAGGTCGATCGGCGTCGGAGTAGCGAATTCGGGCATGGCGATGCCTCCTACGGGCATGGTTGTGACACTCTGCTCGGCGCAGAGTTATTGAAAAGCTTTGTTGGAGCCGACGATCAGCGCGCCCAGCCGGCGAAGTTGTCCCCGGTACGAACCGTTCGTTGCGCGGCACGGCGTTGTTTGGGTTGAAGAGCGGTGGCGACGGCTCGCACCAACCAGGTGTTCACCGACATACCGTCCGACGCCGCGGCCTCGTCCACCCGCGATTTGAGCGCGTCCGGCAGTCGAAGAGTGGTGCGGGATGTGCTCGTGTCGTCCAGTTCGATGCTGGGAGGGGTTTGTTCGTCGTCTTCCGGTTCCGAGACAGCTGCCGCCACGACGAATTCGATCTCACGTCCACGGAGCCTGATGTCCACGGAACCAGGGGCAAGGTCGCGGTTGATGTCTCCTACCGCGTCCGACAGCACGTCGAGCATCACCAGACGCGTTGCCGCATCCATGCCGTCGACGAGTCGTTCAGCAGCGGCACGAGTGTTCTCGTCTCCGGTTGCTGCCGACTCGACCAACCGACGTTGGAGGTCGTTGACGTACTGCCCAAGTTCCATGCATCAAGAGTGACACCACAGTGGTGTCACGTCAAGCCCTGATGGTGTCACGATGGGCTGGCACCGCCGCCTGTGGCGCTCTCCCGGCGGGCAGGACGTGGCCTCAGGGCCGAAGGGATTGGACGATTGCCGTGATGCGCCGCTCGCGGGTGTCGTCGCGTTTCGCGTCGGCGACGGAGCGGGCGTGTTCTTTTCGTGTCGACGGTGCCAGCGCATCGAACGCTGCTCGGACGGCGGGATCCGCGTCCAGAGCTGTCGCCAACGCAGGCGGTACCTCGATCACCTGCGGCTGGTCGTCCAACTCGATGATCACGTCGACGGTGTCACCGGCCTCGACGCCGAGTGTGGCGCGAACGCTCTTGTTGAGCCCGAGCAGATTCTCGCCACCCATCCGGCCGATGCGACCGCGCACAGTTTGCCCACCGATCGTGAACCGAACCGGCGGAGTCTTGGTGGAACCGAGGGACGCGACCTGCTCGTCACTGAGCACGATCGCTGCCGCGGGGCCCGTGATTCGAGGACCGTCGACACCCGCAGAACCGTTGCTGCCATGCGGACAGGCTATCCGTCGATGGCCAGTCAGGCCCCGGCTTCCACGATTCGCTTGATTGCCGCCAGGGTCCGAGGGATACCGTCGAGTGCCGCCTGGCTACGAGTGTCGATTTCCTTCTGCGCGTCGTCGCCGAACTTGCGGTGAAAGTGCGCGATACCGCCCGGCAGGAAGTTCCAGTTCTCGGTCAGGCGTGTGCCACCGTCCACGGGCTCGAGGGTGTAGCCCCAACGGACGAAGTTGTCGCCCACCACCCACGCGAACTCGCAGCCGGGTTCGGCTGCCGCCACTGTCGACACGGTCTCCCACGTGCGGCCCGGCACCACGTTCCGGCCGGTGAAGGTCGATCCGACGCCACCGCCGTCGGCCTCGTTCCACCAGCACTCCTGGCAGATCGGGCTCCATTCTCCTGTTCGGGTGATGTCGGAGACGACGGCGTACACGTCGTCGACCGGCGCAGCGACGACAATGGATTCGGAGAACTCGAGTGCAGTCATCTCACCATTGTCCCTCCACGTACAACGAAGCTGTGAGCAGAGTCGCTGCCCACAGCAGAAGCACTGGAGTGCAACCGGATTCGGACGCAGACTCGAATCATGAGCGAATCACCTCGAATGTTCCCGCCCGAACTCCGCAATCAACTTCTCCGCCATCGGGTTCTCGTGCTCGACGGTGCCCTCGACGACGACAACGGCACCGTCCTCACCACTCACCTGCTGACGTTGGCGGCCGAGAATCCCTCCGCCGACATCGCCCTGTGGATTCACTCACCGGGAGGGTCGGTTCCCGCGATGCTCGCCATCCGCGACGTGATGCACCTCGTACCCTGCGACGTGTCGACGCTGGCACTCGGATTGGCCTGCAGCGCTGGTCAGTTCTTACTGTCGTCAGGCACGCGCGGTAAGCGGTATGCCCTGCCGCATTCTCGAATACTGATGCACCAGGGGTCCGCCGGCATCGGTGGGTCGGCCGTCGAAGTCGAGGTGCAGGCCAACGATCTGCGGCATACCCGAGATACGGTTCTCGGCCTCATCGCCGACGACACCGGGCAAACACGCGAGCAGATCTTCGACGACTCTCTGCACGATCGCTGGTTCACCGCCGAGGCTGCCCGCGAGTACGGGTTCGTCGACGCAATCGTCGACTCGTTCGATCAGGTCATGCCTGCGCGACGGGTGTCGTTCGGAATGGAGTTGGCACGATGAGCACGTACACGATTCCCAATGTCATCACGCGAGATGCGCGCGGCGAACGCGTCGTCGACGTCTATTCGCACCTGCTCAGTGAGCGCATCGTCTATCTCGGTACCGGAATAGACGCCGGTGTGGCGAATGCGATGATCGCACAGCTGCTCCACTTGGAAGCCGACTCCCCCGACCAGGAAATCTCGATGTACATCAACTGCGAGGGCGGTGACACGGCTGCCATGCTCGCCGTCTACGACACGATGCAATTCATCGGATCACCCGTTGCCACAACATGTGTGGGCCAAGCGGTGGCGGCAGGGGCGGTACTGCTCGCGGCGGGAGCACCGGGGCGACGCTCGGCGCTGACCCACAGCCGGGTGGTGCTGCATCAGCCTGCGGCGCAGGGCCGAGGGACCATCCCCGATCTGATTCTGGCTGCCGACGAGGTGGTTCGAGTACGAGCCGAGATGGAAGCAATTCTCGCGAAGCACACGGGACGCGACGTCGAGAAACTCCGCCACGACACCGACCGTGATCTGGTGTTGACGGCACCGGCTGCGCGTGACTACGGCGTCGTCGACCAGGTACTCGAGGGTCGTCAGGCAGCCATCAAGGTCGCGTCGCCGCGGGACAGGTCGTGATGCGCCAGGCCTGAGATCTCCGCCATGGACGTGCCCAATGCACCGACGACGGCCGCAAGAATCTCGCTCGACGGATCCTTGCGGCCGCGTTCCAGCTCCGACAAGTACTGCGGCGCAATGCCTGCCCGGGCAGCGGTATCGGCCAGAGTGTCACCGCGAGCGTGTCTGCGCTCGCGTAGCCTTCGACCGACTACTTCGCGCCACAACGGTTCCACTGCGCGTGCTGCTCGACGCTCATCGATTCGTATCACCTCGCCCATGATCGGAGCCTAGGCCTCGATTCCACGACGGGTCGGCAATTCTGCTCAGAGCAGAGAGCCCGGCTTCACGAACGTCTTCGCAAAGCGCTTCTGCCAGGGCGTTTCCATGGCCCGAGGCGAGTATTGTCGCCGAACGTAGTCGATGGCCGCGTCGCCGGGCAGACCGTCGAGCGCGACGAGACACGCCAATGCGGTGCCAGTTCGTCCGACACCGCCGGTGCATGCAATCTCGACTCTCTCGGTTGCGCAGCGTCGCAGCACTTCTCGAAGCACGACCTCGAGTTCTTTCGAGTCGGACGGGAGCCAGAAGTCGGGCCAACGAACCCAGCGACTGTCCCAGTCGAACCCGCCGGGATCCTTGCCCTGCAGGTAGACCCCGAAATCCGGTGAAGGTCCGTCAGGCATCGGGTCACGCAAGGCGCGTCCACGAACTACGCTGCCCGACGGCAACTGGAGCACGCCCGGGCTGTGTGCGTCCCACATCCGCCGCTCAGGGTCGAAAGTCACCTGCGTGCACCCGGTTTCGTCCACTCGATCGTGTGTCGAAAACCTATACGGTGTTGCATCATCGCACCCGGTAGCAACTTGTCGACCATGTCCTCGATCTCGTCGAAACTCACCACGGGGTCCTTGACCGGGAACTGTGGCGGCGGTGCTGTCACCGGGCTCGGCCATGGGTGGTGCAGAAATCCGATCAGGGGATTGGTCACGATGGAGACCGAATCCCACAGCAGATCTCGCAGGCTTCGCGGTGGTGCGAGCCCGACGATGAGCGCCCGCCCGCCCGGCGCAAGTATTCGTTCGACATGACGCAATGCGTCGTCCATGTCGAGGTGATGCAGGACGGCGACCATGGTCACGAGATCGATCGAATCGTCTGCCCAGGAGTCGAGTTGGCGATCAGTGATCGACACATTGTTCAGATCGGCAGAGGTGACCTCTGCGATTCGGCGCATCTCCGAATCGGAGTCCACCCCGGTGACCTGATCGAAGTTTGAGGCCAACGCACGCACGAGACCGCCTCGTCCACAGCCCATGTCGACTGCTCGGATACGCCGGTCCGGCAGATTCGCCAGAATCCAGCTGTGAAAGTAGTCGTTGTGACTCCACGGGTGTCGCTCGTTCAGCTCCCGAACCCACTGGGCCCCTCTGCCTCCGATAAGGGACGTTCGCATTCGTCTCAGCACCACGAGTTCAGTATCCGTCAGGCGCGGCGATACGGCCTCGCCCACTCAGGTCAACGCAACCACGCGTCCAAGGCCTGTTGGACGAGTGCTGGAGCTTCGAGCGCACTCAGATGCCCCACACCCGGGAGGGTGATCACAGGCGATCGACCCGGCACCAACTGTCGCAATCGATATGCCTGTTCGACGGGAATCCAGGGGTCCTGTCGGCCCCATCCGATGGAGGTGTCGCAGCGGACTCGGGGAAGCGCGTCGACGATCGGTCGCGTGTCCTCGGGCCGCAGTTCGGCGATCTGTCGGTAGAAGGCAGGCTGTCCCTCGTCGGATATCCAGGGTTCGGTCAACATCGCGACGATGTTTGGGTCCAGCCGATGATGCGCTGCTCCGGCAATGTATTCGGAGACCAACGCAGTGTGCAGGGACGCCGGCAACGCAGCGAAGACCTCACTGTTGTCCGCCACGAGCCTGAAGAATTCGGACCCCCACGGATCCAGGGTCACCACGTCCCACAAGAACAAACTGCCGTAGTCGCATCCGTGTATCAGGTGGGCTCCCAGAGCGACAGCACCGCCGATATCATGCGCGACGACGAAGGGCCGCTCCAACTTCCAGTGCTCGAGCAACGTCGCGAGCCGCGACATCTGCGTGGCCAGGTCGGTCTGCACCTGAGGTCCCTGCGCGGAGCGGCCGTATCCGGGCATGTCCCACAGGTAGACCCGATGACCGACGCCGAGGTGGCGGGCGGCCTGCGCCCAGACCTGCGCCGACCAGGGAGTTCCATGGCAGAACACGACGTCAGTGGATGGTGCGTCCGACTCGGGGGTCAGCTCGTAGGTTGCGACCTGATCGCCGCCCACGGACACGAAGACGGGCTCCGGTAGGTCGAATCTGTCGGTCGTCATGGCGATGACCTTAAAACTTCAGGTCGACCTGAAGTCAACGTGAGAATATCGGTGGGTGAAGATTGGAGAGGTGGCGCGGGAGCTCAATGTTCCGACCCATGTCCTCCGACATTGGGACGACGCCGGTGTTGTTGTGCCCGAGCGCCTACCGTCGGGCCACCGCGACTACAGCGAGGAGCATGTACGACGACTGCGGGTGTTGCGAGCCTGTCAAGGCGTTGGCATCAGCTTGGCCGACATTCGCCTGATACTTCACCGAGGCGAGCCCCAACGAACGTCGGTCATCGAAGAACATCTGACGCGAATACGACGGCAACAAGCCCAACTCGACCATGCCGAGCGCTTCCTCGAGCACGTCGTCTCGTGCACACACGATCTGCTCACCCGATGCACGCAGTGCAGCGACTACTCGACCGTCTCGAAGTGAGATGGTGTCACCGTGAGCGGAACCGAATCATTATCGACTGTAGGTCCGCTCGCTCGTGCGTGGGTGAATCGAACTCTCGACGCCGGAGAACGAATCATCGATGTCGAGCCAATGTCCGGCGGTATCACCGCAGAGATGCGGAAGCTGACCATCTGGACCACCGCTGGATTCAGCCGGAACCTCGTGTTGCGCACCTATACAGAACCAGCCAGTTTGCAGCACGCACAGGACTCGTTGGAGCGAGAAAGCGCGGCTCTGACAATGCTTTCGGGGTCGGTCGTGCAGGCTCCCGAACTGTTGGCAGTCGATGCCACTGCTGCTCATTGTGAGTACCCGTCGCTCCTCATGACCCATCTGCCGGGTTCGACGGTTCTCTCCGAGGCGGGCGTGGCCGAGCGGGTTCCGCTCCTTGCTCGGCAACTCGTCGCCATTCATGCAGTGAATGCCGATCCCAGACCCCGCGAGTACCAGACGATGACCACTGCAGACACCGTCGTGGTGCCCGCACGAGCCGACGCGGAAGTATGGGCCGCCGCGATACGCGTCTTACGCGGGCCTGTGCCGACATACGACGGACGAGTACTACATCGAGACTTCCAACCCGGCAATGTTCTGTTCGACGCATCGCAGGACGCCACGCCTCGAATCACCGGGGTCGTCGACTGGGCGGGGGCATCGCGGGGGCCGACGGACCTCGACGTGGCGCACTGCTCGACCAATCTCGCTCTACTGCACGGGCCGCAGTGGGGAGCGCGGTTTGCCTCTGCCTACGAAGAGTCCGGTGGCGTACTCTCCGAAAACACACGAGCGCGCCAGTATTGGCGCGTGCGCGACGCACTGGCCTGCTCAGAAGAGGTGCAGTTGTGGTCCGCCCCGTGGCGCAAAGCGGGCCGCGTCGACTTGACGCCGCGACTCGTGGAAGATCGATTGGACGCGTACATCTCGATGCTGATGGACGCGCGCGGTCACTGATCTTCCAACACCTGCGCGAGTCGCTTCAGGTCCTCGGCGACCGTTGCGAGATCGCGCTCGAATTCTTCGTCGCTGAGTTCGATTTGACGCACCGTGAACAATACTTCCGCGCCGTTCGGATGACTCAGTACTCGAACGGGATTGTTCACCACGGTCCCCGACGGCAACGTGACGTCATGGTCGAGGACGCCGAGGTCGTTGTGCGGCACGAAGCGTACTGTCACCTGCCCCATCGGCGATTCGGCGATCAGTCGATCGCCGTCGATGGTCACTGGCGTATTCGCCAGTCCTGTCGCCCATGTGGGTAAATTCGCGGGATTCACCGCAAACTCGTACACCTCGTCGCGTGTACGCCCTATCACTTGGCTCACATGCCGGCTTGCCACCACGGGTTCTCGGTTCATAGCAGCGACCCTACGACGACGGGCCGCGGCGTTCCGGCGAAAATCAGACCTGTTTCGAAGTCGTGGGTGCACGCGAACCTGGTCTTACACGTGGGTCTTGAACATGTTCAAAGTTAGGACTACGGTCAATTTTGAACACGTTCAGAAATGAGGTGCATCGATGGCTCGCACGTCCGAGACTCGCGACAAGGTGGTGGAGGTAGCTCTACGCCTCTTTCGCGACGAAGGGTTTCAAGCGACCACCATGCGTCGCATCGCCGACGAAGCAGGCGTCTCACTGGGTAATGCCTACTACTACTTCGCCGGCAAGGACGAGCTGGTCAACGAGCTGTACATGGTGATCCAGCGCGATCATCGCGAGCGCGCCCTCGGCATCATCGTCGAGGGCGGATCACTGTCCGAAAACCTCGCTGCCGTGCTGCATTCCGGGCTCGACGTGATGGAGCCTTATCACGCCTTCGGTGGCTCCTTCCTGCAGCTGGCGTTGCCCACGAGGTCCAGTTCCAGTCCGTTCTCGCAGGAATCGTCCGACGCCAGGTCCATGGCCATCGACCTCATGCGAACCACCTTGGAAACGTCGAAGCAGAAGGTTCCGACGTCTCTGAAAGACGTGCTTCCACAGCTGCTCTGGATGATCTACATGGGTGTCACCCTTCACTGGGTCACCGATTCCTCGGACAACCAGGCACGCACCCGCACATTGGTCGACGGGCTCGTACCAGTGGTTGCCAAAGCCGTACGCCTCGCTCGACTCCCGGTGGCGCGGGGGTTGGTCACCGACGTGGCCGGCTTGTTGAAACGAATGACGTCCCCAGAAGGGCTCGAACAATGAGTGATTCACCATCGACCGTCGTCCTGTGCGGTGCCTCCGGCTACATCGGCGGCTACTTGCGTCGATACTACGAAGATCATGGCATTCGCATCAGGACCGTGGGCCGCGGAACATCCAGCGACGCAACGTGGTCCGACCATCGCAGCCTCGTCGATGTGCTCGACGGTTCCGATCTGGTCGTCAATCTCGCCGGCCGCTCGGTGAGCTGTCGCTACAACAAGGCGAACGCGGACGCGATCATGTCCTCGCGCATCCAGACGACGGCTCGACTCGGCCGCGCCCTAGCGAACGTGCCCAACGCACCAGATCTGTGGGTCAATGCGAGCACCGGCACCATCTATCGCGATTCGCGCGACAGGCCGATGGACGAACGATCCGGCGACATCGGGTCGGGATTCTCCGTCGAAGTCGCCCGCGCGTGGGAGCGGGAGCTGTTCGATGCCGAAGTGGCCATTCGCAAAGTGGCGCTTCGGATGTCGATCGTGCTGGGTGCAGGCGGCGGGGCGATCAATCCGATCATCGACCTGGCCAGGGTGGGGCTCGGCGGCACAATGGGTGACGGCGGCCAGATGTTCAGCTGGGTACATGTCGCCGACGTGGCGCGCGTCCTCGATCACCTCTACGACAACACTGGCATCTCCGGCCCGGTCAACGTCGCCACTCCGTTCCCGGTGACCAACGAGGAGCTGATGCGGCAGGTCAGGATCGCTCTCGGCCGCAGTCACGGTCTACCGACACCGGCATGGCTGCTTCAATTCGGTGCACGGGTGATCCGCACCGAGGCCGAATTGGTCTTGAAGAGTCGTTGGGTGGATCCACAAGTGTTGACGGGCAGCGGTTTCGAGTTTCGGTATCCGAAGCTGGACAGTGCACTGGCGGACATTGCGTCCGAGACGCCTCGAGGTTTGCTCCCCGTCGCCCTGGGATGACGACGGGGAACCCTCGAACCTAGACGAGCGACGCCGACAAGCCTCCGTCCAGGATGTAGTGGCTCCCGGTGATCCACGACGCCCGGTCGGAGGCGAGGAACAACGTCACTTCCGCGATGTCCTCCGGTGTGCCCAGCCGTCCCTGTTTGGCTTTGACGAGGTCACCGAACGGGATCTGGGTCGCGGCTTCGAAGTCCGGGACCAACCGGTCGACCATTGCGGTATCGGCAAATCCGGGGCACACCGCATTCACTCGCACTCCCGATGCGCGCATCTCGATGGCCGCGACGCGGGTGAGCTGGATGACTGCAGCCTTTGTCGCACAGTAGGACCCGAGCAGCGCGGTGCCGCCCACTCCGGCGAGCGAGGCGATGTTGACGATGTTTCCCTTCGACTCGACCAGTGCACCGATCGCGGCCTTCATCACCAGGAACGTGCCCTTGACGTTGACGGAGTAGATCTTGTCGAAGCTCTCCGTCGACTGCTGGAGCAGCGGCGACGACACTTCGATTCCCGCGTTGTTGATGACGATGTCGAGTCCGCCGAGAATCTCCACGGCCTGCGCCACCGCACTCTGCACCTGACTCTCGTCGGACACGTCGCAGTTCGCGATACCGGCGGCACCGATCTCCTCGGCCGCCTTGGCTGCTGCGCCTTCGTCGATGTCGCTGACGACGACACGAGCACCACGCTCGATGAACATCTGGGAGATGGCTTTTCCGATGCCGGCTCCGGATCCGGTCACGAAAACTCGCTTGCCCTCGAACTCGGTCATGGTGTGCTTCCCTTCGATGATGAGTGAGACATGGTGCTGCGTATTTCGGTCTTGAGGATCTTTCCCACTTTCGAGCGGGGAAGGTCGGTCCAGATCTGAATCTGTTTGGGTGCCTTGATGCTTCCGATTTTCGCCTTCACGTGTGAGATCAGATCCTCGTCCGACGCGTCCCGGCCGGGTCGCAACATGACTGCTGCGGTGACGCGTTCGCCCCACTTGTCGTCGGGCAGTCCGACGACGGCGCATTCCTTCACCGACGGATGCGAGAGCAGGGCCTGTTCCACCTCGGCCGAGTAGACGTTGAACCCGCCCGTGATGATCATGTCCTTGGCGCGGTCCACGACATACAGGTAGTCGTCGTCGAGGTACCCGATGTCGCCGGTGTGGTGCCACCCGTGGGCACCCACTTCGGCGGTGGCGTCGGGATTCTCGTGATAGCCCTGCATCACGAGTGGACCGCGAACGACGATCTCACCGCGCTCACCGCGCTCGACCAGTCCACCGTCGTCGTTCATGATCGCCACCGTGGTCAGGGGAGTCGGCTTGCCTGCCGAACTCAGTCGCTCGGTGGCGACCGTGCCGTCGCTGCGGAAATGATCGGCCGGAGCGAGCGTCGCGATCATGTTCGGCGCTTCGGTCTGGCCGAAGAGCTGTCCGAGAACCGGACCGATGCGGGTGAGGGCCTCTTCCAGTCGAGTCGGTGACATCGGCGCGGCCCCGTACCAGAGGCAGCGCAGCGAGGACAGATCCGTGACGTCGAGATCCGGATGATCGAGCACGCCGTAGATCACCGTCGGCGGCAGAAACGCGTGGGTGATCCCGTGTTTCTCGATGAGGGACAGGAACTTTCCGACGTCGGGAGCGCCCATGACCACAACGTGTCCGCCGAGACTGAGAATGGGAAACGTCAGCACACCCGCCGAGTGGGTCAGCGGTGCAAGAGCCAGGTACCGAGGCCGATCCCCGAAGGGATAACTCATGAGTGCTGTTGCCGTGGAGGTCATCATGTTCTCCTCGGTCAGCCTCACCCCCTTGGGTTTTCCGGTCGTACCGCCCGTGCCGGCGATCATGCACAATCCGTCCGCCGGTCGTCTCTCGGCAACAGAATCGGAACCGTGTTCAACGAGCCAGCTGTCGTACGAGAGCGCTCCCGGCACGTCGCCGTCCAGACAGACGAGCCATTCCAACCGAGGAAGCTGGTCGCGAATGCGACCGACGAGATCGGCGAACGCTTTCTGGAAGAACAGGAATCGGCAGCCGAACAGCTCGAACAGCTGCCGATTCTCGTCGGCTTCGTTGCGTGGATTGATCGGGCACCACACCGCCCCTGCCCGCGAGATCGCGAATACGCAGGTCAGCGCGAGCGGGTCGTTGGCGGAGAGCACAGCGACCCGGTCACCTGCCTCGATCCCGTTGTGCTGCAACGCTGCGGCGATGGCCACCGTGTCGTCGTACACCTGGCCGTAGTTTCGGGTGGTGTCACCGATGGTGAGACAGGGTGCGTCTCGGCCCAGTGACACACCCTTGTCGAGGTAATCGGACAGCCGCATCGGCCCTGTCCTCAGCTGTGTGCAGTGACGATGGGTTCGAGCACCAGCCCGAACGCGCGAAGCACGCCGAGCAGTTCTCGATGTCCGAATGCCTGGCAGCTCGAGGCGAATCCGACCTTCTTCGGCGGCCCCTGCAGCAGATGCGCCGCTGCGTAGGCGTTGAGCAGTGCAGTCTGCTTGTAGTTGCAGTTGCCGTGAATCACGGTGTGCACGCGACCGAGCGGTCCCGACGCGTAGACCGAATCGAGCGAGGTGTTGATGCGCGGGTTTTCTCGGGGAGGTGTCTCGCTTCGTACCGAGCCTGCCACCGTGTCGATGATCTGGTACTTCTCCGCATCGGACTTGCCCTCCATCTGAGCCATTGCGGCGGAGATGATTTGGGGCACCGCCAGCATGAGAGGCTTGTTCATGACGCCGCCGAGCGCCCGGGCGTTCGCTACGCGCGGATCGTTCTTGAACCACACCGGATGGGATGTCCCGCCCCACGGAAGCGCCAGGCCCAGGTCGTGCTGGCCGGGTACCACAACTTGCATCACGCCGTCGTCCGGCCATTCGACGTATTCGTTCTGCTCCAGGTAGTAGGCCTTGGAGAACGCGGCGTTGGTGAGGATCGTGTTCGTCGACGCGACCGTCGGGTGCCCTTTCCAGAAGACCTCGATGTCGAGTGTGTCCAGCCCCGGCGTCTCGAGGCAGATGTTTGCAGCGATCTCGCCGATGCTGTACATCTGTGCCAAACCTGGTGTGAGTACCAGGTTTCGGGATGCGAACTCGGTGCCGTACTTGGCCTCCGCGTCGATCATCCAGTCCTGCTCACCCGTGGTGTCGGTGTAGTGCGCGCCGATCTCGATGCACGCCTGCGCAACTTCGTGGCCGTATCGCGAGAACGGTCCGACCGTGTTGAGGACGATCTCCGCGCCCCGGAATGCTTCGGCGAGGGCCTCTGCGGTGTGTTCCACCTCGACGACGTCGTGTTCGACGGTCTCGATGCCGGGAACCACGTCGATGATGCCCTTGACTCGGCCTTCGTCGCGTCCGGCGGCCAGGAACGGAATGTTGTACTCGCGCAGGTATTCACAGATCAGTCGGCCGGTGTAGCCCGACGCACCGTAGACGACGACACGCTTGTCGGTTGGCATGGAAGGTCCTCTCGTGATCGGCCCGTCCGCACGGCGGACCGAGATGGGTTGAGACTGCGAGCACCGGAGGGGACGTGGCGAACATCCGCCCTTCTGACGTGTGCTGCGCATCACACTAGGATAGAATTTGTACATACGTCAAGCTTTTTCTTGACAACTGCCCAGGATTTGCGCGACGCCGACATCCCCAGATTGGCCGTCGGGCATACACTGGGTTGACGACCACGCGCGGAAAGGACCCGGACCATGACCCAGACCGCTGATCCGCGCGCGCGTATCGAAGAGCGAGCCCGCAACAAGTTCGAGTCCAAGCGGACCGAACTGGCCGAGGCGACACTGCACACGCTGGCCGAATTGGGCTATGCCCGCACGTCACTGCGGGAGATCGCGCAGAATTCCGAGTATTCGCACGGCGTTCTGCACTACTACTTCACCGACAAACTCGACCTCATCACGCACGCGGTTCGCCAGTACGAGGCCATCTGCGTCACTCGTTACGACGAGGTGGTGGCCAACGCGGCCGACGCCACCGGCTTGTACGCGGACTTCGAGGCGAAGTATTTCGCAACCCTGGCTGCGGACGCCGGCATTCATCGACTCTGGTACGACCTGCGCAATCAAGCCTTGTTCGACGGTTCGTTCCGCAACGACGTGCTCGAGATCGAGGAACGTCGTGAGGACATGATCTGGCGTGTGGTGGCTCGATACTGCGAACTTCGCGGCACTACGCCTGCACTCGACCAGGCCTCCGCCTACATCCTTCTCGACGGCATCTTTCAGCGCGCCCTCCTGCATCACCTGGCCGACAACACAGCCGAGGTAACCGCAGCGCGTCGCCAACTGCATGCTGCGTTCGCGTTACTGGATTGCCCGACGCCTCAGTAGGTTCCCGGCCGAGTCCCCGTGTAGATGCCGGGAACTCGAAAGCGCAGGGGCTCTTCGTCGTATTCTTCGAGGGCGTGTGCCGTCCACCCCACGATCCGGGCCAGTGCGAACAGCATCTCCGGCGTGTCCGCCCTGAGTCCGTAGGCGAGCGTGAACGTGGCGAGAGCGAAATCCGAGTTCGGAAAGGCTTCGAATCTGCTACTCACCTCCTCGATTATCGTGTCCGCAGCAGTGACCACCACGGGGTCCGCACCGTGAGCGGGGTCCCGAAGCAATCGCAGTATTTCCTCGGCGCGAGGGTCTCGGTCGGTGTAGATGACGTGCCCGAAGCCGGGCACCCGCTCCCCGGACCTCAATTGTGTTGCGAGAGCGCCTATCGGATCATCGATTGCCGTCGTCAGGAACCGGTGCACGGGATCGGCGGCCGAGCCGTGCAGGGGGCCGTCGATACAGCCGAGTCCCGCCGAGACTATCGAGTACAGATTGGCCCGGGTGCTCGCCGCAACCCGCACTCCGAGCGTCGACGCAGCCAGACCGTGGTCGGCCATCAGAACGAGCGCGGCCTGCAGCACCACCCGACCATTCGGATCGGATGTGTCGGACTTGATTGCGTCCCAGACCGATTCGGCGATCACAAGCTCAGAGGAACCACCACCGAGGGCTGCTGCGACCGTCAGCAGCAGCTGCCCTGCCTCGCGGACAACGGATGTGGATCCGGTGTCGAATCGCATCGGTCGGTAGGTGGAGGCGATATCGACGGCGATACGGATCCGATCGATGGACCGGCAATTCGGTGCCATCAGACCCAGCGCGTCTCGGCATCGTTGCACCACAACGGGATCTGCGACGAATCGCGTTGCGTCCAGTAACTCACCCGTCCACACGAAATGTGCGACCGACTCGAAAGTGCGTGAGCTGAGTTCGACCGCGTCACGCCCCCGGTAGTACAGATGCCCGTCATCGATCAGGGTGATCCGAGTCCGAATTCGTTCCACGGCACCGATGTCGGTGCGCCGAGCCGTGTCACGTCCTGCGAGGGCTTCGACCTCGTCTACGTCGAACACGCTCCCCCGCACTCCGGGAAGCCGAGTGCTGGTCAACAGACCTCGGCTGACGTAGGCGTACACCGTTTCCGGCTTGACGCCCAACCGTGCGGCGGCCTGCGCGGTGGTGAGCATGTTCCGACCGTCGGCGTGCGTCATGGCCGCCTTTCGTATTGACTCGATCAACATTGACAAGAATCAACATTAGCGCGGATCGTAGGGGTTGACCAGCGCAAAGGAGTGCAGCCATGACCGTTCTCGACGCCCCACGCGGGCTCCACAACGTCGTCGTCACCACCACATCGATCGGAGATGTACGAGGCGACGAGGGTTTCTATCACTACCGCCAGTACTCGGCGATCGACATCGCGCTACACATGACGTTCGAGGATGCATGGTTCCTCATGGTCGAGGGCCGGCTGCCGAGCGACCCCGAACGCGCCGAGTTCCTGCGTACGGTGGCACCACTGCGCGTGCTGCCGACGGACGTCGCCGCAGCCGTGAAGACGGTGGCACTGTCGGGTCCCGAGCAACCACTCTTCGCACTGCGGACGGTATTGTCGGGAATGGCAGGTGCTGTGCCGCTGTACGAGTCGTCGGAATCGGACAAGCGAACGACGGCGCTGCGGCTGTGCGCGATGACACCGACCATTCTGGCTGCGGTACACAGGATTCGGACCGGCCAGAATCCCATCGAGCCACGCGAAGATCTGACGACGGCGCAGAACTGGTTGTTCATGATCACCGGGCAGGTGCCCGAGAACGGCCACGCCCGAGCGATCGACCGATACCTCACCGCCACGATCGATCACGGGTTCAACGCGTCGACCTTCACCGCGCGAGTCGTGGCGTCGACGGGGTCGGACATCGCGTCCGCAGTGTGCGCCGCGATCGGTGCATTCGCTGGCCCATTGCACGGAGGTGCCCCGGATCGCGCCCTCGACGGGCTGGACGAGATTGCCGACATCGATTCCGCGGACGCCTGGGCACGAGCGAAAATTGCTGCAGGCGAGCGCATCATGGGCTTCGGCCATCCGGTGTATCGAACCGACGACCCCCGATCGGTGATGCTTCGCGATACGGCTCAGGAGTTGGGCGGCGACCTGATCGACAAGGCAGTGCAGGTCGAGAAGGTCATCACGGCTGCGCTGGCCGATCTGAAGCCGGACCGCAAGCTGTACGCGAATGTGGAGTACTACGCCGGCGTGGTCATGGAGCTGTGCGGAATTCCGCGTTCCATGTTCACCCCTACGTTCGCATGCAGTCGAATGGTGGGGTGGTGCGCCAATATCGTCGAACAGTCTCACGACAGCAAGATCATCCGGCCGATCGCCCGCTACGACGGCCCGGTGCCTTCGGCAGTGCCGCACCGCGGTGTGCCATGATGGGAACGCACCTCGGTGTGCAGCGGCGGTGGGGCTCGCCGTAACCGAACCTCGGTCTTCGCGCCGACAACAGTCCCTGTCTCGGCACTCGCATGTCCGCAGATAGGGAGCAGGTTGATGAACGATTTCGACGACAAGCACGGCGATACCGCGGCCGATCGGGCTATGCCTGTGGACCCGGACGGCGTCGAAACGGCGCGTCCTCTGCACGTACAGCCGGCGGCAATTGCCGCAGTTGCTCTCGGCGGTCTGATGGGCACCGGCATTCGCTACGGCGCGGAGTCGGCCTTCCCGTTCGTATCCGGTTCGTTCCCCTTCACCACGCTAGTCATCAACATCACCGGAGCATTCATCCTCGGGATGTTGCTCGAACGGCTCGCCTTGTCCGGACCGGACAGTGGCTGGCGACGCCGAATCCGATTGTGTATCGGTACCGGGGTACTCGGCTCGTACACCACCTACAGCTCGTTCGCTCTCGAGACTGTGGAGCTGCTGCGAGATCATCGCGCGGTGGCTGCCGCGTTGTACCTGAGCATCAGTCTGGTCATCGGTACGTTGGCGGCCGGTGCAGGCATCGTCGTCGCGCAACGGTTCGGTACCCACACGGAGGCCACGCGATGATCGCACTGTGGGTCGTTCTTGCCGGAAGTGCCGGTGCAGTCAGCAGATTCGTCCTCGACGGCGTCATTCGGTCACGACTGAAAACCGAGTTTCCCTACGCCACAGTGCTGATCAACATCACCGGGTCGGCCGTACTCGGCGTTGTAGCGGGGTTGGCGGCGTTCCACTCGGCACCGGAACAGGTGCAGGCCATCGTCGGCGTCGGATTCTGCGGCGGATACACCACTTTCAGTACCGCAAGCGTGGAGACCGTTCGCCTGCTCGAACGGCGTCGCTACGGTCTCGCTGCGTACAACGCGATCGGCACGGCGCTCGGTACCGCCGCTGTCGTTGGGGTGGCCATGGCCGCAACGATGTACGGCCGATGACCGTGCCGGAGCTCCGCATATTTGTTCTGTCAGTGCATAATTCGAGGAGGACGTAATAGCCGATTCCCATATCCACCGACGCAGCGCAGGAGTGCACATCGACGGGCCGAACAGCAGTCCCGACACCCCCAAATGCTCGCTGGTGGTCGGTTACGACGGCGGCGACATCTCGCATCACGCGCTGACGTGGTCGCTGCAGTTCGCTGCGGGGATCGGAGGATCGGTGCACGTGGTGCACGTGATCGATATCGCCGATACACCCGTCGACCCGGACTCGGACATCTACGAAGAGGACACCGAGGCCCAGGCGGGCCGCGAACGTGAGCGAGCTACCGAAGCACTCGCCCGAGAGGACGTGCCATGGACCTACGACGCGGTCTACGGAACTCCGGGCGGCGCACTGGAGTCTTTCGGGCGTAAGTACAACGCGCAGATGATCGTTCTGGGTGCGTCCGGCGGTGGGTTCGCCTCGGTACTACGCAGATTGAGTGGCGAGGCCGCAGCCGACAAACTTGCTCGACACTGCGGTCGGCCGGTTCTGACGGTGCCCTCCTGACTCGGCTGAACCGTTACGGCCCGCCGTCCGATGAGGCGACTCTTCGCCGCTGGGTGGATTGACAGCGAGACGGTCGAGTCACTGATATGTCCGAAACCGCCCCGAACGTCGGCCGAATGATCACAAGGTCTTGATTTTTGCGAACGGGTAACTGCCGACGATCACGACGATGAAGACGTAGGCCGCCAGACCGAGTAACTCCCACGTCGTTCTTTCGCGCTGGAAGTCGGCGACGATCCAGAGCAGCGGAGCCAGAATCAACATCGCGGCGACGACGCACCATGTCCTGAACGACCTGTTGGCTTCTGCGCGAAGCTGCGGCGTGGTCTTCACCCGATCCGGGATGTCGCGGCCGTAGTAGTCGACGTCGAGCGCCTTTCCTCGAAACCCCACTGCAGCGCCATACGTGAACGCGCCGAGTCCAACCATCAGTACGAGCACAAGTACGGCGTTCACGGATCACTGTGCCGTTTCAGCTCGGCCGGATCTGGATAGCGATCTGTAGTTCCGGATCGTGTTGACACACAACCATCCAGTAGCGACGGGGGCGAGGAAGCCGAGTGCCAGGCCCTCGCCCATCAGCGACAACACAGCGACTGCGAACCCGATCAGAGTGACACCCACCGAGTCGATCTTTCGACCGACGGACGAACCTGAGGTCGCCACGATTCCTGGAAACTGCGGCGAGTCCACGAGCATTCGTATCGCCACGACACACGCAACCAATCCAGCAACGACCATGAATGCGAATACAACCGTTCCATCCCAACCGATTTCAGCCCAGTTCAGCTTCGGCTCGAAGAGTCCGCCGACGAACGCTTCGAGTATCGGGACCGAAGCGAAGTATCCGAGGTACAGCAGCACGATGGGTCCCGCCAGACCCGCCTTAACCCGCCGATTCGCCATACCGGACGGTATCAAACGATTCGCCTACGAGCTCGAGATCAGGACGTCAGTCTTGACGACCGTTGCGAATTCCCCACGGAGGTTTGTCGCAATCATGGTCGACAACGTCGCGGCAGGGACGGTGGTTCCATCGAGCGATGTGCGATCTAATGCATGAGTGGCGTCTATCACGAAATACGCGTCGCAGCCGAGGTTTCCGGCCATGCGGGCGGTTGTCTCGCACGCCGGATTCGCAAGCCAGTCTGCGATTCGCCCATGCGGCCAAGGATACGACGAGGTTGCTACTGCTGAATGTCGAGCAGCATTCGCTTCAGCAAGGTAGCGAGTTGGCTTCGTTCGCCGGGAGTAAGTGATGTCAGCAGCGCTTCCTCGTTCGCCACGTGCGCGGGTAGCGCGGCATCCACAGCGTCGAGTCCGGCCGGCGTCAATTGCACGATGATCACCCGACGATTCGTCGGGTCGATTTCGCGTTCGATCAACCCTTTGTCCGTGAGCCGATTCAAGCGGTTCGTGATGGCTCCCGACGTCACCATCGCACTGTCGAGCAACTGCCCCACGGTGAGGCGATGCGGGGCTCCGGTGCGTCGAAGCGTAGCGATCAGATCGAATTCGCCTGCTTGCAAACCATATTCGGCCAAAGTCACCTGAATACGCTTGTCCAGAACGGATGCAGCTCGACTGATGCGCCCGATGACGGCCATCGGGCTGACATCCACATCGGGCCGCTCGACCGTCCACTGTTGCAGGATCCGATCCACTGCATCCTGCACCTCGTCCGACACCTACTACCCCCTCACCCCTGAACCGTTGACGTCCGGCAAGCATACGCATACTGTTCAACGCAGGGATAGTTCAACGTTAAGATGTTTTTCGAACCAGGAGGCGAGATGCGGGCATCACATACCGATGCTGATTCGACCCACGCTCGGGAGCCACGCGGCGCATCCTCGACTCTCGGAATCACCGCCGCGGCCGCACTGGCCCCCATTGTCTGGGGGACAACATATTTGGTGACCTCCGAGCTTCTCCCGCCGGATCGACCGATGACCGCCGGTGTTCTTCGCGCCGTTCCGGCGGGGCTGCTGCTTCTACTCATCTCACCGGGGATTCCAGGACGCGGTTGGCGACTGAAGACCGCTGTCCTCGGCGTGTTGAACATCGGATTGTTCTTTCCGATGCTGTTCGTAGCGGCCTACCGGCTTCCTGGAGGCACCGCAGCCGTCGTCGGTTCTGCGCAACCTCTCGTCATCATCGCGATGTCCACGGCGCTCGGGTGGGGACGCACGCGTCCTGTGCAGATCGGATGGGCCCTCGTCGCTGCAGTCGGGGTCGCGCTGACGACGATCTCGAGCACCGTTCGACTCGACGCGATCGGCCTCGCCGCCGCGGCCATCGGTACCGCCAGCATGGCGACCGGCATCGTCCTCACCAAGCGTTGGGGTGTGCCGCCCAACACCAATCCGCTCAATTCCACTGCGTGGCAACTACTCGTCGGCGGCATGGTGATCTTCCCGTTGATTCCGATCGTCGACGACGGTCCGTGGGCCATCGACGCCGAGGCTGTACTCGGCTACGCGTGGCTTTCGGTGATCGGCGGCGCGATGGCGTACGCGTTGTGGTTCCGCGGTGCCCGCGCGCTGCCCTCGGCAAGCATTTCCCTGCTCGGCGTCCTCAGTCCGCTCACCGCGGCCGCCCTCGGTTGGATCGTGTTGGGACAGAACATGACAGCGCTGCAATGCGCTGGTTTCGGCGTTGCACTCATCGGTTCGACAGCCGGACAGTTCATGCCGAGAAACACACGGTGACGGTTGGCCGCATACAGAGAATCCCGAGCGGGCGCTCGTATGAGCTCCCACTCGGGATTCGCTTCGACTCGACGGGCTACCGAGTCAGCAGTTCGTAGATCAGCAGACCCGACAGAGACAGGATGGATAAGAAGCCGAGGACGCCGAGTGCGTTCTTCCACCACGTGTTTCGGAGATCCCCCATCAACTGATGGTTGTTACTCATCACGTAGAGCAGGAAGCCGAGGAACGGGGCCACCAGCACGGTCAGAGCCTGAGCGACGATGATCAGTTGGATCGGCGACGAGGTGAATACGATCGTGATCGCCAGGCCGAATGCCAGGATTGCAGCGCACGTCGCCTTTGCCGTCGGGGTACTCGGGGAGGCCCCTCGGCCCAATGCGTCGGACAGCATCGTGCCGCCGGCGGTTGCGTTGGCGACCATGGACGAGAACGCAGCTCCCGACAGTCCGAGCGCGAAGATCGTGGATCCGATGGGCCCCGCGATGGGCTCGAAGATCTTGGCGAGTCCGACCAGGGTTGCCGCTTCGGCGTTCTGGCTCCCGAGAACGGCGGCGGCCACGACGATGACGAGTGCGGTCATGATGCCGGGGGCGACGATACCGGGAATGGTGTCGGCGATGGAGGTTCGACGATATTCATCTCTGGTACGGCCCCGCTCATGAATGCCGTACGAGGTGAAGAACGCTGCGTTGAGCGAGAAGTTGGTGCCCACGAGAGCGACGATGAGCAGCATGCTTCCTGGAGGGGCACTGGGCATGACTCCGCTGAGTGCCATGTACCAGTCGGGCTTGGCAATGACTGCGCTGATGATGAACGCGGCACCGAGAAGTCCGACGATGACGAGCAGGACTCGCTCGACTATGCGATAGACGTTGCGGAACAACAGAATCAGTGCGACGAATACCGTGCACGCTATCGTCCAGATCAGCGGGGAGCCGCCGAAGACCATCGACAGCCCGAGACCGGATCCGACGGCGTTGCCGACCGAGAAGCAGAGTGTGATGACGAAGACGCCGATTCCGGCTGCGACACCGACGCGCTGACCGAGGACGTCTTTGACCGAGCTGATCAACGACTTCGGCGTGCGTATACCCAGACGCACGCTCATGTCGGCGTAGACGAGCATGAACACCGTCGACAACACGACGACCCAGATCAACGCGTAGCCGTACTTGCTGCCTGCTTCGACCGCACTGGCCAGGTTTCCCGGGCCGAACTGCCAGGCACCGGCGATGAAGGCGGGACCCGCCATGGCCAGCGTGCTCAGGACGGTCTTCCATCGATTCGACATGGCAGGCGGTCCGTCTGCGGTGATGGTGGACGCAGCTGGTGCCACCGGGGTCGTGCGGGGATGACTCATGACGAGCCTTTCTGGTGACGCTCCGTACTCGCTACTAGAGGCAGTGTGCCCTCGGCTCGACGCGGTGGGGAGCGGATACGAAAAGTACGAGCGAAGGTCGGTGTGCGGCATCGATGGCCACAGGAAGATGGCCATCGATGCCTACCGAGTGATCTGACGCGGTCTGATCCTGTGCAGGAACTCAGACCAGCGCGGGTACTACCGAGCCGAGGTTCGCGGAGTCCAGTGCCGCCGCGATCTCTTCGTGAGCGCCTGCGGCGAGTGGCAGCAGCGGCGAGCGGACGGTGGCGTGCTCGAGGATGCCGCGGTGGACCAGGCCTTCCTTGAGCGCGACGGTGCCCTCCATGTGAGATCCGCGGTGGTAGACGTTCGCGGTGACGGGCAGGAGTCGGTCGTGGATGGCGCGTGCGGCCGGGTAGTCCTTGGCCTTGCCTGCGGCGATGAGCTCGACGAGGGGTTCGGGAGCCAATCCGCCGTAACCGACGAGGAGCCCGTCGACGTCGAACATGGTGTGCAGGAGGTACTCGTCGTGGCAGCTGAGGATCTGCAGGTCCGGGTTCTCCTTACGCAGAACCGGAATCTCACGGTCCCAGCGGCGCATGTTCCGAACGCCGTTCTTCGTGGCGAAAACGCCCTCCTGAGCAGCGATTTCGAGCTGGGTGTCGAGGTTGTACGTCGCCTTGGTGACGTCCGGGTACTGGAACAGGATCAGAGGCAGGCCCGATCCTTCGTACAGTGCCTTGTAGCGGTCCTGCGGTGCGCCGTCCTGGTAGCCGAAGCGCAGCCAACCGTGCGACGGGTAGACCAGTCCGCCCGACGCACCCGCGTCGACTGCGCGCTTGGCTTCTTCGACCGACACGGCCGTACCTTCCCCGGTGATGCCGGCGATGATCGGAAGCTTTCCGTCGACCGAATCGCGGAAGGCACCGATCACTTTGGCCTGCTCGGTCTGGGTGAGGAACGTGCCTTCACCCGCGTGACCGAGGACGACGAGACTCTTGACGCCATCGACGCTGCCGAGCCAGGACCCGAGGCGCTGGATCGCGTCGTAGTCGACCTCACCTTCGCGAGTGAACGGCGTGATCGGTGCTGGGCTGAGTCCGCGGAGATCGAGTGAATTCATGTTGTCGTCCTTCTCGAGAATGTGATGGGAACGTTGTCGGGAACGTTTGCATCACGCTAAACCGCTCCCCACCGATGTGTCAACCATCACTTTGAAGATCAGGGGTGACAGGCATCGCACAGCGCGCTTGCAAACGTTCCTGGGACGTTTGCATGCGCCGCAGGCTGGCGATCTGTAAGTTCGGCCGTACCAGGAGATTCAACGAACAGTCAGGAACTGCACATGCGTTCCACCCGAAGTGGGCTCTCGACGGAGCGCACAGACGCGGTCACACTGCGTGACGTCGCCAAGGCTGCCGGGGTCAGCATCTCGACCGTCAGCCGTGTGCTGGACGACCGCGTCGCACCGTCCCGATCCGCGACGGCCGTACGGGTGCGCGAGATTGCCGAGCATCTCGGATACCGGCGCAACACGTTCGCGTCGAATCTACGACGCGGTGCCACCGCCACCATCGGCGTCCTGGTGCCGCGCCTCTCGGACACCGTGATGGCGCTGATGTTCGAGGCCATCGACCGGGCAGCGGGCAGGGAGGGCTACCACGCCGTCGTCGCGACGAGCGGCGACGATCCCACCGACGAATGGAACGCCGCGCAGTCGCTTCTGGAGCGCAATGTCGATGGGGTCGTTCTCGCCACGAGTCGCACCGACGACCCCCTCCCCAGTCACTTGCGCGAGAACGGAATTCCGCACGTACTGGTGCTGAGAACCGACGGAAAGAGCCCGTCCTCGATCGGCGACGACGAGACCGGTGGATATCTGGCGGTTCGCCACCTCATCGATCTCGGCCACACCGACATCGCAGTGCTGACAGGCCCTCTGTTCACGTCCAGCGCTGTCGGTCGTTTGGCGGGCGCGCACAGGGCGTTTGCCGAAGCCGGCCTGCAACCACGCCCGGAGTGGACGATCGAGACCGGCTACGGAATCGAAGCCGGGGCAAGTGCAGGGCACGATCTGCTCGGCGGCTCAGGCCGTCCCACCGCCGTGTTCGCAGCCAACGACAACCTTGCCCTCGGAGTGTTGTCGGCAGCGCATCGACACAATCTGGCTGTTGGAGAGGACCTTTCACTGGTCGGCTACAACGACATCCCGCTCGCGCAACTGTTGCCGGTTCCCCTGACCTCGGTTCGCACCGCATTCGACCAAATCGCCCGAACCGCAATGGAAATACTGCTCAACGGCGATGACGGCTCGACTCCGCTGAAAAAGGCACTCCCGACACTGATCCCGCGACAATCATCGAGCCGCGCGGCACGATGAGTGCGTGAGCCTCATTGTCCCGATTGAGCCCTCCCGCATGAAGAACTCGGGAAAGACACGTCTCCTGCTGGCGCTCGTCGTCATTTTCACGGCGTCGTGCAGTTCGTTCGAGTCTGGCGAACGCAGGTCCATGGACCGAGAAGAAATGTCGCACGGTCTGCAAGACATAGCATTAAAGGTGCCGAGTGGCTTCGAGTTCGTTCAGGCCTTCACCCACGCGGAGTTCGTCGGCCGGCCCGCGTGGTGGGCGCGATTCGATGCATCGAGCGAGTGGGGCGACGACGTTGCGCTCTCGGCGGCAAACCCTTCCTATCCGCCGCTGCAACCGGTCACGTGCACCGCTGCATCGACGAGCAATTGGACTGCTCTGGGCATGACCTGCGAACCCGAGATGCTGTCCACCTCGCGTCCCGCTCAGGGGACGGCAGACCCTGTGACCGTCCTGCTCACCAGGAACACACGACAGTCGTCGCTGTTCATCTACTCCCAAGGCCACTGACTGTTGCTGTGACGCTGGTCGAGGTGATCGACGTGATGCCGGTTGCCCTGTGGGCTGAAGCGATTGCAGGCCGAATCGGGTGCAGCTGACCGCGGTGAGCGCGGTCAGCTGCACCCGATTCCGGCTGTCAGCGGGCTCCGGAGTGTCTACCTTCGGATGTCGATCGAAGAACCGGTTTGCCTCGTCGTTCTCGAACCCGGGACACTGGGGTACCCACCCATTTTGGCGTACAACGTTTTCCACTCGGCCGTGAATGCGTCGAACATATTTTCGGGCACGAAGCTCCCGGCGAACAGAAGTGCAGCGGCGGGTCGCCCCTCTCCGTCGGCGAACAGACGTCGGGCCACGTCTGTTGAATTCACGACAATCCCGCTACGATCCTCGGTACATCAGACCGAACGGTCTTGAAAATGGAGGATCACATGCCGTATCTCGGTTTGCTGGTGATGTTGCTGTGGGTGTTCTGTCTGATCGACGTGATCACGGCCGACGACGGTGGAGTGCGATTCCTCCCGAAGATCGTGTGGCTGCTGTTGGTGGTGTTTCTCCCGCTCGCCGGCTCGTTGGCGTGGTTGTTCGCGGGACGTCCGATAGGTGGCGGAATCTGGGGAGGTCCCGGCGGCGGCAACCGGCGGGCGATCAATTCTGCGTTCCCGGAGTACGAAACGCGCCCCGGTCGTCAGGCCGCGCAGAATCCAGATGCCGATGCGGAATTTCTTCGGCAGTGCCGAGAGCGCGCAGAAGAGCAACGTCGACTCGAACGCGAGCGCCGCAAGCGAGATCTCGGATTCTGATCAGTGTTCCTGGATCGACGGCGACTCGATGGTGCCCCATCGCGAGGGCGGCAGAACGATCAGGCGCGCTTGGCCGATGACATTTCCAACGGGCACCGTGCCGCCCAGTTCGTCTTTGCGGTGAGCTCTGGAATCGGCTGAGCCGCTGCGGTTGTCGCCCATCATCCAGAGATTGCCGGCGGGCACCGTGACCGGCCCGATGCATGCGAGTGAACGCGATCGGCTGCACCACACTCGAAACCGAACTCAGCGCGTCTGGACGTTCTGACTGACCGGATTACCGAAACGGGAGGGCGCGAGAACATACGCGAATGCGTAGCTCACCGATGTCAGTGTTCCGAGCACTATCAACGACTCCGGGTGCAGAGATGGATTTCCCGAGGCCGCCTCGGTCCATGCGAGCAGTCCGCCAACCACCAGCATCACGGCCGCTGCCGAACACAGCGCGAAACGGTGCCTCCACCGGTTGCGAGTCCGCGGCGGCCAGAACGCCGCAGTCCGCACTGCGTAGTGCCCACCTGCGACCGCGACCAGGCCGACCATCAGTCCGAACACTCCGCCGATCACAGCCGGGAGGGTCAGGTCCCACCATCGACCGTTGGCACTCGACCAAATGAGGACCGCAGCCGTGCACGCACCACTGGCCGCCGCCACACATAGCTCCTTGGCGACCCAATCCATGCGGATGACTCAAACACACAGCTCCACGTCGATTGAATCCGGTGCAGCCAGCCGCGCTGAGCGCGGTCCATTGCACCCGATTCGCACTGTGGAACCGCTCCGGCGCAGTGAACGTCCAAGTGGACATGCTCGATGAATGGTTGGCACAGCACGACGGCGTGATCACCCGCGCGCAGGCGGCGATGTGCGGCCTGAGCGGCGATGCTGTGGACCGCTCGGTGCGAGCGGGGGCGTGGCGAACGATTCATCGCGGGGTGTACTTCGTCGTCGATCGCCCATTCACTGCGGACGCGCGCATTCGATGCGTTGTGTGGGGTGCAGGACCGAACGCTGTGCTCAGCGGGGAAGCCGCGGCCTTCTGGCACCGGGTGATAACCGACGCACCGAGCATCATCGAAGTCACCACCCCGCGCAAGGGGCGCAGCCGCGCCGAGGGATGCCGACTCCGCCGCCGCGATATCCACAGCAAGGACATCGTCGAGCGCCGCGGGCTTCAGGTCACGTCTCTCGAACTCACCGTTCTCGAAGCCTCGATAGGCAAGGCGCACATCATGGATCGGGCACTTCAGCGACACACCGACCTCGGGCGATTGCAGCGAGCCCATGCGCGAAACCCGGGTCGCACCGGCGCTCCCGAGGCGAAGCGGCTGCTGAAAGTAGCAGCGAACGGTGCCCGCTCGGAGGGAGAGCGTCTCTTGATCGGAGAGTTCCGGGCCCGCAAGATCAGCGGCTGGGTGGTCAACTATCGATGGGGCGAGTACGAACTCGACATCGCGTTCCTCGCCGAGATGCTGGCCATCGAGATCGACGGCTGGGCATTCCACTCCGACCACGATGCATTCCAACGGGATCGGAGCAGGCAGAACGGCATCAGCCCGAGCTGGACGATCCTTCGCTACACCTGGGCCGACCTGACCGAACGCATGGATCACGTGATCGCCGAAATTGCCGAAACCCTCGATCGAATCCGGTGCAGCCAGCCGCGCTGAGCGCGGTCAGTTGCCCGATTTCGCCGCCGCGAGGATCATCAGAGCACCCTCCCAAGACATCGTCAGCGTCGCGAACTATCCGGTATCGTGAAGAAAACGGGCAAAATGGACCACGCCAGGTCGGAGGCCGAGATGCAGAAGCCGTTTCGCGAGTGGGTCATGACCGGCGCACTCAGCAAGAAGTGCGGCGCAACCCGAGCCGATTACATCAATGCGCTTGCCCTGGTCCCCGCAGTCGGTATCGGCTTCCTCCTGATGCACTTGATGATCAACTCGGGCTCAACAGCTCTCGATACTGCAGCAGGATGCCTGGGCGGTGCCATCACCGGATTCCTGTATCTCTACCTGGCCTACCGGGTCGATTCACGCAAGAAACGCGGACCTGCCCCCACGCCGCCACTAGGTGCTCGGCCGACGCGTCTTTGAGATGCACCGGTCCGGCGGATCGATGCGCCTCTGTTTCACTCTGACCGACTGAAACCCAGATCGATCCGGATCTCAGGCGCGCTTGGACAAGTACATTCGCTCGTCTGCCATTCGTAGCAGTTGGTCCGGGTCGGCGGCCGGCTCCCAGCTCCATCCGACGCTCACCGAGACCGGGATGTCGGTGCCGTCGATGTCGTAGGGGCCGGCGAGGAGTCCGCGAACTCGGTCGGCGAGGCATTCGACACCGTTGCGTGAGCGGGCGCTGCGCAGGAGGACGACGAATTCGTCTCCGCCGATACGGCAGGCGACGTCATCGGAGCGGGTGTTGTCCAGGATGCGACGGCCGATTGCCTGGAGTACTCGATCCCCCACCGCGTGTCCGAATCGGTCGTTGATGGACTTGAATGCGTCGACGTCGACGAAGAGCACTCCCACCGGACGACCGTCGGCGGAGTCCTTCATCGCATGCAACTCGGACATCAGGCGTCGGCGATTGGCCAGTGAGGTGAGGTCGTCGATCAGCACCTGGCGTTCGAGTGATGCCTCGGCAGCTTTGCGTGCGGTGATGTCCTGGATCTGCGCGATGATCACGTCGCCGGACTCGTCGTCGCGCACCACGGTCACGTTGCGCTGCACCCAGATCGTGGCACCGTCCTTGCGGATGTATCGCTTCTCCGACGCCACGTTCGTCAGCGTCCCTTCGGCCAATCCTTTGAGGTGTTCGTCGGCGAGGGGAATGTCGTCGGGATGGGTGATGTCTCGAAAAGTTTTCTGGCGCAACTCTTCTGCGGTATACCCCAGCAGCTCGCACAGGGCCTTGTTCACTTGCAGCCATCGGCCGTCGCGGGTCATCACGGCCTTGCCGATCGGGGCGTTCTCCATCACGTTCTGGAACAGCCGGATCGCGCGATCTCGTTCACGTTCGACCTCGGCGCGGGCGCTGACGTCGACGACCAATGCGGTGAATCCGAGGACGACGCCGTCGACGACATCGGGGACGTAGGTGGCCTGGGTGACGCGCACGGCACCGTTGACATCGATGAGCGTGCGGTCGAACTGTTGCTGCTCGCCGGCGAGGACGCCGGAGATGTACGGCAGGTTCAACCGGTACAGCGTCTCGCCGAGCAGTTCGCTGATGTGCTTACCCACAAGGTCATGCGGTTCGATTCCGAAGTAGTCGGCGTACACGCGGTTCGCGAAGACATTGCGCAGCGAGCTGTCCCAGTACCCGATCATCGACGGCAACCGATCGACGGCTCGGCGCACGACATCGTTCGACGTGTTGCGAGTTACGGTCACGAACCACCCCCTTGCACAGCCGACTGCTGAACGATACCGAAAAACTAGCGATCGAATTGCACACATTCGGATCGAATCCAATCAGTGCGCACTTGCGCACATGTGTGTACGTTGAATCCATGCTGTTCGCCAACCCCGCTTTTCGACGCCTCTTCACCGCGCAGGTCGTCGCGTTGCTGGGCACCGGACTGTTGACGGTGGCGCTGGGACTGCTCGCCTACGACATTGCCGGCAGTGCCGCGGGAGCCGTGCTCGGTACCGCTCTCGCGATCAAGATGATCGCGTACGTGTTCGTCGCTCCGATCGTGTCGTCACTGACCGGCACGCTCCCCCGCAAGCTCGTGCTGGTCAGCGCCGACGCCGTCAGGGCGCTCACCGCACTGGCATTGCCGTTCGTCGATCAGGTGTGGCAGGTCTACGTGCTGATCTTCGTTCTGCAGGCGGCGTCGGCCACCTTCACTCCCACCTTCCAGGCCGTCATTCCGTCCGTGGTGCCCGACGCACAGCAGTACACCCGCGCGTTGACGCTCTCGCGACTGGCCTACGACCTCGAATCACTGGTCAGCCCGCTGATCGCCGCCGCATTGTTGACGGTCATCGGCTTCCACACGCTGTTCGTCGGCACGGCTGTGGGGTTCGTCGTCTCCGCGGTGATGGTGGTCGGTATCGACTTTCCGAGACACCTCGCACCCGAGATCCGACGATCGACCTCGGGCATCGCGACGTTCGTCAGGAATCCCGAACTGCAGGGACTGATCGCGTTGAACACGGTGGTCGCTGCGGCGACTGCTCTCGTGGTGGTCAACTCCGTTCTCTACGTCCGCGATCTGTTCGGCGGATCGAGCAGTCAGCTGGCCATCGCTCTCGGCTGCTACGGCGCCGGCTCGATGGTCGCAGCATTGTGCATCCCACGAGCCCTCGGATCTACGAACGATCACACGCTCATGCTCACCGGGGCTGCCACGGCCGTGATGGGAACTGCCGCAGCAACACTGGTGGCGACCCTGCACGGAGGGTCGACCGCCTGGGTTGCGCTGGCCGCGACGTGGGTGCTGCTGGGCGTCGGGACGTCGATGATCAACACCCCGTCGGCGAGGATTCTGCGTCGTGAATCCGACGAGAGCACCCGAACGTCCATCTTCACGGCGCAGTTCTCGCTGTCGCATGCCGCGTTTCTGCTCAGCTATCCAGTTGCGGGATGGGTCGGGGCCCAGTTCGGACTGTTCACCGCGGCGATGGTGCTCACGGGCTTGGCTACACTTGCGGCACTGTCCGCAGCACGCCTGTGGAGTCGCTCCCGAGTGTCGGTGGTCGCCTCCGCGTAGGGAGACGACGTTCGATGCCACCGAAGAAGGAACCGCGCATCAGTCTCGACCATGCCGTCGAACCGGACTCCGCACGCCTGGCCACGGCCAGCGACACCTTTCGGATGCTCTCGGACCCCACGCGACTGCACATCCTCTGGCTGCTCGACCGCGGCCCTGCCGACGTCAGCGCCTTGACCACGGCCACCGGAACCTCCCGCACCGCCGTCAGCCAGCATCTGGCCAAGCTTCGATTCACCGGACTCGTCGAGACCCGACGCGACGGCCGCAACGTCATCTACCGCCTGGCCGACGGTCACCTCGCCCGGCTCGTGCGTGAGGGCCTCAACTTCGCCGACCACAAGGTCACCGGCGAGCCCCCGCACGAATAACCCTGCACCACAACAAGAAAGCACCCGATGAAACGCCTGGCCGTGATTGCCGCCGCCATTCTCACCGCGACGGCACTGTCGATCGCCCCGGCAGCTGCGCACGCAACTCTGCAGTCCAGCAACCCTGCCGAGAACTCCGTGCTCGACGCCGCCCCGGACGAGGTGACCCTGACGTTCAATCAGTCCGTGCAGTCGAACTTCGCCACCGTCACCGTCGTCGGAGCCGACGGAACCCAATGGGGGGCATCGGATCCCGTCGTCGACGGCAGCACGGTGACCGTCGATCTCGACGGGCTCGGTGCGGCGGGCGAGTACACCATCGGCTACCGAGTGGTCTCCGCGGACGGGCACCCGATCACCGGCAGCATTCCGTTCCAACTGACCCAGGCGTCCCCGACGTCGGCGGCAACCGCAGCCACCGCAGTCCCCGCCCCTACCGAAACGACACCGACTGCCGCAGAAGAGCCCGAGGACAGCAGCGGTTTTCCGATCTGGATCGTCGCGGTGGTCGTCGTCGCGATCGGCGCAGCGGGCGTGCTGTTCGCACTTCGTAAACGCAGCAACTGACGTCCTCACCCGATGTGGACGTGAGAGCATGCAGCATGAGTGACGGTGGCCAGCGCCCGGAGTCCGATGGCCGTAAGCGGCGTTGGGAACAGCACAACTCCGATCGTCGACGCCACATCATCGACGCGGCCATGACGGTTCTGGCGCGCGATATCGCACCCGGTGAGCGGCTCACCACCGCTCAGATTTCGGCCGAGGCCGGGGTGCACCGCACCGGGCTGTACCGGCATTTCCGCGATCGAACCGACTTGGACACGGCCATTCAGCGCGCCATCTGCTCGGAGTTGACGGACACGTTGGTCTCGTCGTTCGCGTTGACCGGCACTCCTCGCGACGCGGTGCATCGCATGGTGAGCACCTACGTGCGCTGGGTGGCCGAGCACCCCGCGTGGACGCGATTCGTCGAGCAGGACGTCAGTGCCGAGTCACCCACGCCCCTCGAGGAGACCAACGCTCTGCTGGCCGAGCAGTTGGAAGTGAGCGTCGCGGCATTCCTGTCACTGGTGCACGCAGACCTGACCACCGACGACTGGTCGCTGGTGCGGCCGTGGGTTGCGGGCCTCGTCTCCGGCTGCATGGGTGCGGTGCGCAGTTGGAGCGGGCAGACCGAACACCGCACCGGTCTCGATCATTTCGCGACGTTCCTGGCCGACACCATCTGGCTGCAGGTCAAGGGCCTCGGGGCATCCCGCGGGATCGCGATCCCGCAGGTGCCCCTCGAAAGCGTCCTCGACGAAAGTCAGCCGAACGACGGCTCGCTGCGGTAACGCGAGGGGCGTCCGTCGATACCGAGGGCGCGCCAGACGCGTCGGGACACGCGGTTCATCAGTCCGAGCTCGCCGGCCAGCATTCGGACGTCACCGAAGGTGTCGCGCAATGCCTTTCGTGACGGTTCGCTGTTCCACCACACAGCGTCGACAACCTCGTCGGGGATGGCGAGGTCGCGTCGCATCTGCTTGCTCGGTTTCATGATCACGTCGCACAGCAGTCGCATGATGACGGGCATGAGGATCGAGATCGACGCCTTCTCGAAACGTCCGAGCCGCGGGGCCTTGTGCTCGAGGTACTGATGGGCGAAGCCGATGTGTCGTGCTTCCTCGGCGATGTGAATCTGCATCACCCGCTGGACCAAGGGGTGTCCGACGCTACCGGCGCGCAGGACGCCCTTCTGCATGTGGTCGATCGGCTCTTCGCCCGCCAGTACGCCGACGAAGAATCCGAACGGTGCGGATCGGCTCGCGAAGAGGGTCAGGACGGGCACGATCTTGCGGAACCACGCGGGCCCACCCGGCACGTCGATGCCGATGCGGTTCACCAGCTCCTGGAACATCTGGGTGTGGTGGCACTCTTCGGTGGCCTCGTGCGTCGAGTACCGGAATTCGGGTGAATCGTTGGGCAGCGTGAGGGCGTACTGCATGAGGCCGCTGATGAGGATCTGCTCGAACTGCAGGCCGACCTTGACCATGCTGGCCTGGCGGTACATCCCGATGTGAATCTGCCGGTCCAGGGGAAGCGACTTGTACCAGTCGGTGTGGCCGAGCGGGTCCGCGTCCGGGAGCACCCAGCGTGGATCGTCGGGAACGATCGCGTACTCGGGCTCGTCCCAGGGGATGTCGAGGAAGGCGTCGAAGTGCTGGTGCACCGATGCCGTCGACAGTGCGTGCAGCCTGTCTCGGTAGAGCGTTCGTGCGTCGTCGACTGCAGTCATGGTGGTCCTTCCGCCTGCGTCCGAACAATGTGTACGCAACACAGCGTCACACATAAAACTGGTTGGTGCAACGCTCCGTCGCAGATACATGAGAAATGTTCTTGGAAACGACGAAACCGGCCGACCGCAGTGCGGTCGACCGGCCTCGAGGCAGGCGCTTCGGTCGTGAACGGTAATTCGTAGTGGACTACGAAGTTCCGCTCACATGCGACGAAGTCGCTCCATCACCAATACGGCAACACCATCGCGACGAAGCCCACGCCGATGACGATGCCGAGAATTCCGGTTCCGATGGCCAGCGCGGTGTCACTGCGATCGGCGCGCGGGCCGGAGAGGTCGGGGCTGCGATCGGCCCACAGAGCAGACGCGACGGCAATCAATCCTGCAGCGATGCCGAGCCCGGCGGCCCAGAACGAGACGATCGACATCGCACCGAACATGACGGCATATTCGGTCACCTGCGCGCGGGTACGAATGCGCCGGTTCCACCACTTCGGTGGCATGTCGTCGTCCGAATCACGTGTATCGAAGTGGGGAGAGGTGACGGTCACTGCGGACTCCTTTCGAGTGAGAATGTGCCTCCATTTTGGCACTCGACGGGCGAGAGTGCCAATCCCCTGGAGGAGGCCGACGCCCCCGGTTTCGCACACGCGCGCGCACTTGTCGGACGCGTTCGGATTCGCCACCGATCCGGGCACGATATCGCGCGCATTCGGCGAACGCGCGCGCGTTTGCAGAGCGATCAGGGCCACAGAAGTCGTTGCCCCACCGAAGCTTTCGTCGGACCCAGATCGAAGGTCGTGGCGTCGGGCATCAGGTACGGGACGAGTATCCGCATCGCATATTCGCGGTGTTCGAGCAAGACCTCGAGATAGGTACCCGACGCCTCCTCGCCGGTGGCGTCGGAGACGATGGCGTACGACCGCAGATCATCGGCGACGGCGCGCAGATCGCGGACGAGTTGCTCGTGCATCGCCGCGTGCGACTCCCCGTCTCCCAGTGGCTGCTGCGGTGCGAGCACCCGCTGCCCGCCGGAGAGGTCGTTGACGACGGCCACCGGGTGCAGTCCCCAGTTCTCGCTGATCCGTTCGGCGGCGATGTCGACACAGACGTCGAGTAGGTCGTCGAAATCCTGTTGGCACTCGATGCTCGTCACTTCGTCGTCATCGAGACCCCATCGTCGGCCGGCCACCCCAACCCCTTGGACGGCGCGCACGCGCACACGGTTCCCGAATGTCGTACATTCGTGCCAATCTGCCGCTTACCGGCGACAGTTCCCGCACGAGTCGGCCGGACGGAGCTGCCGGCAGCCGAATGCGTCACAGGGCTCGAGCAGACCTCAACTACACTCCCCATCCGGGAAGGGGAGAAAGCGGGTCGTTGCGTCGTGGAGGATCACTGGTACCGGCGCATGTTCGCCTCCAGCCCCGTGGCGCAGGCTCTCTCCGACGCCGATGGGCTCTTCGTCGACGTCAATGCGGCCTACTGCGAACTCGTGGGCTTGTCCTCCTCGGAACTGATCGGTCGATCCGCGACGGTGCACACACACCCGGACGACCTCCCGCTCCACCGCAGCGTCGAGGACCTGATGGCCGCCGGGACGGCCGCGGACAAACCCGTGAAGGTCGAGGTGAGGTTCGTTCTACCGAACGACGAGATTCGCTGGGTTCTGCTGACTCTGGTCCCTTTCATCGGTCCGTCCGATGCCGAGTGGACGCTCGGTGCCGCTCTCGATATCACCGCACGGAAAGAGGTCGAGGACGGCATCCTGCTCGCGTCCCGAACGGATCAACTGACCGGGGCACTCAACCGTCGCGGCTGGTCGGATCACGCGGTGTCCCTCGTCGACGACGATTGGGTCGACACAATCGTCGCGGTTCTCGATCTGGACCATTTCAAGCAGTTCAACGACCACTTCGGCCACGCCGCAGGCGACGCGTTGCTCCGCGACTTCGCGTCGACTGCCCGCAGCTGCATCGGCGTCGATGGACTCTTGGCCCGATGGGGCGGAGAGGAATTCGTGATCACTCTGCGCAATTGCGATCGTCGCGGTGCGCTTCGATCACTCGAGGCTCTTGCCGCCGCCACCACGTCATCGGGGGTGACGTTCTCGGCCGGCTACACGCTCCAGCGACCGAACGAAGGCCTTCGCCACACACTCGACAGAGCTGACGCATTGATGTTTCAGGCGAAGCGCGCCGGCCGAAATCGAATGATCACCGACGCACCTTTCTGACTCGGGCGCAACTTGCTGAAACGGCAAACATGCTTGCCATATCCACGAGCGGGCTGTCACTCTGATCCCGGAACACCACCGGGAGAGGACTCAGCACATGACGCACGCATTCGACAAGGAGTACTGGGAGCACCATTGGGATGACCGAACGTCCCACACCGTCGCGGCGAATCCGTATCTCGTGCAGGAGACGGCCGGATCGACGCCCGGTACCGCGCTCGACGCAGGCTGTGGTGCCGGAGCAGAAGCGATCTGGCTCGCCGAGCAGGGCTGGCGAGTCACCGGTGCCGACATCTCCGCCGCTGCCCTCGACACCGCCGCGAAGCAGGCGCGGTCAGCGGGGGTCGACGTCACCTGGATCGAAGCCGACCTCACGACGTGGAACCCGACCGACCGATGGGATCTGGTGACGACCCACTACGCGCATCCGTCGATTCCGCAGTTGGACTTCTATCGACACATCGCGCAGTGGGTTGCGCCTGGCGGTTCGCTGCTCATCGTCGGCCATCTGCACGACGGCGGGCATCATCATTCACACGGGGACGACGAGCAGCCACCGCACGAGGCCACTGTCACCGCGACAGACATCACCGCCCTGTTCGACGCCTCCTCGTGGCGCATCGACACCGCACTCGAACGTTCCAGAACGGTCGGTGGCACGGGTGTGCACTCGAAGACGTTGCGCGATGCGGTGGTTCGGGTCACGCGTCGAATCTGATCCCGCGGTCGCAGCGGTGTCTGTCGGCCGGGCCCAGGCACAAGGGCAGGCGATCGGGTGTACGGTCCGGTGATGCACGGCGAACCGGGAAGTGATCCGTACGGCTGTTTCCTCGACGACTGTCAGCCGTACCCGTGGTGACCTCGCAGCAGGACGACGCCGAAAGCCGTGTCGCTGACGCCTTTCTGGCGATAACTGGCGCGAGCCTGTCGTCGATGACGGAGATCCTGCGGGACCTGGGCGACGAGCCGGCCAACACGAAGCCGGACCTGCCGGGTGCCAACAGTCCGTACGCCATCGTGTTCCACTGCGTGGCCGTGATCGAGTACTGGGCAGGTTCGGTGATCGCCGGTCTGAAGATCCCGCGGGATCGCGCCGCCGAGTTCACTGCCACAGGCCGAATCGACGATCTGATCACGCGGGTCGACGAGGTTCGGTCGCGTCTGCCCGAGTGGGTGAATGTCGCAGTACGCGAGGGGATTCGCGATCGAACCGTCATGGGTACCACCCGCCCGGAGCTCGCAACCGCAACCCCGGAATGGGTGTTGACGCACCTGGTGCGCGAGTTGGCCCAGCATCTCGGCCAGCTCGAGCTCACCCGCGACGTCCTCCGTCGGGCGTGACCTGGGTCAACGATCGATGGTGACGGTCGGCCACGGCGGCCGCCTCAGGACCGCAGCACATCCCAATGTCGCAGCAACGAGGCCGGTGAGCACCCCGATCAGTTGGATGCGGCCGGTATCGACGGCTGGGGTCCACACCGCCGTGCCGTCCGTGATGGTGAACACCCCCACCGCGGTCTCTGCTCCCCGAGCCGATCGACGCGATACCGGCAGAATGGTCGTGCGGTCGTCCACTCTGACGGTCTCGCCGTACTGCACGGCAGACGGGCTGAATACGTCGGGCAAGCGTGAGGTCATGAGTGCACTCCCGGAGTCGACCGATGTCGTCGCGGTCAGACTACTCGCGCGCAGATGCCTCCGGGCTCGTCCGAATGCCGTCCACCATTGCCCATCGTCGTCAGCGGGCGGTGTTCACAGCGGCTGCGAGTCCGTCGACCAGAGTCGGCAGGAAGTACGGAATCGACAGTGCCGTCGGGCCCACTGCAGCTCCGGCCTCCTGGCCGACGAATCCGGCGACCGCACCGGCGGCGACTGCCGGAATCTGGCGTGAGACAGGCGAATCGAGGAATTGCTGCAGGGCGTCGTCGGTGTCGACCTGAGTGAACACCACATCGGCGTCGATCGTGGAGATATTCTCGGCCGAGACCGTGGTCGAGTAGGTGGCGTCGTCGGTCGCGAGGCCCGTCACCGATGCAGGCGAGACGAAGCCGAGGTTCTCGAGCAGCTCCACTCTGGGGTCCGACGGCAGAAGCAGGTAGTACACGTCGGCAGCCTCGGACACGTATGCGATTGTGCGGCCGTCGAATTCGGGATGGCGAGCACCTGCGTCCTGTACCTGAGAATCCAGATCGGCGACGAGATCACGGGCCCTGTCCGGCACCCCGAGAACATCACCGGTGGTGGTGATGACATCGCGCCACGGCGTCGACCACAGTTCCTCCGGCGGGGCGATGACGGGAACTCCGGCTGCGGTCACCGCGTCGTACTCGGCCCGCGTCAACCCGGAATGCGGAGCCAACAGCACGTCCGGGTCGGTGGCGAGAAGCTTCTCGACGGAGAGTGCGTCGGTGACGTTGTCGAGCAGAACCGGGGCCGGACCGCCGGACGACTCGATCGCGTCGGACACCCACGGGTAGATCAGATCGTCACCGCCGCCGTACTCCGCCGAGGGCATCGCCACCGGGACGACACCGAGCGCGAGCACCGCGTCGGTGGTGCCGAATCCCCACGTCGCGACCCGTTCGGGCACTGCGTCGAGGGTGGTCTCGCCGTACATGTGCTGCACGGTCAGCGGAAACGAGCCGGTGGACGCGGCGGCGGCCGGGCTGTCGGTCGTTTCCGTCGAGCTGCACCCGGCGAGCGCGAAGGACGCGGCCGCGACAGCGGTGAGGAGTGCAGCGAAGCGGGTGGTCACACGAAGAGTCATCACAGTCCTTCAGGTCGGTACGCGTGATGAGGTTAGCCTTAGCTACTTAGGGGGCTTTCACCGGGTCGCACCGTTCACAGGAACCTCGCAGCGGAGGTCCAGGGTCCTCACCGCAACGTCCCAGAGTATTGGCACTACCGAAACATTCAGTGCCGCAACGAAGGAGACGTACGACGATGACCCGAATCCCCGAGCCGACCGATACACCCGACGGACCCGCCTACGAGGGACGGCTTCTCGACCGCCCCACCGAGGAGGTCGTCGACCAGGGTGCAGGGTTCGATATCACCACCCTCGTCACCCGCCGCCGTGTACTGAGTCTCGTCGGCGCAGGAGCGGGCGCGTTCGCTCTGGCCGCATGCTCGAGCACCTCCAGCGCCGGAAGTTCCGCCGCCACCACGGCAACCGCGTCGACGACCACCTCGACGGCGACGAGCGAGATCCCCCAGGAAACCAACGGCCCCTACCCGGCCGACGGCACCAACGGCGTCAACGTCCTCGAGGAATCGGGCATCGTCCGCAGCGACATCACCTCCAGCCTGGACGGTGGAACCACGGTGAGCGGAGTGCCCCTCACGTTCACCTTCACGCTCACCGACCTGGCGAACGACAGTCGACCGTACGAGGGTGCGGCCGTGTACGTGTGGCAGTGCGATGCGGAGGGCCAGTACTCGATGTACTCCGAGGGGGTCGAGGATGAGACGTATCTGCGCGGCATCCAAGCGGCCGGCTCCGACGGCACCGTCACCTTCGAGACCGTCGTTCCCGGCTGCTACTCCGGTCGCTGGACCCACATGCACTTCGAGGTCTACCCCGACGCCGCGTCGGCGACCAACGTGGACAACGCCATTGCCACCTCACAGGTCGCGTTCCCGCAGGACATGCTCGAGGCGATCTATCAGGACAAGACCGACGTCTATCCCGAGTCGGCGAAGAACCTGACCCAGATGGGCAGTCTCGACAACGACAATGTCTTCGGCGACGGCTACGAGCTGGAGATGGGCACGTTCAGCGGCGATCCCGCCTCCGGTTACGTCGGATCACTCGCGGTGGCGATCGATGCCACCACCGAACCGACGATGAGTGCTGCACCCGCGGGCGGAGGCGGCGGAGGTGGCGGCCAGGCCCCCATGGGCGGCGGCACTCCCCCGGCGGGCGGACCGCCCAATGCCGGCTCAGCCCCCACCAACTGATCACCCCCACCTCACACTACCCACCAGTTAAGGAATCACCATGTTGCACAACCTCACCGGATGGCACGCGCTCATCGTTCTCGCCATCCTGCTGCTCGTGTTCGGCTCGACCAAGCTCCCCTCCCTCGCCAAGGGCGTCGGTCAGTCGATGCGAATCCTGAAAGACGAAGTGCGGGAGGACAAGAAGACCGCGACGCGTGACGAGACCACCGCCACCACGGAATCGACATTCGCCGACGCGTCCGTTCCGGTTCCGTACCGCCACGCATCATGAGCACAGCCACCGCCGCGCGAGGAACGATGCCCCTTGCCGGGCATGTGCGCGAGGCTCGTCGCCGCGCAGTGCGCGCGGCGGTGTCGCTGATCGTCGGCGTGGCGATCGGGTTCGCCCTCACCGACCAGATTCTTGACATCCTCCGTGCGCCCGTCGAGGAGCTCGCGCTCTCCCGTGACGCCAGCCTGAACTTCGACACCGTCACCGGCGCTTTCGATCTCGAACTGAGGATCGCGCTGTTCGCCGGCGTGATCGTGTCGTCTCCGGTGTGGTTGCGTGAGCTGTTCGCCTATCTCGCACCAGGTTTGACGCGTCGGGAGAAGAAGTACGTCTACGGTTTCTCGGCCGCAGCGGCTCCGCTGTTCGTGGCCGGCTGCGTGTTCGGGTTCACCATCTTCCCACGCATGGTCAGCGTGCTCGCCGGGTTCTCCTCGGACCAGGACAGCACCATCCTCAACGCCTCGTACTACGTGGACTTCGTGATGAAGATTGTGCTGGCGACCGGTATCGCGTTCGTACTGCCGGCATTGCTGGTGATGTTGAACTGCCTCGGCATTCTTTCTGCGCATCGACTACGTAGCAGTTGGCGGCTCAGCGTCGTCGGAATCGCCCTGTTCAGTGCGCTCGTCACTCCCGCCGCCGACGTCCTGTCCATGTTCCTGGTCGCGTTGCCGATGGCCACCCTGTTCGGTGCGGCCGTCGTGATCACCGAGATACACGACCGCCGAGCGGCTCGACGCATCCTGACTTCACCGAAACCGGAGCTCACATCATGTTCGGCTTGACCTTCGAGAAACTGTTCCTGGTAGCGATCATCGCCGGCTTCGTCCTCGGCCCATCGCGACTACCCGGATACGCCCATCAACTGGCACGGACCGTCCGCTCCGTGCGCAGTTTCGTCGAGTCCACCCGCACCGCGGCAGAGGACGAAATGGGCGTTCCGCTGCGCCGTTCGGAATGGGAGTCGATGGATCTGCGCCAGTACGATCCACGCCGCATCGTCGCCGACGCATTGCGTGACACCGACTCCGCTCCGAAATCCGAGTGGCCGGACGAAATGATCGACGAAGCAGCCCGCGTACGACCCGGCCAGAAATACCTCATCACCGGAGCGGCATCGCATCCACGACGAATCCTCATCGAGTCGTTACCCCAGAACGACCCCCGTCGTATCGCGGCGCAGGTACTGCCGGATGTCGCAGCCACAGGTTAGGGCGGCGAAAGAAGGACAACGTGAAACACACTCGGGCATGATGTAGCCCATGACTACCAGCGTCGTAGCTGCCTCGGAGTCGGGTGTCACGGCAGTTCAGGTGTGGACTTTGATCGTCGTCGTCATCGCTGCCCTCGGTGCGGCGTGGGCGGCGCTCAGTGTGCGTCGGGTCGGCGCGAACGAGGACGTCATCTCCCGCGAGGTGGCGGCACTGCACACTGCCGTCGACCGTCAGGTGCGCCAGTCGGGTGAGAGCGACTCGTGGAGCCGCGATCAGGTGACGGCGCGGTATCAAGAGTTGCTGTTCGCCCTGTCGAATGTCGATCGGGTTGTGGCGGAGGAGATTTCGGCGGCGGTGGTCTCGACTCCTGTCGGCGATCTCACGGCTGCGACGCAGTCCTTGAACAAGGCCTACGACCGGTTGAATCTGGCGCTCTCCGCCGCATTGGTGGTCGCGCGCAGGCGGGTTCATCCGTTGGCGTTGGAGTTGTCGACGGGTATCGACCGTCGGGTGTTCGCCCCGCTGGCTCCCGAAACGGGAATCCCCGCTCCGGCACACGAACGTCTGCAGAGCGAGCACGAGTACATCATCCGGATGCACTCGCTGCTGTTGACGGCGATGCGCGCCGATCTGGGTCTGCTCGATCCCAGCGCCGAGGCGACACTGATCTTCACGACGAAGGAAGTGGAATCCGGTGTGCTGGCGGATCGGTCGACTGCGGCCGGACGTAGTGGGGTACAGCTGATCAACCTTCTCGAGGACTTCGGCGTCATCCCCTTGCTCGGAGCCGAGGACGACTTCGTGATGTCCGACGCGCTGGTTGTCCAATGCGAGGAGCTCTACAGCTCGGTGAGCCCGAACTTCGAGGCGGTGCTACGCCACATCGGCGACGAGATCCATCTCGCGATCAGACCCGATCTCACCGACCATCGCCTCGAGGAGATCTACGAGATCGCGGCGCGACTGGTCGAAGCCGGATTGCGCGGAAACATCCACCGCAGAGACGGATTGGACGGCAGCAGTCTGTTCCTCATCGATCCGACGCACCAGCCGGGTAAGGACCGGGTGTAGCGCGACCGCTTCGAGTCGCATGTGCGTCGACGGAACGCACGGGGCACCCGCCCGGAAACGTGCCCAGTTGGGCAATAACGAATCCGTCCGAATAGGAACGCATTCGCTGCGAGTCGGCATTGCGTCGCTGCGTGAGGCGAGCAGGGAACAGTCGCAGAGCACGTCCTCGCGCACGCATCGCGGCTGTGACGAGCCGCTCCAGCGCCAGAGGAGGGTGGCTGTAGCCCAACGCATTCCGCAGCGGCGCATCCATGAGAGCGAGACTCACCACGCGAACGACTCCCTTCGGGACCGGTGAGACGAACGAGGCGAGTAGAGCCAGAGTGGCGTCGGCGACGCGTCGAGCGCCCGAATCGAAGGCGAAGTACTCCGCTTCGTAGTCGTCCATCAAGCTCGCGAAGCCCTCGAACGAGTCGGGCATGTCCGATATCCCCATGTGCTTGCCCAGCGTTCGGAAATACCTGACCGATGCTCGTACTTCGACGTCGGTCATGGGCCGTTTACCCCACACGGATATCCAGCGCTGCGGAACGACGACGAAAGTCGCGAGCACGTACAGCATCTCGTGATTGGGTATGTCGTAGCTTCGGTGCATCTGATTGATGCGGCGGATCGCGGCACGGCCCTGCTCGTCGTCGAAGCCCCGCAGGAACGGCACCTCGAGCAGCAGCACCGTGTCGTCGTAGCGCTTCTGAGTGGCCCCGGTGAATGCACCTGTCTCGTCGAGGAGCTTGCCGATGCCCGGTACCGCGAACGTCCGGAACAGCGCAAAGGACAACGCCTGCGTGATGTCCCATGGAAACTCGTGCACAGCCAGATTTCGGTAGATCTGCACGAAGTCGGTGTCCGGGTCGAGCGAATCGTTGACCCGCCTCCAGTGATCCCTGGGAACCCCGCCGAACCGCTGTCCGCGCACTGTGATCGTCGTCATATTCTCAAACTAGAATGCTCACTCTAATTTGGCAAGCCCTACCAGCCGACTAGCATGGGGCCGTGCGTACGCCCGTGCAGTCCCGCAGCGAAGGATCCACTGCGCGAATGGTGGCGGCGACCATCGAGTTGCTGCACGAGGGTGGCCTACAGGCGGTGACGATCGCTGCCGTCGCCCAGCGCTACGGCGGGTCCAACGGGTCCATCTACCATCGTTTCGGAGATCGAACAGGCCTGCTGATGGCGGCCCAGGAAGACGTGCTGACTCGCATCGAACACGCTGCTGCAGCGGCATTTTCAGCCGCAGAACAAGAATCCGACGACGACCGAGCTGTGCAGATGCTCGCCGAAGCCGCGCTCGCGGTGTTCGCCGAGCACCGGGGTGCCATGCGCGCGTTCTTCATCCAGTCCCGCAACACGACCGACGGAGAGTTGTTCGCCGCACGGATCGTTCGCACCAACCATCAATTGGCAGACACCGTGACCGGCTGGCTGTCGGCGAGGTTCGGAACGAGCGACGCCGATGCCGAGGCCACCTGGAGAATCCTGTTCGCCATCGGCGCGTCCCAGGCCGTGTTCGACGATCAGGACCTGTCAGCTCGTTCCACCAGCGAGAGTGAACTGTCCGACGCACTTGCCCGCGCAGTGTCGGCGGTCGCGCGGCGCGTCTAGCGTCCGGTCCCGCTCGCTCGGTGACGGGCGAGCACCAACACGGTTCCGATGAGTAGTCCCACTGCTGCTCCGCCCACCAGATAGGCCCGGGTGTTCGGGCTGATCGGTGCATCGGACGCTTCAGCCTGGCTGTACATCCTCAACACCACCGAGGGCGGCTCCCCGTTCCCGGGGTCGTTGAGCTCCGCTACGACTGCACTCAATTCCGTGGCCATGGTGTTCGCGATATCGCGCGCGAGCTCCGGCGAGGTATCGGTGGCGACGATATCGAACACGACCGTATCCGGCGAGGACGACGTCGACACCTTGTCTATCAACTCCGCCGGAGTGAGATCGAGCGCGAGATCGGCGACGACTCTCGAGGCCACAGCCTCGTTGGTCACCAATTCTACGTACGACGACACGGCCTGCCCCACGAACAAGTTGCCCACGTACGTATCGCTCACAGTCGTGGACCCCGAGGTGGAGACGAACATCTGAGTGCGAGATTCGTACACCGGCGTGATCAGCGAAGTGATTCCGAATGCCGTCGCCATCGACAGCACGATGGACACGGCGACGACGCTCCAGCCCGCGATCACCGTCTTCACGAAACTACGCAACGACACCCCGACCCCCATCTCCCAGTCTCGAGGCTCTGGAATCGACCGGCTTGGTCGCGCTCCACATCTCGCGTTATTCGCCCGATCCGGACGGGCCGAAGTCGGACCCATCCATACTGTGATCGGTCACGAATATGCGGCGTGACCGCCATGATTCGCCTTCTCGTAGCCACCCTCACAGGTCGGCGCGAGCACACCCGAGTGTGCGCCTGCGCTGCCTGCTGCTGGACCCGCGACTGAGCCGAGTTGTCGCGCTGTGCCACCGCGGTGACCGTCGCAACCGAATCGTCCCGGTTGCAGATGGACCCGGTTGCACTCGCCACGATGACCCTTGCGGCGGTTGTCCTCGGCACGAGTGACTTTCCAAGCGAAGCTCTGGGCGATCGTGACGCACACGATCACCCAGTGCTCATTTCCTCAGGCCGGGGTTCTCGACGCCGTTTCTAGGCACATCGCCGGGTGTCTCGGCGCGACGTGCCCGAGAGTACGGCGCGGCAGCGGGGGCTGCGGTACGTGCGGCTGCGCTCGGTGCAGCCGATGCGGTCTGGGTCGATCCGGGCCGCACCGAGGCCGGTTGCGGCGCAGCAGGTGCCGCCGCGGGGGTCGGAGGAGCCGGCGCTGCTACCGGAGCCTGAGGCGCTGGAACCGGCGGTGCCGTCTGCCTGGGCAGGCTGGCGTCGGCGGAGTAGTTGTACGAGTAGCTGTACATGTCGCCCTTCTTCGAAGGCGTCAATGCCAGCACCACACCCAGGACGTGCGCCCCGATGGTTTCGAGATTGCCGATGGCCCTGGACAATTCGTTGCTCTTGGTGTGCCCGTAGCGGGTGACCAGAAGAGCGCCGTCGCTGTGGGTGGTGAGAACGGCCGAGTCGGTGACCGGCAGCAGCGGAGCGCCGTCGACGATCACGTAGTCGAACTTGGAGCGCAGCTCGACCATGAGTGCGCGAGATGCTTCCGAGCCCAACAGCTCGGACGGGTTGGGCGGCAGCGGGCCGGACGCCAAAGCCTGAAGACCCTCGTACCTGGTCGGCTGCAGCACCTCGTCCACCTTGGCCTGTCCGGCGAGAACAGTGCTGAGGCCGACGGATCCGATGAGCCCCAGGTACTTCGAGATGCGGGGGCGACGCAGATCGCCCTCGACGAGAACGACGTGGTGTCCGGCTTCGGCGAGCGCGACGGCCAGGTTCACCGCTGTGGTCGTCTTGCCCTCGCTCGGAATCGCGCTGGTGACGACGATGACGCGAGGAGGATGATCGACTTCGAGGAATTGCAGGTTGGTGCGGAGCTCGCGGAACGCCTCGGCACTGGACGACTGGGCGAGATCCTGGAAGTCGACGGCCGGATGCGTCTTGCGCTCCTTGTCGAACGGGATGGTACCCACCAACGCCTTGCCGGAGATCGACTCGATCTCTCGACGGTCCTTGATGGTGTTGTCCAGACGATCACGCAATACGGCAAGTGCGATACCGAGCAACAGACCGACGGCGGCACCGAGGGCGAGGTTGCGCTTGGTGTTCGGGCTGACCGGTGATGCGGACGCGTCGGCCTGCTGGAAGGTCTTGACGCCCGCCGACGGGGTTCCGCCGTCTTCCGGGGTCTCCAGGTCGCGTACCTGTGACGTCAGCTCCGAGGCCATCGCGTTGGCGATGTCGCGAGCAATCGCAGGGGACGGGTCGGTGACGGTGATGTCGAACAGAACGGTGTCGGGAGTCGACGACGCTTTGACCTTCGCGGCCAACTGCGACGGCGTCAGTCCGAGGGGAAGGACGTCGAGCACTCGGGCTGCCAGTGCCTCGCTGGTCACCAACTCCGAGTAGGACGCCACTCGCTGCTGCGAGAACAGGTTGCCCTGGTACGTCTCACTCACCGACGTTCCACCGGAGGTGGAGACGAACATCCGTGCGCTCGACTCGTAGAGCGGCGTCGTCAACAGGGACGCGCCCAACGCACCCAGGATGGCGACGATCACGGTGACGGCGATGATGATCCACCTCGCCTTCAGGATTCTCAGATAATCCTGTATCTCCATGCTTTCGCGCTCCTCGTTCGTTCGTACAACTCGCAACGTGTCACTGCGTGGCTCAATCGTTACATAGGTAATTCATTTCCGTGCACCGGATGAGAAGCCGCGTCTCTCCTCACAATTCATTCGTTTGATTCACGAGCACAATCAAGTAAATGTCCCGTTGTGAGGATTCATCGGGTCTACGGAACCCGATTTCGGACTCCCGACGTGCCGACCGTCCCCCGCTGGCAGCACTGCCAGACCCCTCTGCGGTGCGACGATAAGCAGTAATCGGGCACCCGCGAAACTCGAGGTGATCCTCGCCACTCTCGACCGACGCTTTCGGTCTTTCTCCGAGTCGCGCAGAAATAACCGGACCGTCGAACTGTTGCGTCGGGCAGAATCTACCGTCATGGCCGGTTTGCGCGGTGCGTCGCGAGATGTGTGGTGGAAGGTCAGTGGTGCGATAGCAGTCGTCGCTGCGCTCACCTTCGTCGCTGTTGCGCTGTTCGTGAACTTCACGCGCGAGGCAGCTCCGGACACCGACTCCGTCGCTGCCTTCACTCCGGCCACCCCGCAGCCGCCGATCACCACCACCAGCGCTTCGCCGACCACCGAACCTGCGGCACCGCAACCTGTCGCCGCGTTCGTCGGAGATTCGTACACACAGGGTGTCGGAGCGGAGCCGTCGAGCGAGCGGTGGACATCCCTGCTGGCGGCGGCGATGAACTGGGACGAACGTAACTTCGGCGTGGCAGGCACGGGCTATCTCGCCACGGCTGGCGCGGAGGTGTGCGGACTGGATACGTGCCCCAATTATCAGACGACGGCGCTCGACGCCGTGGCGACGAATCCGTCGATCGTTGTGGTCTCGGGTGGCCAGAACGACGTGGCCGCCTACGCCGAGGATCCGACAGCGGTACAGGCTGCCATTGCGACGACGTACATCGAGATTCGCAATGCCCTGCCGAATGCGCGCATCATCGCCGTCGGTCCGTCGACTACGGGCGAAGCCACCGATACGGTTCTCGGACTGGATCGCGACGTCCGCGATACGGCCGAAGTGTTTGGTGCGCAATATGTTTCACTGCTCGATCCACCGGTGGTCGATCCCGCGACCGTGCTCCCGGACGGTGAGAACGTGGACAACCTGGGCCACAGCGCGATAAGCCGGCGAGTGCAGACGGCACTGGGGTGAGAACCGCTACTTCAGGGCCTGTTCGACGGCGTCGGCGATGGCAGCGTGTCCCCGGTCGTCGACGTGCACTCCGTCGGGATCGAGCATGTCCTCGTCGATGACGTCCGGGTCGGTCAGTGACACGAACTCTCCGCCGACTGCGTTCACCGCGTCGCGCACCACGCCCTCGTAGGCGGTGACGAACGGCGGAACCTCGCCCGCCGAAGAAGGTCCGACGGCGATGATGCGTGCGGTGGGGAGCCCGGTACGAAGTGTGCCCATGGTGTCGTAGATCGCGTTGACGGTCTCGGTCGGGTCGCGAACGAACTCGGTGAAGTCGTTGGTGCCGCCGGCCACCACGACGATCGGCGGCTTCAAGGTCACGGCGTATCCGGCCATCTCCTGGAAGCTGCCGCATCGCTCTGCTCCACAGTCCGGTGCCGCGAGTGCGTATCCGGTGGAACCGATTCCGATGTTCAGCTCGGTCCACAGCTTGTCGGCCGCGACGATCGACGTCCATCGATGGCCGAGATCGCTCGCACCCGCGCCGGATACGTACGAGTCTCCGATGAAGACGGCGGTCGGTCCCCCGTTGGACGATGGAACGAACGGCGCGGCGGAGACGTCGGACGATCCGGGCTCGGTGCGCGTCGCGTCGTACCGCAGGCCGACGACCACGACGCCGGCCACGACGACGATCACCACCAGGATCAGCAGCGCCGCTCTACCGCGAGACATGCTGCACCGCCTGTCGATATTGCTCGTCGAGCATCTTTGCGACGGCGTCGGTACCGAACTCGGTGCGCGCCGCCACCCGGCCTCGCCTGCCCATCTCGGCGCGTAGGTTCGCATCGCCCAGAAGCAATCTCACAGCGTCGACGAGCGGCTGCAGCTCACCGCCTGGAACCACGATTCCGCAGCCGATGCGGGTGATGTCCGGTGCGAGACCGCAGCTGTCGGTGACCACGACCGGCAGCCCGACCGCCATGGCCTCGAGCACCGACATCGGGTAGGGCTCGTCGACGGAGGGCAGCACATAGATCGTGGCCGCTCGCATGCGTTCGGCCGTCATCTCGGGGGCGCACGGCCCCTCCCATCGAATCCGGGGGCCGGTCCGCTGCGCGATGGAGTGTGCCATTCCCGCGTCAGGGCCGACCATCGCACAGGTCACCGAATCGTTCTCGCGGACCAGAATGTCCGCCATATCCACGAAAAGATCTGGCCGCTTCCGCGGATGGAGGCGCGCCAGAAACAACACTTCCGGATCGGTGTTCGGCATCTTCTCCGGCAACGCGGGAACGCCGTTGATCACATTCACCAGGTTCATCCCCGTGCCCGCCACCTCGACCAAATCGGCTTGTTCTCGCTCGGTGAGGTAGAAGACTGCGGCCGATCGGCGCAGGACGGATCGTGTGGCCACAGCATCGAGCGGGCGGGCGAGCAGTTTGTCGCTCGCATCGATCATTCCGTGGGTTTGCACCACCGACGGGACACCGCGCAGTCGACACAGACCGGCAGCGGGGAGTGTCACCAGATCACGGGCCAGGTGGACGTGGGCGACGTCGAACGTCCTCGCGTGCTCGGCCAACCACCGAAGCATGCCGGGAGCGGCGAGGCCTGCAAATCCACTGTGCGGAATCACCGTTCGCGGTCGGAACAACCGGATGTCGACGGCACCTGCGGTGGGCGGAGGTCCGTTGCCTGCCGCGGCGACGGTCACCTCGTGGCCCAGATCGGCGAGCGCGTCGGCCTGGTTGAGCGCAACCCGTGCGGGCCCGCCGTAGGCACCGTCCTCGGATATCAGCGTCACCACATGCAGGATGCGCATCACGCCACTCACTCCAGACGGCGGGCGGCGGGTGCCAGCACCGTCGCGCCCTCGGCTACATCGGCGGTCACCAGTGCCGTTGCTCCGATCGTTGCGTCGTCACCGATGCTGACCCCGCGCAGAACGGTCGCCCGCGCCGCAATCCAGGCTCGGTCGCCCACGACGATGGGTGCGTTGTCGAACTCGAATGTCGCCGAGCGCCGGTCGTGGCTGCCGGTGCACAGCAGCACGGCCTGGGAAATGCAGGTGTTCGTTCCGATCGTCACCGGTTCCAGGTTGAGAATCCAGGCGTCCTCACCGATCCACGAGTGATCGCCAACGGTGAGCTTCCACGGCCAGTGGATGCGGACGCGGTGCCTGATCGACACTCCGTCGCCGATCCGTGCACCGAACATCCGGAGGACTTGCAGCCGAATCGAATTGGGGCACCACCACGGCGAGACCAGCAGGCTCGATGCGAGCATCCACAGCACCTGGATGTGGAACGGTCTGCCTTTGTCGTATCCCGCTCCGGTGAAGCCGGCGAGCGATCGGCCGATCACGTGCGTTTCCTGAGCGGCTGCGCCAGCGGCGCAGCCATGACGGTGCCCGGCGGAACATCCTTCACCACAACCGCATTGGCCCCGATCGTGACACCGTCTCCGATCACGATCGGACCGGTGACGACGGCTCCGGCCGCCACCATGACGTCGTCTCCGATGGTGGGTCGCCCCTTCGGTGAGTAGCCGACGGACGCGTGCTGGTTGACCCAGAAATTTCGGCCGATCGAGGTTGCCGAGACCATGATTCCGTTGCCGTGGTGCAGGAAGATCCCGGGGCCGATGGAATCCGACTCGAGCAGAATGGTCCGGTCCGGTCGGTAGATCTTCTTCAGAGCGATCCGCACCGGCAGGGGGCTCTGCCGCAGTCTGAAGTGGACGACGTTCCGAAATTCGTGCAGCGCACCCGCGAGGTAGGCGAACCGCGAGTATTCGTCCAAGGGGACCAGAGCATCGTTGCCGATGCATTCGATCCACCTCGCGACGTCTGCTCGCACGAGGTCTTCGTTCCCCGATGTGAGCACACCCCACCACAGCGGCCGCGCCCAGATTCGAGCCAAGCGAATCAAAAAGGATTTCTTCGCGGTGTACGGCGGCATGGGTGCAAATCTAAGGTCGCGCAGCCGTGGTGTCCACCCGTCATACTGCATCGTATGGCCGTGCGACGCAGATGGGTTCCGCTGGCATGTGCGCTGCTTCTCGCATCGTCGTGCTCGACAAGCGTTGAGCCCGAACGAAGTCCGGAAACGAGCTCGCCTCCCGTTTCGGAGTGGGATTCGGTGCACGTCGCCAGCAATGTCGCCAGCATCGGGATGCCCGGTTCCGACGCCCGACGCGACATCGACTCCGTCGCCGATGCCGGATTCGAGGGAATCAGGTTGCTGGTCAAGTGGTCCGAGATCGAAAGCGTCGAGGGAATCCTCGATTGGAGTCGGGTGGACAGGGAAATGGCGTGGGCCGCCGAGCGCAATCTCGCAGTGCTCGGAGTAGTCACCTGGGCACCCACGTGGGCGGTACCGGCCGACTACGCACTCGTCACACATCCCGCGCCTGCCTCTGCCGAACGGTTCGCCCAATTCGTTTCTGCCGCAGCGTCTCGCTATCGCGACCAGGTCGGTGCCTGGGAGATCTGGAACGAGCCGAACGTCGCAGCCAGCTACGGTCCGAGCGCGAATCCCGTCCGGTACTGCGATGTTCTGTCGGCGAGCTCCGCGGCAATTCGCGAGGCCGCGCCCGGCGCACTGGTGATCACCGGACCCACCTCTCCCGCAGTCGATTCCAGCAACGATCTGTCGCCCGCGACATTCGTCGAGGCCCTGTACCGGTGCGCAGGAGCCGAGACCTTCGATGCCGTGGCGATGCATCCCTACAGCAGCCCGCAACTGTTGAGCGAACCCACCGAACCGTGGTCCTCGGCCCACGAGATCGCGAAGGTCCGCACCGTCATGGAAAGCCACGGCGACGCGGGCAAGCGAATCTGGTTCACCGAGTTCGGCGCACCCACAACGAGTTCGGGCGTCGACGAGCAACGGCAGGCAAGCATTCTGGTCGACGGCATCACCGCGCTGACACAGCTGCCGTATGCGGGCCCGGTGTTCGTCTTCGACTTCCGTGACTCGATGACGGGCAGCGCAGTGCCCGACTACAACTACGGTCTGGTGCGATCGGACTACACCCCCAAACTCGCGCTCGACGCGGTTCGAGCCTTCGTGGGATGAGCGCTCGCCAGCGCATGTACCCATTCCTCGAACCTGTCCAGGGCGACGTCCCGAGACATGTGGTGTCGCAGATACCGATTACCGGACCCGACCAACTGCGCCGATCTGTCGGGGTCCGAGGCCAGTTCGATCACTCCCTCCAGTAACGCTGCCGGGTTCGCGGGGTCCACCCGCACGCCTGCACCGGCCGATCGCACCTCCTGGTCGGTGACACTGCCCGCAGCAGTGGCGGCCAGGACGGGGCTGCCGCTGCCGAAGTAGGCCGTGAGCTTGCTGGGGACAGCCATTTCGGACACCTCGGGCCGCTCGTTGACGAGCAGCACGTCCGCTGCGTCGAGGGCAGCTCTGAATTCTTTCTCCGGCAGGGATCGTACGAATCTCAGGCTGGAGATGCCGGTACCCAGTTCCTCGAGTATCTGCCGCTGATTGCCGTCGCCCATCAGGACGAACTGCACCGGGCCACCACGCCGGTCCGACTCTCGCGCGGCCTCGACCACGTTCTCCAGTCCCTGCTTGAGGCCCATGTTGCCGGCATGCAGTGCGATCACCGCATCTCGTGACCACCCCAGCAGGTCACGCGCGTGGTCGCGGCTCATCGATGCCTGATGCGGCATGTGCGTCCAGTTCGGGATGACGGTGAGCTTGCTCTCCGGTACCCGTAGTGCGGTGTGGGCATGCTCGGCGAAACGTCGGTGGATCACCGCGACTCCGTCGGCCGCACGCAGAATGCCGGATTCGAGATTCGTTGTCGCACCGGCACTCGACCCGTGCATCGTGCCCGTCTCGATGACTCCGCGACTGTAGAGATCTTGCACCCACACCCCCAGCGCGGGCCGGAAGGGTTGCGCTTTGAGTCGGGCCATCACCAGGCCGGTGGACACCAGCGCAGGCGATACGCACACCACCACGTTCGAGGACGGGATCCGGCTGCGCGCCACCCTGGTACCGAAGGACAGTTCCAGGTGCGCGCGTTGGGTGACGGTCATGCTGCCCGGAACGTAGTGGCGGTGCCGGGTGACGTGCACACCGTCCACCATCTCCTCGATGGTCGGGCCTGCGTAACGCGGATCGGGAGCCCATTGCGGGTAGTGCGGGAAGCCGGTGACGACGTGGACGTCGTACCCACGCTGCGACAGGCCCTCCGCGACGTCGGCAGTGTAGGGCGCGATCCCGGTGACTTCGGGTTTGTAGTTGAGTCCGATCAGAGTGATCCGCATCAGCGTCTCCGTTTCCGTACTTCGAATTCCGACCGCCTCTTGTCCCACAGCTCGTCGGTCGTACAGATCCGGCGAGCAGGATTGCCTGCCACCACATCTCCCGGTGCGATCGACTGCGTCACCACGGACCCGGCTCCGATGATCGCGTCGTCGCCGACCACGACACCGGGCATGATGACCGTTCCCAACCCGACGAATGCTCGTGCGCCGATCGATACCGGGGCACGGCGATACAACTCTTCGTCGGGGGGAAGTTCTCCGCGCGCTTCGGCCACTCTGTCGAGGGAGAAGTCGTGGGTGAGTATCTTGACGGCATCCGACACGACGCAGCGGTCGCCGAAGGTGATCGACCCGGGGCCGGAATTGTCGAGGAACACCGAGGACGAGATCCACAACGGCCTGCCCTCGATCGCCACGCCCGAATGCTCGAGCAGTCTCACCACCACACTCATGTAGGCGTTCTGGTCGATCCTGTTGAGGCTGCGCAACAGTGGCAGGAACTTCGAGACGTCGATCATGGGATCCTCGCTGCGGTGCTGAGTTCGATGCGTGCAGGTGGGGTGGATGGGTCGGCACCGCGCTGCCGTACCAACCGCGGAACCCACGCCATGTCCGGAATGAACTGGCACAACACCACCGCCCCCGCAGTGACGAGCACGACCCCCGCGGCCCCGGTGGTCGGAGCCACCGCAATCGCCGCGGCGGTGGTGACCGCCGCCATGGCGGCGAGGCATCCCGCCTGCCACCGCGCCTCGGTCGGCTTGGTCAGCAGCATCCCCGACGGCAGATGGAGGCATTGGGCGACGAGCAGAACCGCGAACGCTCCGGCGAGTACCGACGGGATGTCGATGGTGTTGCCCGAGAGCACATCCGCAAGCCACGGACTCAGGAGCACCAGCGGGACCGCCGCGACCAGCGCGACCAGACCGAAGCCCAGCGTCGACATCAACCAGAGGCTGACGGTCTGTTCGGCTGCCGATCGGCGTTTGACGAATATCGGCCAGAAGGCCAGCGCCGCGGTGGAGAACACCGACCAGCACAGACCGTACAACTGTGCCATCAACGCGTATCGGCTCAGTTCGAGGGGAGTGGACAGATGCGAGAGCACGATTCGCTGGACTTGGAGGCCGAAAGGTATCCCGACGCTGACGACGAACAACCACAGCGACCCCTCGAGCAGGCCCTTGGTCGGTATCGGCAGCGCCGCTCTCCGGAACACCGACATCCCGAGACCCGAAACTCTCAGCGCCAGAATCGTTCCCATGAGGTTTCCGAGCAAAGCACCGATGAGTGGCGGCAGGACGTACCAGATCCCGCGGACGCCACCGGCATACATTCCGACGGTGACCAGTAGCGCGAACAGCGAATTGCTCACCATCACAACGACGATCAGTTGTGCGCGGTCCACTCCGATCAGGATGCGCAGTCCCAGTCCCGCCGGAATCGTCACACCGAACAGGGCCACTGCGATCGTGATGACGAGCCGGTCCTCGGGGCCGGTGGTGGTTCCGATGAGCGCGCCCCAGCCGTCGAACATCATCACCGCGACGGCCACCCCGGCCACGACGATGCTCACGCGCGCCAGGATTCGGTACGCGCGGCGGATCACCGCGAGCGCGTAGGCGTCGTTGATGGGGTCCCGTGATCGTGCGGTCGCACTCGTCACCACGGCTCCGATGCCGAGATCGGCGAAAGGCAGCAGAAGCCCCACGGTGGCAACGAGCGCGACGACGCCGTACGCCGACGGTCCGGTGGCGCGGATGACGAGTCCGGCGCTGACCAGCCCGGCGACGGCCACGACGGGCGTCCCGATGATGCGGAACAGGGTACTGAGAACGACGGCTCTGCGTTCGACGGTGTCGAGCCCCGTACCGGGGACGCCGTCGCCATCGTCGTCCATCTCGCTCGGTCTGCGGTGACGTCCGCCCATCATCGATCACCCCCGTGCGTTCGACGCGAGAGGACCGTGCGTGCAGTGTGTTTGGATCGTGCGGTGTATTCGACGATGCGGGATGCCACGGTGGTCAGACCCCGGCGTCCCCACGGGTGATAGCCGGTGACGTTCAAGGATCGTCGTATGTCGGCGAAGTGTTCGCGTTGGGGGCGAACGCTGCCGGCACCCCCGGCATCGAAGTCGCACAGGACGGCGTCGATGACGACGGGTTGTTCTCGTTGCGCCGCCTCCAGCATGTACAGGTGATCGGCTGCGAGGCCGAAGCCGACGTCGTAGTGCCCGAGGTCTCGCACGAGGTCCATCCCGAACAGGGCGGCCTGGTGCGGAATCGGCCGAATACCGAGGGCGAACGGTCGCATCTCGAAGGGGCTGTAGCCCCATTCGAGACCTTCGCGGAGCGGGTCGCCGACGATGCGGACTCGGCCGTAACCCCACCGGTCTCGCACGGCTCCCGCCGCACCCAGTGCCGCCATGCCGATCGCGGCGGAGTCCCGGGCTGCGAAGCAGTCACCGGAATGCATCAGCCACACCACATCTCCGGTGGCGCGGTCGATGCCCTGATTCATCGCGTCGTAGCGTCCGGCGTCGGGCTCGGACTGCCAGTAGGACGGGTTCGCACGCTCGAGCAGTTGCTCGACGGAGGGGCCCGAACCGCCGTCGATGACGATGTGCTCGAGCGGCGCGTACGTCTGTTCGGCGACGCTCGCCAGCGTGCGGGTCAGCCCAGCCAGGTCGCGGTAGCTGATGGTGATCACGCTCAGGGTGGCGTCAGTGGGCATGGGCCCTCACTTGCCGGATTGCAGTTCTGCCGAACTTCGCCGCGGCGTAGACCATCGCGGGCAGTCCGGGCCTGCCTTCGGAGAAGCCGCTGGCCACCGATTTGCGGATTCCGCCGAGCGATTGTGCCGACGCCGCCGCGGTGACGGCGCTGAACAGGAAGTAGTCGCCTCGAACACGCGCGGTCGCGCCACGAAGGTGTTCGCGACCCCATTCGATGTACTTCTCGGACACGTCCGCCGACTGTCGAGACACGGAGTTCTCGCTGACGTTGTAGATCGAGAAGCATTCGGGCACATGCTTGATGATCAAGTCCGGCACCGTGCGTTGGAGTTCGATCAGCCAGCCCGGTTCGTCGTGGATGGACTCCGGCGCGTAATTGAGCGGAACCTGGAATGCGAGCTCTCGCGGGAAGCACAGCGTGCTGCTCTGCAACATCGCGTCGCCGAGGGTGAAACGTCGGAGGGTGAACAGGTAGTCGGCGACGGACTGGTGCTCACCGATCAGCGTTCTGGGCCATATCTTTTCGCGATGTCCTGGCTCTCGTACCGCGCACTTGCAGGTGACCACCCAGCGTTCACTGTCCGCACCGGACACTTCGGCGAGTTGACGTTCGAGCTTGTACGGGTGCCACAGATCGTCGTCGTCGAGCAGGGCGATGATGTCGCCCGTCGCGTGTTGGATTCCGCATTGACGCGCATTGGCTCCGCCGGATCCCGGCCCGGTTCGCACGACGCGAATTCTGTCGTCGTCGGGGAGGGCCAAGGGTTCGGTCGTATCGGCCACCACGACGATCTCGAACACATCGATCGATTGGGCCAGGGCGCTGTCGACGGCACCGGCGAGGCTCGGTCTGCCGATCGTCGGGATGACCACGCTGACGGTCGCGTGAGAGTTCATCGCTTCTCCTCGTGCAGGCTACGACTCCGGGGTGTTCGGTTGTCTCGCAGCAGACGCATCAGCAGGTGTGTGTCTTGGGTGGAGTTGTTGTGGCGACCGTTGGAATGCACTGCGACGCAGCAGCATGTGAGGCAGGCGAACACGGCGGGGAGGTTGTAGGACCAGGGCGAGAAGATCAGGTCCCAGATGGTCTGCATGCCCAGGTACATCATCAGTGGCGTCCACGGCCCGGCAGAGTCGGCCACGAAGATCAGTCGATAGCAGGCCCACAGCAGCCAGATCGGCAGCAGGACCGCGAATACCCCTGCTTCGGCCCACGATCCGAGCAGCACCGAGTGGAGGGAGATCGATCCATCGCTGAGCTTCCACGCGTACTCGAAGGGGAACGATCTCTCGAAGCCCAAGGACATGGCGACGTGTTGAGCGTCGACGTAGGCCGCCCGCGAGATGTTGTCGGCGTTGCCCCACCCCAGTAACGGTTGCTGCACGATCGCGGTGAGGGACAGTGGCGGTTCGGTACGTCCCGCCAGCAACATCGGCACCGAACCGTTCGATTGCATGAGCACCTTCTCGCGCAGCGATCCGCCGAGTAGGCCCTCACGCGCCGCGAACTCCAGTGCCCAGGTGAACCCCACTGCGAAGACCCCCAATGTCACCACCCGGGTGGTGAGAGACAGAGTCCCGCGGCGGTACTTCGAGAGCACGAGCAGCAGTGCCACCGCGCAGCAGATCACGGCGTGGGATCGAAAGTTCAGCACGAGGCTCAACGCTCCCAGTGCCAACAGCGCGATCACGACCGCCGACGTGCCGATCCGGGATGTGGCCAGGAAGTAGAGCACCGTGATGGTGGCGGCCGGAGCCACCCCGTATTTCCAGAGGTCGACGACGCCACCGGTCGCGGTGAGGAACGTGCCGATCACGACGTAGAAGAAGACCGAACCGAACGCGATGCCGAGCAGCACCGTGGCGATGCGCTCGACGTCGCGAGCGAGCACCGTGATTCCACAGAAATACAGTGCGAACGACGCGAACGCGAAGACATCGGGCGAGAGGTAGCTGGTGTCGTTCACCCATGCCGAGGCCACGTAGGCGACTGTTCCCACAGCCGCCAGCACCAACGGGGTGTCGTTTCGGCTTCGGGTGCCGGGCAGAAAATACGCCAGCCCGATGGCGACGCACACCACCGAGAAGCCGGTGACCGTGAAATTCATCAGTGGCAGTGCGGAGGTCGCCCCCAGCATGAACAACCAGGCCCGTTCGGGAAAGCGAAGTGTTGCTTCCCGCCGAGTCGCTCTCCGGGGTCGAGGTGTCCGAACCGGTGCGACGCGACCGACGCGCTTGGGCACCGGCAGTTCCCGTAGGAAGTCGGCCTCGGGAAACACCGTCGCATGCAACCGGTCGGGACGAGTTCGGTAGTGGGCCAGACTCATCGGCACATACCCCATCCCATTCCCCCCGAAATGCCATTTGAGCTGTATTTCGGCAGCCTAGCGTGAGAATTAATCACATGCAGGACAAATCGAATCAGAGGCGAAGTTCTGAATTGCATTCACAATCGAATTCCCGATTGAAGCTTTGTTTTTCAGAAGTCCATCGATAAAAAATCCGACAAAACCGGTCGGCCTACACGAAGCCGGTACGGAAAGCGTCACACACCCTGTTTCAGAGTTCGTCGGTGCTCAAATCGGTTGGCAGGCAGCGCTTACGAACCGCCGGGACGCCCGCATAAAAACCGTTCGGTTCGCAATCCGCCGCAACCACACTGCCCGATGCGATGACGCACCCGTCGCCGATGCGGACACCGGGCAGGACCGTCACCCGTGCACCGATCCAGCAGCCGGCGCCGACAGTGATCGGCGAATCGACCGGTCTACCTGCGCGATCGGACTCACCACCGATCTCGTGCCCACACGTGACGAACATCGACTCGTATCCGATTCGAGTGTCCCTGCCGATGGTCACGGTCGACCCGAGATCGAAGAAGCAGCGATAGTTCACGAATACACGCTCACCCATCGTCAACCCTCTCCACGAACCGAGAAACACCCCGGCGTTCATCAGCGCGGAGGGGTGGATATCGTGGCCGCTTCTGCGTAGCAACGTGGTTCGGATCTTACGGGGAACTGCACCACTCGCGACGAGCCGGTTGAGGACGACGTCCCGGAACACTTGGCCTAGCTCCCCGAGAAGGATCTTCCGGTGCAACGTCATGGCCACAGACTAACTCTGCCATCGACGTAGCAGGAACGCAGAAACCCGTGCAGTCTTCGCGATCGGTAAATGACCCGAATTCCGGCATTTCATTCGACTCGCAGCAGGTAAAGAACATCCAGTTTGTTTCACCCATTCGGACGAACGAAACGCGTCGTCACGTTCGACCGCAGCGGGGTGCTGCTGGTCATCGTCGATCACCTCTTCGGTTGGCCGCAAGGCGGTTTCATCGGTGTCGACGTGTTCTTCGTCGTTTCCGGTTTTCTGATCACCGGACTACTGCTGCGTGAGTACGACAAGACACAGACGATCTCGTTCGCGGGGTTCTACCGCCGACGGATCAGGCGCATCGTGCCCATCGCCACCCTGGTGCTCGTGATGACCTGCGTCGCTGGGGTATTGGTGTATTCGCCGGCCCGTGCAGCATCGATCGGCACGGACGCGGTCTGGGCGTTCTTCTTCGCATCGAATTGGCGGTTCGCACTGGAAGGGACCGACTACTTCAACGCGGACGCGGCCATCTCGCCTCTGCAGCACTACTGGTCACTGTCGGTGGAGGAACAGTTCTACTTCGTCTGGCCGGCATTGATGCTCGCCATCGGAGTACTGGTGACGCGGCGATCCTGGCACGGCAACGTCAAGCGCATCCTGTCGGCGACGGTGATGGGCGTGATCGTCGCGGCATCGTTCGTGTGGGCGTTGCACGACACCGCGACCGACCCGGCCTGGGCGTACTTCTCCACGTTCACGCGGGTGTGGGAGTTGGGGGTGGGCGCACTGCTCGCCATCGGAGCAGGTTGGGTCGCACGGCTGCCCCGCGCTGCTCGGGCCCCCTTGGCGTGGTCGGGACTCGCAGCGATAAGTATCGGTGCATTCGTCATCAGCGAGTCGGGCTCGTTCCCCGCTCCTTCCGCCGCGCTCCCGGTGCTGGGCGCAGCGATGGTGATCGCGGCCGGCACGGGCGGAGCCACTCCCTACCTCGCTCCGTTGACGAACAAGGCGAGTGTGTACGTCGGAGACATCTCGTACTCGCTGTATCTGTGGCACTGGCCGATCATCGTGATCCTCGGATCGATCATGGAAGTCGACGCCTACTACTACGTCACCGTGCTGGCCATGACGTTCGGACTCTCGGTGGCGTCGTATCACTTCGTGGAGAACCCAGTTCGGCGGTCCAACTTCCTCGAACCGAGGGCGGTGCGCGCCGAGGCTCGGAGAAAACGCCGCAATCAGATCGGCCGCAAGTCTCGGCCGCCGTCCGTGCGGTACGCGGCACTCGGTGCGTTGACTCTGGTGACCATCGCCGTGGCCGCGTTCTCACTCAAACCACTCGACCCGCCTGCAACCCCACCGGCCAGAGCTGTGGCCGACGCCGCTCTTGCTCCAGACGACATCGCGGTGCCCCTCGGCCCTGCGCAATCTGCCTTGGCGACCGAGATCGACGCCGCGGTGAATGCAGTCGAGTGGCCGACACTGACACCCACGATGGACGAGGCCATCAGTGGGGCTCAAGCTCCGGGTGGCATTGCCGAATGCGGGTTGGTCGACCGGCCGGGCCCGGAGCAGTGCACGTGGGGCGCTGCCGACGCACCCGAGACCATCATGATTCTCGGCGATTCGATGGCGATGAGCTTCGTTCAACCGATCAAGAATTTCGCCGAGGCCAGCGGTGGCGTATGGAAGGCCCGCTCGGAGGCGATGTTCGGTTGCACGTTCGTCGACATGGACGTGAACACCCGAGATGCAGACACGTCCGCGGCGTGCCCCGCACGCAAAGCGGCTGCCATTGACGCGGTGAACGAGGTGAGGCCGGATATCGTGGTCATCACCAATCTGCACACCGACATTGCAGCGGAGCTCTGGATCCCTGGGGTGAAGCGGCTCACCGATCAGTTCGCAGCGAACGCGGGGAAGATCCTGATCCTCTCCGCTCCCCCGAACGACAAGAAGCCGGCGGACTGCTACACGCGCACCAGCACGCCTGCCGACTGTCTGAGCAGAGTGACCGATACGTGGAAGGCGCGATCACGGGCGGACCGCAACTTGGCCTACCGTGTGGGAGGAACCTACGTCGACACCCGCAGCCTGTTCTGTACTCCTGACAACTACTGCCCCAGCTTTGTCGGCACCACCCCGACGAAGTCCGATTCTGCGCATATGACAATCGAATACGGAGCAAAGGTGTCGCCGGCGATTGCCGAAATGCTGGGTGCGAACGGGGTATGAGCCGGATCGGCGAGTCTGCCCTGAAACGAGTGGATGACTACTGTCGTATGCGATCGACGTTCTCCCGATACCAACGGACTGTCGACGCTATGCCCTCACGCAGCGAGATTGCAGGTTTCCATCCGGACTTCTTCAGCGTCGACACATCGAGCAGTTTCCGAGGCGTGCCGTCGGGCTTGGATGTGTCCCAGTCGATTCGACCCGAGTAGCCGACTTCGTCGGCGACCATCTCTGCAACCTCTTTGATCGTCTGATCCTCACCTGTTCCGACATTGACCTGACTCGGACCGTCGTAGTGGTCCAGCAGATGCAGACACGCGGAGGCCATGTCGTCCACGTGAAGAAACTCACGCTTGGGAGAACCGCTGCCCCAGTTGGTGACTGCAGCTGTCCCCGCCTTTGCCGCTTCGTCGTAGCGGCGTATGAGTGCGGGTAGAACGTGCGAGCTTTGCGGTGAAAAATTGTCTCCAGGTCCGTACAGGTTTGTCGGCATTGCGGATATCCAGGGCAGTCCGTACTGCTTGCGCACCGACTGAATCTGAAGAATTCCTGCAATCTTGGCGATTGCGTAGGCATCGTTGGTCGGCTCGAGCGGACCGGTGAGGAGGTATTCCTCCTTGATCGGTTGCGCTGCATGCTTGGGGTAGATACAGGACGAGCCGAGGAAGAGAACACGTTCGACACCGAACTGTAGCGCTGCGTCGAGTAAGTTGACCTGCACTTGCAGGTTCGAGGAGATGAAGTCGACGGGATAGGTGCTGTTCGCCAGGATTCCGCCCACTTTGGCCGCGGCGAGTACGAGGTTGGTTGGCTTGTTCTGCTCGATGTAGTCGAACACCGCAGTGCGGTCACGAAGGTCCAGATCGGTCGAGGTCTCTCCGATCAGGTTGGTGAAGCCGTGGCTGTCGAGGTGTCGCCAGACTGCCGAGCCCACCAGTCCTTTGTGCCCCGCGACGTAGAACGTTGCATCACGATCGATTGTTCTGGATCTCTGCGTCGACTCCAGTGTGCTCATGGCCAGTCCTTCAACGCCGGTGTGTCGATCCAGGGCTGTCCTTCGTGGGCGAGTGCCTCACAATCAGCATCGACCATGATGCGCGCGAGTTCGGGAGCGTGCACCGATGCCTTCCACCCCAGTACTTCCTCTGCTTTGCTGGCGTCTCCGACCAGCGCGTCCACCTCGGTCGGTCGGAGATAGCGATCGTCGAATTCCACGTACTGCCGCCAATCGAGACCCGCATGCTCGAATGCCACTGTCAGAAAATCCTTCACCGTGTAGCTACCGCCGGTGGCGAGCACATAGTCCTGAGGCCGATCGGCTTGCAGCATCCGCCACATCCCTTCCACGTATTCGGGTGCGTACCCCCAGTCTCGGATGGCATCGAGGTTGCCCATGTAGAGGTGGTTCTCGACGCCGGCCTTGATTCGCGCAACCGCCCGAGTGATCTTGCGAGTAACGAATGTTTCACCACGCCGGGGCGATTCGTGGTTGAACAAGATCCCGTTGACCGCGAAGAGTCCATAGGCTTCGCGATAGTTCCGAGTCACCCAATAGGAGTAGACCTTCGCAGCTCCGTACGGCGAGCGCGGATAGAACAGGGTGTCTTCGTTCTGCGGCGGTGGACTGGCACCGAACATCTCGGAGCTCGAGGCTTGATAGAAGCGGCACTTCACTCCAGCCAGCCTTACTGCTTCGAGGAGTCGTATGGATCCAATTCCCGTTGTGTCGCCGGTATGTTCGGGCTCGTCGAAGCTGACGCGCACGTGTGACTGAGCGGCGAGGTTGTACACCTCGTCGGGACGAATGTCGGACATGAGCATCAACATTCGCGTGCCATCGCTGAGGTCGCCGTAGTGAAGGAACAGCTTTGCTGCGGACACGTGCGGGTCCACGTACAGATGCTCGATGCGCAGGGTGTTGAAAGTCGACGCACGGCGGATCAAGCCGTGTACCTCGTAACCTTTGGACAACAGGAGCTCCGCCAAATAGGAGCCATCCTGACCGGTAATTCCCGTGATGAAGGCCTTTTTCATACCTGCTCCGTTCAGGCACACCATGCATGCTGGGGTCAGCGTACAAGAGCCTAAAGAACGGTGCAGACAATCAAAGCTTTCAAACAAATCTGGCGGAGGACATCGATCGAAAATCGACAACACGCCCAATTTACGAGTAAAAACAGTCCGACTGGACGCAAACCGTAGTCTATATTGGCATCTGCGCGGTTTCTTGCTGCACACACCCTTCCACCAACGCAACGAGGACGGGCGCATGTAGCCTAAGGCGGCCCTCCCGCGTCCAAAACTAGACCCATGGGCATTCATACTAGGGTGTCTAGTCGTCTCTAACGACTCTAACTTCGATCGTCCCTACGCCAAAAGTGAAATGCGCACATGCAGAATTCGGCCTACCAACATTGAGCTGAACACGATAGCCCGCGGCGTACTTTGGCCGGATCATTCACGATAGTCGAACTGCCCAAGCCACTACTCTAGGCCAGCCATACATCTCTTGGTGTTGCTGATCGTCTAGCAGACTTCGACTTCCAGTCTATATCAGGAGCTGTATTTTACCGGAACAAATGAAACCACCGCAGATTTACGACTAGACGAAGCTCTGCCAGCCTAAGTAAAACGCAAAGCCGTAGACCAAACGGCGAATGGTTACGGCTGGCGATCCAAATTTTCGCCAAAATCTCGACGGCGTCCAACCATTCTTGCGGGGACGCCAGACCAAATCTCACCCTCGCCCGTATCGGATATTAGTACCGAGTTAGCCGCGAGGATAGTTCCTCGACCGACTCGAATACCGCTGCCTTTTCCTAAAACGACCGAACCTACACAAAGCCAAACATCATCTTCAATCGTGAAGACCATATTCTCCGGCTCGCGAACACCCGTATGAGGGTCTGCTCGGCCGATCGTAACACCGTGGTACAACCGTACGTTATTTCCAATAATAGTCTTGGGGTGAACAACCAGGCCGTAACCGCGATGGTAAACTCTCAACCCTCGACCGATGGTTACAGTTCTGGGAACGTCGACACCAATCAACATCATAATTTGACGAACAAATCGGCCAACAAAACGGCGCTTTTGCAAGACCAGTAAAAACTCGATAACCTGCATCCGTCGCTCCATTAAGACCTAACCTCAGTCGCAACCAACCTCTGTCCACTTATACTCCGCGGTACCAAAGCCGACAGTGCAATTCCCATTATGAACGAGAATGCGGCCATAGATAAGAACCCTCCTTCTGCTCCAAATCGATAAATCGCAACAGGCACGACCAGCAGGGATAGCATGCTCACTGACAATCTGACCGCCGTGGCCGGCCATGTCACGCGCGTTGCCCGTAAAAGCACGCCCGGTATAGCAGCGAGCGCTGCGCCGAATCGACTGAGTGCTCCTACTGCTAGCAATGCACTAGCACTAACCCAGGTGGGCCCCAGCAATGATTCACCAAGCGAAGCTGGGATTATAGACAGCAAAATGTAGGACGCTCCAATTGTGACCGTCACAAACATTGCCATCGACAGCGAAGATCGAATCGCTTTCGCAGAAGTCATCGCGCCATCTGTCACAACATATCGCAACACAGAGGAACGAAGGAACGCTAGCACAACATTCGTTACGCCAAAGATAACAATTACGCTCCGGAATGCAGCAGCATCTTCCAGACTCGCAAAGTATGCCACCGAGAACATCGCTAACCATTGCACTAAGGCACCAACGATGGCTTCAACCGCAAATGCGCCCGAATACGAAATGGATACACGAAACCAAGAAATACATCCAGAAAAGAAGTCAGGGCGAGCGGCCGAGGCAATTCGCGCCGATCCCACCATGGCCGGTACGATCCCCGCTAGCAGAATCACTTCCAGCACAGGAACACCACGACTCGCGCAAATGGCTATAAAACACAATTGACCGACCAATACGCAAAGATCCACCAAACAAAGCTCCCCGACATGACCGCGTCTGAGCAGGAGATATCTCAGCGTGTCCTGTAAAACATAGGGGAAAATTAGCACAAGTCCCGCCCCGAGCCCGAGCAATAACGGCCCCGTGCCGAAAATTATAAGCAAGATCCCAGACAGAACCGGTAACATTGTGACTACAATGCAGAATTGTACGAACGAACTTTCAAGTTTCTTGACGGACCGAAACTCAGCCCCATCTAGTATCAAGAGAACTTCACCTGTAAGCGAACGGACCACTACCACCCCGATCTGCGCAGTGGTAATAGCCGATACGAAAATACCGAGGTCACCTGGACTGAACATACGTCCAGCAGTCACGAGCAAAGCTAAAGAACCGAACGCGACTACACCCTGATCCATAAATCCAAGCAGAAGTACTCGTTTACCTTGCAAGACTCACCCCACGTCGTTCCGCACCCTCTTTGCTTGAATGTGCGACAAAATAGACGATTGCGACCGCGATCAGAGTCGGGATGAATCTGCCCTGCACCCAGTACACAATTCGAACCATCTCCATTAAACCGACGAACACCACTGAATAGGCAACGATTCCGACCAGCGACTGCATTCTCAAGCGATAAAAAGCGTATCCGACTCCAACGCCCAAAGCCAACCAATAAACGAAGGCACCCAAGGTACCCAAATCGGCATCCACAACAAGAAACGTGCCGACGTTGTTAAATTCAGGGTTACCAGATGTAGAAAGCAAATAGCTCCAGGTTGACCTCAGCCCGTTGCTACCTGCCCGAGCTGGCCCTAGCAAAGAACCAATTACCGGTGAATCCCACAGTGAGGGAAAGCTAAAGAGCGGATCGTACTTGCGATTGTGCATCGCATCATAATAAAGAGCGCTGTTATTGACTGCGGTCATATAATAACCAAGCAGACGCTCACTCACAAACTGATAATAAGGAATGGTTAATTGAGTCTTGTAATAAACCCAGCTTCTTGAGTACTCGAAGATTGCAAACACTGACCACAGCCCTGGCAAAGCCAGGACAGGTAATACACCAAACCGCTTTCTGCCAATGGATCTATTGGTGCCGTTCTGAACAGTCACCAAAATTACTACCAGCGGAACAACAATCTCGATCAACGCGAGCCGCTCGCCATAAAGAAACGCTCGCCCGAGGGACAACGCTCCGATTATCCAGATCTCATATGCTCTCTCTGCGAACTTAACCCTCAATAGCAGAAACCTAACGGCGACAACTACGGGTGCGAACTGAGTAAAAGTAGTTATCCCACCCACAGGCGCACTAACATCCTTCAGATCGCCAACTGCACCCTCCTTCAGCTGTATTGCGGCCAACAGTTGCTCCGGTCCAGCCCCCTGCTGACGCGCAACCAGCACCCAAGCCACGTATGATGCCAGAACGACAAAAAACATCCTGTGCGTCACGCGGTCCAACTTGACCAGGGTTGATTGTGCCACCGTAACCGGGACGTCCTGACCGTTTCTGATGCGCAGAGAGAATATTGACAATCCAATCAGAAACCCCACGCCCCCAATGAGCGCACTCAGAGCCAGGTCACCAGAGATGTACTTCGGCACATTCCACATTTCATACGAACGTTCCGACACTAGTGTTCCAGCCGTGACGACCACGATCATGAGTAAGGACGCGGGCCAGATAGGATTTATCCACCACGGAGTCCGAACAGAAATGGAGCGATCACCAACATATCTTGGATTCACGCTACGCTTCCGACCAAATCTATCTGTGGTACCTCTATTCTTCACATCCATCAGACGTCTGCCTTCGCAAAATTAAGCAGATCGTCTGCTCGCCGTGACCAGTCGTAATTGGCCGAATAGTCCTTACCCTCAAGATTTAATGATTTGTTGAATTCATTTGCCCTAAAAATTTCTCGTATACCATCGATTGCATCATATAGCCATACACCAGGCGCGCGTCTTTCCTGAAGCGATGGAGTAGATTTTCCCACCACAAAAAGTCCCGCCGCAAGATACTCGTAATACTTCATGGGACTCCTGCTTGAGTTCAGGACGTTTGCATTGAACGGCAAAATGCCAACGCGGTGCCGACCCAAAAGTCCGGGCATGTCTGAATACATGACTGGACCATGCAGAACTACGTTGGACGGCATAGGAGGAGCAGCGACAGTCACGGGCCCAGCAAGTGTCACAACATCCGGTGAAATTGCGTTCGCAATCTCGACTATGGCATCCCAGTCTATTCGATGGTCGAGCGCGCCAACATACACTGCACCAACCCTATTTTCCGGTGCCAGATCGAGCCCAGTGAATCTCGCGGTTTCCACCCCGTTTTCGAGCACTAAAGTAGGTGTCCCGAGCCGTGGAGATAGGCTGTCTAGCACCCTAGTAGAGGTCGCAACGATAGCGTCGGTATTGGCGACCACTTGCTTTTCTCTCTGCCGAAGACGACCCCTGGGGTGTATGTCGGTCGGCCGATAAATTACCCGTGCGTCTTTGAAGCTGGACCCGAAATTCATAAGAGGTTGGTCGATAAAGACAATATCTGGGTCCGTAAAACCGAGGGATTTGATGGTTGCTAGGAACCGGCGACGTTGTCTGAACAGGGAAATTGGAAACATGGTCTTGTAGGTGGCGTGTAGAACTCCTTCCTGTCGGACTCTCTGCTGCAACAGCTTCATCCGCGCGGTTGATTTCTTTTCACGCCTTGTTAGGAGGTGTACTGACGACACGGGCGTGCAAATGTGCGCCACGTCGTGTCCCAGCCGGCTTATCTCCCGAGACAGATGGTGACTGCCAACTTTGATGGTCGAACCTTCAGCAGAATGGCTGAGAAAGAGTACTTTCAATTTCGCTCCCTGAGATGTTTTCTCTACCAAGCGTACTTTCGGCCGACGATGATCTCTGCCTTGCACCAACCTCCAGACGTTAGCACTACACACCTTGGTCTTGTTGCGCAAGTTTGCGCATCATGTTCGCTATCGACGTCCTTTCGAAGGATGAACGCATTCTTACTTTTTGTACAGACTCGAAGTATCTTTTACGCTCTATAGCAGAATTTTGCAGTGAATGTACTTGATATCTCACAAGCGCAGGATCGAAACTGTTTACATTATGTACGTATTCAGGGATTCCGAAATCATCGAATGCCCCAAATCCTTTTCGTTCGTAGGCGAGATGGATCACGAAGTGGCCAGCCTGAATTGCCATTAGGGCAGCATGAAGGCGTACGGCCACAACGACCCTTGCTGTCTTCGACCTCAGCAGTTCGTCTCTTTCGACTTCGCGAACTGCGGGTAATTCAGAGGTGACCGATGTATCGTCGTTTCCTCGAGTTCGACTCTGAATATACGTATCGTACTCTCCCAGTTGATTAGCAAGTTCACGCACCAACGGGGGTAGTTTTCCTCGAATTGCACGCACGCTTAAGATCGGAAGCCCTTCAACATCGTTTTCACGACATTCCAGACCCGTCGCCGCGCTGACAGCGAGGTCCGGCCTTCGCTCGACGTTCTTTAGTTCCAGTTCTTGGACAGTCCGGCCGTCTCTAGCCACCACATAGTCGATATTTCGCAGGTAGCGTCGGATTAGAGGTCGGATTCCGAAGCGAAGCGGACCTATACTCTGCGGAAGATATACGGAAGCAGTCCGCGCGCGGGATGCAAAAAACAGCTGCGGCCCGTGGACTAAGAGCATCTTGGCTAACTCCATTGGTGTGCCGCCACGTAGATAGCCCCCGCCAACCGCTAGGATGAAGTCATATTCATCCAGTTTCCGTATCTGCTTGATGTACTGACGGTCGTAGCCGAACCTTCCGGGGATTGTTTTGTAGATTGCGGCGAAACCATCACCAAAAGAATCCGGCTGCGAGGCAAACAGGTCGATCGTGGCATCGCTTCCAAATGCTTGGCGCGCCAATGCAAGAGACTCATCAACCAGGAGTCCATCGCCCGAGTTCAAGCTACTATAGGCGTGGATAAGAGCAATTTTCACAGTTCCAGCACCTCTTCATATGCTTTTACGTGTAGTGCTACGCTTTGCGCCCAGTTAAATCGCGACGCCCATTCAGGTCCTGCCGATATCACGGATCTTCGCCACTCATGGTCCCTCAGGCCTCGTTCTATTCCCGTAATAACACCTTCGACGTCCGTTGATTCAAACGTCATAGCAGGACCTGCGACCTCGCTCAGAGCCCCATTACGAGACGAGACCACAGGCGCGCCACAGGCGAGCGCCTCCAGCACCGGGAACCCGAATCCTTCGTACAAGCTCGGAAACGCGAACAGTGAGCAGTTCTGCATTAGGGTTAAACGCTCACTATCGGAAATAAATCCCAAGTACGTGCAGTTCGGGCTTGAGTCTATGAGCTGCATTGTCTTTTCGTATCCCCAAGCTTGCCTGCCCGCGATCACAAGGTGTATTTCGGGAATCTGCGTTGCCAATGCATCAATCGCTTTAACCAGGTTGTCGATATTTTTTCTCGGCTCGATGTTACCTAAGTATAGGATGTACTGTTTAGGTAGTCGGTTTCTGATCGGGTCTGCTGTCAAGGTCCGGTTCGAGAATTTTTCGAGATCAATTCCGTGAGGTATTACCCTTACGTTAGCTCTATCGATCTTAAAGACTTCCGCAATGTCATCGGCACTGGAACTTGAGACTGTGAGCACCATGTTCGTCGAGTCGATTGCTCGTGATACCCTACTGCGCCATATTTTCTCCTGAATCGGAGATCGAACTCCAGATATCCAATGGCTAGCGACACCATGTACGGTGACGACGGACTTGCATCGCGTAGAAATGATGGGTCCTGTGTCGGCGACATAGTGAATGACGTCTGACTCGTCTCTTGCTTTTAGACCAAACAGACTCTCGCGGAGCGCAGTGGTCAGGGGGTTACCGCCACTGGGCACTGTTCCGACCTCGACACCTCGTTCCACAAGTCCAGAACGTAGTTGTCGGGCGTATGTGGTGTTTCCGCCGACATGCCGATCAACGATTCGGCTCGGCATGTATATCTTCACTAGCGGAATTTTCCCTTCGATGAAATGTGTACAGCTTTCGAATCGCGTCGTGTTGCGCTTCTGCCGTTCTAATAGCGGCTGCTTGTGAACTTATTGAAAGAACACGATGTCGGATGTCGGCGTTGGTGAAAAATTCGTTTACGCTATGGACCAGTTCAGCAGGAGTTTTACCGCCCTGATAGTAGCCAAGCCCGTCCAGTTGCCGGCTGGTCCGAGCAATAACCGGTGTCCCCAGTCGGATCGAGTCAACCAGTGTGATGGGCGCACCTTCCCATAATGCTGCGTGAACGAACAAATCTGCTTCGGCGATTTCTTTCCATACCTGCTCATTAGGAATCCAACCGGTTACGTGAACGTCGGCCTCTTCTAATTCGGCTCGAAGCTCGCGTGTTCCGTCTCCGACCCAGGTCCACGAGTATTGTCCAGCAGTTCTCCGGGCACATTCAGCAAGGAAACCCGGCCCTTTCTGCGCCGATATCCGTCCCACGCTGATTATCCGAGGTTTGAATGCGCCGGAATTACCATGTAAATAATTAATTGAACTATCTTTTGCTCTGCTTACATTGGGAAGGTAATGTCCCTGCGGACGCCCAATTAAAGACGTCGCCACATACAACTCGTGAGGACTAACCGCGGCCACAGTTTGTTTTCGAATGCTCTGCATTTGCTCGGCGATATAGAAGAGCAGGCGAGAGAGAGCGGACATGTCCTGACGATAGAACGCAAAGCAATGCGGCGAGTAGATCATATGCGGTGCGCGCATTGCCGACAGTCGAAGCAAGCCCGCATAACTAGAATGAAGGTGTACTATATCGGGTCTTACTGATTTAGCGTATCTGACTGCTTCAACTAGAAATCGTGGCAGCGATCCGCTTACGGTAGTGAGGCTATTGTCCAGCGGGTCTCCGATATCGTGCGCCGTTCTCTGCCTTGCGAAGATGAGGTGCTCAAATTCTGGGGAGTTTTCTACGTACGACGATATTGCGGCCTGCACCCCTCCGCCATAAGCTTCGACAACATGCAGAACCCGTTCCTGGTTATTCGTCATACTCTGGCCTCACATTCTATATTGGTAAGAGTGCGGTCCGGAGAAAACCGTTCGTTCTTGAGGCCGCGGATGTGTATGCGGTATTGGGCTCCTGGTTGGCGTGAAACATCTGACTTTAGGATCGCTTTGAAGTAAGTGACTGCGCATCAGTACGCCCCGTCGCTTCCAGCCACTGCCTTCATGGTCTTGGCGATGATCAACAGATCCCCCACCATCGACCAATTCTCGACATACGAAAGATCAAGCCGCACAGTCTCTTCCCACGACAGGTCCGATCGTCCACTGACCTGCCACAGACCTGTGACTCCCGGCTTGACCAACAATCGCCGTCGAACCTCGCCGTTGTAGGTCTCCACCTCGCGTCGTAGCGGAGGCCTCGGCCCCACCACGCTCATCTCGCGCTTGAGCACGTTGATGAACTGCGGCAGCTCGTCGAGACTGAAACGCCGCAGCACCTTGCCGACCGGTGTCACCCGCGGATCTTCACGCATCTTGAACAGGACACCGCCGGCACCCTCGTTCTGATCGAGTAGGTTCGCAACCTGCTTGTCCGCGTCGACGGTCATGCTGCGGAACTTGATCATCGCGAACGGCTTGCCGTCTATTCCCATCCGCTCGGACTTGTAGAACACCGGGCCACGACTCGTGGCCTTCACCGCGATGGCTACTGCCAGCAGGATCGGTGAGATCAGCACCAGGACGAGAGCCGCGAAGGTGAGGTCGAATGCGGTCTTGCTGAAGCGCGTCGCGCCGTTGTACTGCGGCTTCTCGACATGGATGAGAGGGAAGCCGGCAACGGGCCGCATCACCAGTCGGGGGCCGGCCACATCGACGACACCCGGCGCGACCACAAGGTCGACGTCTTTCTTCTCCAGATCCCAGATCATCTTTCGGATGCCCTTGTGGCCGAGGTGCTCGGTGGCGGTGACGGCAACGGTGTCTGCACCACATTCTTCGATCGCGTCAAGAACGTCGTGCTCACCGCCCAGGACCGGGATTTCGGTGCCTTCGATGTGAACCACACCGTCCCGCGGAACCTCGTAGCCGGGCATGCAGATTCCCACCACGGCGTAACCCGCGGAGGGAGACTTCTCGAAAGACTGCGCCATCGACAATGCCGCCGAACGGCTGCCTACGATGAGTACGGACGTCTTGTATTCGCCCTTACCCCTGGAGCGTGAAACGGCCTTTCGCCAGACCCAGCGCGTGAGCAGCAACGCGAGTAACCCCACCGGCAGAGCGATCGCGAGATAGAGCCGCGCAATGTCGATGCGAAACAGAAGTGACACGATCGCGATGACGCCGAACAGGCGGAAGGTGGCCGAGACGATGCGGCGGTACTCCTCGGCACCGTCACCGATCACTCGGGGTGAGCGCGTACGGAAGATCGAGAGAAACGCGATCCACAGACCGGCCAGCGCGACGGAGACACCCGTATACGTCATGGCGGGGAGTAAGCCCGTCATCTCGACATCGCCAAATCGCACGATCTGAGCCAGAGCAACCGACAGCACTACAGCCAAGACATCGGTCACCCGCAGGCGCGCGACGTACTGACGCTCCCACACATGACGCGACGTCAGCGTTCGCGTTGCCACCACGTCCGAACGACGGGGAGATCCCCAGAGAGAGCGGTGTGCAGCCCCGACAGTTGCCACGTGCTCCCCTCCTCTGCACTAGTACGCACGCCACCGGCGAGCGGATGAATCCGATCGATACCCATCCGCGGTGCGACTGGTATCGAATTGAAATAGTCCCATGCCGTTCGATGTACCACCACGCGAGCGGCGCAGATCACAAACCAATAACAGCATTCACGTTGTTTACCACATCGAAGGTAATGCTGCGATTCGCGAGAACAATCGAATACCGCTAGCAATATTTCCGCCCAAAACCACTCAGCGGCAAGCGGATTGAACGTGAACTGTGACCAGTCACAGGTATGGAAGTTGTTTTTAGGGCGTTTATCATATAGCGCAGCGTGCGCTTACTGCCGATAAAGGGCGACAGCACCTCTACACGCAGGTAGAAGCCAGCGAAGTGCCCGGTACGAGCCGGTAACCGGCGTCAAAATTGGGTTCCGTCGGAGATGCCCCCGTAGTTCCAAAATTCATTCCCTTGAATGAATTTCGGAAAACACCCTCGCCCGCTGCGATCAGGGACGCCCCAACCCGCGGTAGTTCCACCCCGCCGCGCGCCACTGTTCCGGGTCCAGGCAGTTGCGCCCGTCGATCAAAGTCTTGCTGCGCACCGCACCCTCCAGATCCTTCGGAGCGAGTGCCTTGAATTCCTTCCACTCCGTCAGCACCAGCACCACGTCGGCACCCTCGCAAGCCTCGAGCGCGGAACTGCTGTAGGTCAGGGTGGGGAACAGTGCACGGGAGTTCTCCATGGCCTTGGGGTCGTACACGTTGACCGCGGCACCCTGGAGCTGAATCTGCCCGGCGACATTGAGGGCCGGTGAATCACGGACGTCGTCCGAATCGGGCTTGAAAGCGGCACCCAGCACAGCGACCCGTGCACCGAGGAGAGACCCACAGGCCTCACGCGCCAACTCCACCATCCGTGTGCGGCGTCGCATGTTGATGTTGTCGACCTCGCGCAGGAACGTCAGCGCCTGGTCAGCGCCCAGTTCACCGGCCCGCGCCATGAACGCCCGGATGTCCTTGGGCAGGCAGCCGCCGCCGAAGCCGATGCCGGCATTGAGGAACTTGCGGCCGATGCGCTCGTCGTGGCCGATGGCGTCGGCGAGCACGGTGACATCGGCCCCGGCGGCCTCGCAGACCTCCGCGATAGCGTTGATGAACGAGATCTTGGTAGCCAGGAACGCATTGGCCGATGCCTTGACCAACTCGGCCGTGGCCAGGTCGGTGACCAGGAACGGAATCTTCTCGTCGAGCAGCTGCGCGTACACCTCGCGGGCGAGCTCCTCGGCGCGACCCGGACGGGCGCGATCCACGCCGAGCACCAGGCGGTCGGGGTGCAGAGTGTCCTTGACGGCGTAACCCTCCCGCAGGAACTCGGGGTTCCATGCCACCTCGACGTCGTCGCCGGCCGGTGCGAGCTCGCGGGCGATGGTGCCGAGCCGCTCTGCCGTACCTACGGGAACGGTCGACTTACCGAAGATCACGGCCGGCTTGGTGAGCAGAGGCGCGAGTGTCTCGATGACCGAGTCCACGAATTTCATGTCGGCTGCGAACTCACCCTTCTTCTGGGGCGTACCGACACCGAGAAAGTGAACCTCCGCGAAATCCGCGGCTTCCTGGTAAGACGCGGTGAAGCGGAGGCGGCCGGCCGCGATGTTCCGCTGCAACACCTCTTCGAGACCGGGCTCCCAGAACGGGACCTCGCCGGCTTCGAGCTTCGCGAGTTTGGCCGGGTCCACGTCCACGCCGAGCACCTCATGGCCGAGCTCGGCCATGCACGCCGCGTGAGTGGCACCGAGGTAACCGGTACCGAACACTGTGATTCGCATTTGTTCCATTCCCCGTCGGTCGTTCTGAACAATGGCGTACTCGACAAGAGCCCGTGACGACCCGTCACAGTAAGTGCCTGGAGGACATCGCCTTCAGGTCACGCGCGCATACGGGAATAGTAAACACAGGCGATCACCACCGTCACCCAGGAGACTGCGGTCACAGGATCGGTTGAACAACCGGCGAAGCGAAGGTTTCTCAGCGACGAACGGGAAACTGCGGGTTCTCCGGTTCTTCGACGGCCTCGGCGCAGCGGTGGATGAAATCGCTCAATTCGGAGCGGACCTCGGGAGCGAGTAGATCCAAGGGGACGTCGGTGCCGTGGTACTCCGCGAATGCCGAGGTGTAAGCATCGACGCTGTCGGAGATCACCGCGTGCAGCGAGGTGGACCTGTTCAGATGAACCTTGGCGATCACATCGATGCGATCGGCCAAGAAGTCGTGAAACGTATTCTCCGCCATGGTCACGTCACGTCCGTTCTCCGAAACAGTTGTCATTGCGTCATGGTACGAACAAAACCGACCGTCCGCAGGGTGAGCGCCCGAAAACTAGTACGCGCCGTCGCTCTTGGCAACTGCGACCGCGGTCTTGGCGATGATGAGCAGATCCCCTGTCATGGACCAGTTCTCGACGTACGAGAGATCGAGGCGAACGCTCTCCTCCCACGACAGATCCGATCGGCCACTCACCTGCCACAGCCCGGTGATACCCGGCTTGACGAGCAGTCGACGACGCACGTCGCCGTCGTACGTTTCCACTTCGCTGCGCAGCGGCGGCCGCGGACCCACCACACTCATCTCACGCTTGAGCACGTTGACGAATTGCGGCAGCTCGTCGAGGCTGAACTTGCGCATCACCTTGCCCACCCGGGTGACCCGTGGGTCGTCGCGCATCTTGAACAACACCCCGCCTGCCCCTTCGTTGAGCGCGGCAAGTTCCTGTACGCGCTTGTCGGCGTCCTGCACCATGCTGCGGAACTTGATCATCTGGAAAGGCTTGCCGTCGATGCCCATTCGCTCGGACTTGTAGAAGATCGAGCCCTTGCTGGTGAGCTTGATGATTGCGGCGAGAGTGATCAGGACCGGTGAGATCAGCAGGAGGACCGAGGCGGCGAACAGGAAGTCGAACGCCGTCTTGCCGAATCGCTTCGCACCGTTGTACTGCGGCTTCTCGACATGGATGAGCGGGAAGTTCGCCACCGGACGCATCACCAGACGGGGACCGGCGACGTCCACCACGCCGGGCGAGACCACGAGGTCGACCTTCTTCTTCTCCAGATCCCACACCATCTTTCGCAGTCCCCGATGGCCGATGTGTTCGGTGGCAGTCACCGCCACGGTGTCTGCGCCGGAGGTCTCGATGGCCTCGACGACGCTGTGCTCGTCACCGAGCACCGGGATCTCGACGCCGTCGACGGTGAAGGACGTGTCGTTGCCGGGCTCGTAGTTGGGTAGGCAGATCCCGACCACGCTGTAGCCGGCCTCGGGTGAACGCTCGAACGACTTGGCCATGGCCAGGGCCGAGCTGCGGCTGCCGACGATGAGCACCGAGGTCTGGTACCCACCACGAGCTCGTTTGCGTGACACCACTTTTCGCCACACCCACCGACTGAGCAGAAGTCCGATCAGCCCGACGGGCAGTGCGATCGCGAGATACAGACGGGCGATGTCCAGTTGGAACAGCAGGGAGAGGATCGCGATGGTTCCGAAGAGACGGAACGTGGCCGACACGATGCGGCGGTACTCCTCCGAGCCGTTGCCGATCACCCGTGGCGAACGGGTGCGGAAGATGGCGAGAAACGTCAGCCACAGAATCGCGAGCACTCCGGATATGCCGAGATAGCCGATGACGGACCACGGTTCACGAAAATCGATCTCGCCGAAGCGGATGATCTGCGCAACCGTCACCGCACCGAGAACGACCACCGTATCGGTGACACGGAGGCCCTCGGTGTAGTGCGTCTCCCATTCACGACGCGATGTCGTTCTGCGTAACCGTCGTGCATCACGCCGCGAGACAACCGAACTCTGCGCTTCCAGATCGCTGACTGACACTTGCTTCCCCTCGGTACTTACGCGTTGCCGAACCCTTGCGTGATCGGCACAGCTCCGTGCCACCCCGTCGTGCAGATTATCTTTTCGTGCTTATTGTGTCACTTGGTAACGGTTTGTTGATCGGCGAGAACCCGCAGGTCGTTACATGTTTCTACTGCATTAACCGCACGCGTCCCCCGCGTTGCCGAATTCTCCCGGAAGCCCCCATTCCGGCCTTTGTCGACCACCTATTAGTGCCACATTCACCTCGTGTGTCAAGCATTGTCGGTCGAACGCCGTACGTTCGGAGAGATGTCTGCGAAGGCCTCCCACATTCGGCGTCCCAGTTCCCGTTGCCCCTCGCCGTTGTAGTGGATCTTCTCGGTCTCGCTGTTGTAGAGCCCGCGCGGACCCGGCACGTACGCCACTTTCGCCTTGCGCCGGGGACTATCGGCATGCACCGCATCGATGGCGGCGTAGTTCGCCTCCCCCGATTCGATCTCGTCGGGCACCATCTGGCCCACCACGAACGGAACGTCGCCGAACTCGCCTCGGAGCGTGTCGATCAGGCTGTCGAGCTTCTCCGCGTACACCGGCGCGGTCAGCAGCGGCACATCGCTCTCACCTTGATGCCACAGCACCGCGGCGAGCTCGTTGCCGGGCTTCGTCGCCAGCCCTGTTCGGATGCGCTGCAGTGCATCCCAGAACAGATTGACTCGCGCGCCGGTATCGGCCGGATCCCAGGAGATGCCGTGGATCCGCGCGAAGCCCGAATCACCGCGCGCATACGGAACCAGCAACACCGGCCTACCCGTCGCATCGGCGAGGTGCGCGGCGAACGTCGGACCGAAGCCGACTGCCTTGGAGGGCACCTCGTGAAACAGAGGATTGCTGCCCGCCACGATGGTGTTCTTCGACCGGCCCGACCCGGCCCACTGATGCACCCGTGGATGCGGCGCATCCAGGCCTGCCCCGTCCAATCCGACGCCGGCACCGTGGGCATTGGACTGGCCCAGCACGGCAACCACCAGATACGGCTCGTCGATCGGTTCCACCGGAATGCCGCGTCCGAGACGCTTCTTCACGACGTCTTTCGCTCGCACCTTCGCGTTCTGCCGAAACCCCATGACGCTCCCCCTACTCACGTGCAGTCGTTCTGCGCCGGTACCCCGGCGAAACGATCCCCTATCCACTGATTGACGGCGTCGCCGTTCACATCCCCGTGCCCGCGGCCCGCCTGACGATCGATGGTGATGATGTCTCCGTACCCGCAGGCCTGCTCGAGAGCCGCGTCGGTCCATGCCGCATCGATGTACGTATCGGCATCACCGTAGGCCACCAGCATCGGTGCCGACGCCGGGCGCTGTGGCACGGCCATCGCCGCCAGTGCGCGCCGGAGGGCATCCGCAGCCGCATCGGATTTCGGGGCGAAGTCCTTGTTGCCCAGCCTGTTCACCGCGTCCTCACGGGCACCGGCCTTGTCCGGCGTGCAGCCGGTGAGCGCGGCCCAGTCCTGAGCGGCGTCGCCACTGCGGTAGTCGTCGAGGTTCAGAGCCGGGTCGCGTCGCGCCAACGACTCCAGTACCCACTGCAGCAGAGGGCCTTGATCGTCGGTCAGTGTTCCCGCGATGGCCTTGTCCACCAGCCCCACCATGTTCGCCCCCGGTGCCAGCGCGACCGCGCCGACCAGATCCAGCTCGGGAGCGTAGGAATCGGCGAGTTCGTTCGCCGCCCACGCGGCACCCCCGCCCTGCGATCCGCCGAACGCAGCCCACTGCGTACCCACATCGGGAAAGACCGTCCGCAATGCCCGTACGGCATCGATGACGTCGTAGCCGGCGGTGATGTTGTCCAGGTACGCATGGTTACCCGGATGCCCGAGTCCCTCGTAGTCGGTGATGGCCACCGCGAATCCGGCTGTGGTGTAACCCTGTACGAGCGCCGAGGCCCCCAGCAGCGACGCGGACCGCGACGGAGCGCATGCCTGTTCGATACCCGTGGTGCCGTGGGCGTAGGAGATGACGGGCCAACCGCCCTCGGGTGCCTCGCCGGACGGGGTGAACACCGTGCCCGATACTTCGCGCTCGCCCACCCCCGGTTGCACCGAGCGGTACACCACCCGCGCCGCGTTCACGCCCGAAAGCCGCACCTGGATCGGCAGATTGGGCATGGTCTCGGCGCTGACGATGGACCCGCTACCGGTTCCCGGATCCGCGATCACCATCGGTTGGGGGTCCGACCCGCGCAGTGCCGCCGCGAGGGCTCCCTGCACCTGCCCGGCAACGGGCACAACGACCGCGCACCCGGAAAGCAGGGGTAGCAGCAACAGTGCTGCGAACCATCGCCGCGTCGTCGTCACGTCGCTACTTGGAGGCCTTGAAGCGACGCGCGTACGTCAGACCGGGCTTCTCGATGAATCGATAGGTCAGTGACCCGAAGGCGATACTGATCGCTCCCACCAGCACGAAGTTCCGCAGGAGCCCCAGGGGGCTGTCCCCAGCCATCCACCCGAAGCGCCCCACCATGATCAGGATGGGGAAGTGCCACAGGTAGACGCTGAGCGAGATCATGCCGACGTAGCTCAGCGGTGCCCAGTCGGCACGTTCGGCGAGCAGCGACTTCTCCCCACGTGCCAACGGCACGATGATGAACAGGATCAGCAGCGCCGAGCCGAATGCCACGGTGGAGCTCTGCCAGCGTGCATTGTCGTCGATGAGTTTCAGCGAGATCGCGGCGGTGGGGATCATCGCGAGTCCGGTCCACCAGCGCATCCTGGTGGCGATCGCGCCCTTCAACATCCCGTTGTCGATCGCGACGAACACCACGGCGGCGAGCATCCCGTACGTGAAATTGTCTGCCAGCGACCAGAAGCTGCGGCTGAGCACCGCGACCTGGTTGGGACCCCAATCCAGCAACTTCGGGTCGGTGATGCCCGACGGCCCGACGAGCGAGGCGGTGTAGAGCTTTCCGGTGATACCGATGACGAACATGATCACCACCGGAATCATCGCCAGCACCGGTGCCGAGATGGACGTGCGCTTGCGCAGATAGAACGCGATGCCCGTCAGCAGTGGCAGCGCAAGGTAGAACGCGAACTCCAGGGAGAGCGACCACGACGGGTTGATCCCGGTTTGCAGCATGCTCGGAATGTACGAGTGCAGCAACGTCAGATTTGCCAGCAGCGTGAGCGGATCGGTGAGGACGCCCAGACCGTTGTCGGTGAAATGCCGTTCGGCGACGGCCGCGTTCTCCACGAACACCGCTCGCATGACGAAGTTCGCGAACAGGAAGATGAACAGATAGGCCGGGAACACCCGGAGCAGGCGATGCATCGCGTAGCTGAAGTTGTTCGGCATCGGTTTGCCTGCGAACAACTTTCGTACCATCGGCAGGAAAATCAGGAATCCCGACAGCGCGAAGAAGAAGATCAGGCCCTGCCCCAGCAACCCCAACTTGTACGTGAGCACCGTCTGCGGTGAGTAATGGCCACCGACGTGGACCGCGAGCACGCACAGGCACGCGAAGCCACGCGGGCCGTCGAGGCCGACGATGCGTGCGGGGCGCTTGGACTCACCGGCCACCGAAGGCGCGGGCGCAGTCGCAGCGGCTGCGGTGCTGTCTGGAGTAGCAGTCATGGGTACCTTCTTCAGGTCACGGCGCTGGTGGTGGTGCTGGGCAGAAGTTGACGGCCTCGGTACCGGCGAACCGGTCGCCGAGCCAGCCGAACGCAGCAGCACCGTCGATGTCTGCGTGACCGGAATTCGGTTGGAGCACATACTGAATGGTGTCACCTGCGGCGCAGCCGGCACCGATGGCGGTGTCGGTCCACGCCTGGGAGATCAACGTGTCCTCACCGCCGTAGATCACCAGCATCGGTGCAGCAGCAGGAGACTTCGGCAGACTCATCTCCCGTAGGTATCCCTCGAGAACCGCGGTGGCCTCCGGCGTTGCCGGCCGCAGATCGTCGTCGCCGATCTGCGCGGCCAGCGACGTACGGTCGGCCGCGAGGACGCCCCCGCATGCCGAGAGCTCGTCCCACTTCTCGGCGACGATGCCGCGGCGATAGTCGTCCAGATCCAGCTCGGGATGGGCCTGCGACAGGCCCACCAGCACCCACTGCAACAGCGGCTTCTGGTCGTCGGTGAGGGTTCCGTCGGCGGCTGCGGCCGCCAGGCCGGTGATGTCGGCGGCCGGCACCAGACTGACCGACCCGACCATGTCGAGTCCCACGCCGTAGCTGCGCGCGAGTTCGTTTGCCGCCCAGGCTGCCTGACCACCCTGCGAACCACCGAACGATGCCCAGCGGGTCGACGTACCGGGCACCAACTTGCGGGCCGCGCGCACCGAATCGATCAGGTTGTTCCCGACGGTCCTCGCATCGAGGTACGGGTGATACGTGCCGTCCAGACCGAGACCCTGGTAGTCAGAAACGGCAACCACGTATCCGGAGCGAACCAGCGCCGCCACGATCTGCGAGCTTCCGAGCAGTTCCGGATCGGTCGACGGCCCGCAATCGTTCAATACCCCCGTGGTGCCGTGACCGTAGGCGATGATCGGCCAACCATCCTCGGGCGCAGTGCCTTCCGGGGCGAAGATGGTGCCGGAGACTCGTTGGGTTGACCCGTCGATCCCGGACGTCGACGTGTACACCACTCGAGCGGCGATGGAGGAGATGGCGCTCACCCGGCGGTCCACGGTGAGCAACTCTTCCGCACTCTCGAGCGAACCGGGGCCGTCGTCGCTGTAATCGGCGGACAAGGTGGCCCCGACGGCGACGGACTGCGGATCGACCGCCGGATCGTCCGATGAACATCCCGCGGCGACCAGTATCAGCGCCAGCGCACCTGTTGTTGCCGCTCTGCGCAGCAGCATCGTTCGTGTGTTCGTCATCGTCTCTCCCCCGTGACCTGCTTGACCAGATGTTCGACCTGATCGCGATGGTCGATCGAATCCCTCGCGATACCGAGCGCGAGAACCAGTACGCCACCGAGCACGACCCCCATGCCCGCACCCAGCATCACGTTGCTCTTGACCTGCGGTGTCGTGGCCGAACCCGGCGTCGTCGCCGCATCCACCAGAGTCAGGACCGACACCGGCCCGTCGACCCCCAGATCGATCTCCCCGACCAACTTGATGAGCTGCACTGCAACGGAATTGGCGATGTCCCGTGCCTGCTCGGCATCGGCGTTCACCACCGAGATGTCGATCAACGCAGAGCCGGGACTCGGCACCACCGTGATGTCCTGCTTCAGCACGTCGGGCTCGACGGGCAGGTCCTGGGATGCGATGACGCGTCGCAACACCTGCTCCCCGGTGGCCAGCTCGACGTACGACTCGACACGAACCAACGCTCCTCGGTTGCCGTCGAGCGAGTTCTTGGGCGACGGTGGTCCAGGGGTGGTGACGAACACTCGCGACACCGCGGTGTACGAGGGCTCGACGAGATAGGTCGCCAACCACGCGACGCCCGCCGACAGTACCGCGGCGGCCAGGATCGATGCCCAGCCGGACAACAGAATTCGGCCGTAGTCCTTGAGGGTCGGAACACCGGTCGGGGCGATCATTTGTTCAGCTCGCACGTGTTGACCGGGCGTTGGCCGGCGAACATGCCCTTGACCCACGGCAGCGATCGGCTGCTGTCCAGATTGCCGTGCCCCTCGCCCTGATGCAGCTCGTACTCGACGAGGTCTCCGGAGTCACACGCGCGCTGCAGCGCCTTCTCGGTCCACGGTTCGAGGATCAGATCGTCCTGGCTGCCGTACATGACCAGAAGCGGTGTCGTCGAACCCTGCTGCGGCAGCGCCATATCCGACAGGTAGCCACGTAGCCGGTCCGTGGCCTCGGCGCTCACCGGCTTCAGATCGGCGGGCTCGAGCTGTGTCTGCAGTTCCGGGACATCGAGCGACCCCGGCGGGACACACTCGAGCAGATCGTCCCAACGCTCCTTCGCGAAACCGGACCGGTAGTCGTCCAGGTTCATCTCGGGATGCGAGATCGCCAACGAGTGCAGCGCGTACATCAGCAGGGGATACTGAGCACGAGTCAACGTTTCGTTCGCGGCCGCGTCGGCCAGCCCCGACATGTCCGACACCGGCACCATCGCGGCCGTACCGACCAGCTCCAGGCCGCCGCCGTACTCACCGTTGCGATCGCTCGCCGCCCATGCGGCCATCCCGCCGAGCGAGACGCCGTAGGCCGCCCACCGCGTGCTGAGCGTGGGCATGAAGTTCCTGGCCGCTCGTACCGCATCGATCATGTTGTAGCCGAACGTCTTCGAGTCCAGGTACGGGTGGTAGTCACCGTCCATACCGAGACCCTGATAGTCGGTCATCGCCACCGCGAAGCCGTTCAGGGCCAGAGCGGCCACGATCGGAGCATTGCCGAGCAGGTTCGCGTACAACGAGGGCCCACAGGCATTGAGTACGCCCGTGGTGCCGTGGCCGAACGACACGATGGGCCAACCACCCTCGGGCGCAGTACCGGCCGGAACGATGACGGTTCCCGAGACCTCGGTCGGTGAACCGGTGACACCCGAGGTCGACCGATACACCACCCGAGTAGCGGTGGCACCGAGCTCGGTGATGTCGGTCGCAATGTCCTCGATCGGCTCGGCCGAGATCAGCGAACCGGGAGCTGTGCCACCGACATTCGACGGCGGAGGCGGCTCCGAGGCCGGAGCCTCGGCGGTGACCGGAGCCGTTGGCGCGTTGGGCGGAAGAACGACCGACGGCTGCTGAGAACAGGAGACCAGCACCGCGGCGGCGGTCAGCACGACGCCGACCTGTGCCGCGAACCTACCTGGCATCGAAACTATCCTCTGCTCGCCGAGGAGGTCGCGGTATCGCTCTGCGCCGGCTTCGGCCTGACCGATGTGGAATGGGCAGGTGCCGAGGACGGTGCAGTGAACGGTTCTGCGGAAGCGGGAGTCTCGGCGGCACTCTCGGTAGGCGTCGCGCTGCCACCGAGGAGGCGTCGGGCTGCGGGCTCGAAGGTGGTCACGACGCCGAGCACGGTGGCCCCGACCCCGTCGAGCACCTTGATCGCACGCCTCAGCTTCTCGCGCGTCGTGCGACCCGTGCGCGCGAGAACCAGTGTGCCGTCGGACAATGCGGTGAGAATCGCGCCGTCGGTGACCTGGAGCAGAGGTGGGGTATCGACGATGACGTAGCGGTACTCGCCGCGCAGCGACTCGAGCAGCTCCTGAGCGCGGTCCGACCCGAGCAACTCGCTCGGATTCGGCGGCACCGGACCCGAGGGCAGCACCGAGACACCGCCGAACACATCGTCCTGGATGGCATCCTCGATGCTGTGCTCGCCCGAGAGCACCGTCGACAGGCCGCTGCTCTGGTCGATTCCCAGCCGGGTGCCCAGGGTTGCGCTGCGAAGATCGCCGCCGACGAGCAGCACCCGGTGCCCTGCCTCGGCGAGAACGGCCGAGAGGTCGATGGCGGTGCTGGTGCGTCCTTCGCCCGCGGCCGCACTGGTGACGGTGATGACGCGAGGAGGAGTGCCCCCGCCGAGAAAGCGAATGTTGGTGCGCAGAGCGCGGAGTGGCTCGCCCATCTTCTGCATCGATGCCACGGCGGCCTTGGGTCGCGTCGCGTCGATCGGAAGGCCGCCGAGGACGACGCGACCCGAAATCTCCTCTGCGCGCGGCCTGTCCCGAATCGAACGATCCAGCAGACCGCGAAGCAACGCGAGTGCGATGCCGAGCACGAAGCCGATGGCAGCACCGAGGCCGAGGACAGTGGTCAAGCCCATGCCGATCGGCGAGGCCGGTACATCACCCTGATCGACGACGGTGGCGCCGGCTGCCGGGCTGCCGCCGCGCTGAGAGGTTTCCAGTTCCTGTACCAACTGGGTCAGCTGACCGGCCACTGCGTTGGTCAACACCTGAGCGACGGCCGGATCGGGATCGGTGGCGCAGAGATCGAGCAGCACCGTCTTCTCGATGGGGGTCGCAGTGACACGCGAACGCAGTTCGTCCGGGGACATCTGCAGCTGCAATTGATCTATCGCGCGTTGCGCAACCTGTGTGCTGGTTGCCAATCCGGCGTAGGACGTCACGCGTTCCTGTGAGAACAGGTTGTTCTGGTACGCCTCACCGACCGAGCTGCCGCCCTCCGTGGTGACGAACAGACGGGCGCACGCCTGATACTGCGGCGTCGTGAAGAACGTGTAGGCCCAGCCTCCGGCGATGCCGACGACCGTCGCGAGCGCAACGATCCACCAACCCGCGCGAAGAATTCGCCCGTACTCTCGAATCTCCACGAGTGCTCCTATCGAATGACATCGGTCAAGGGGAAAGAATAAAGCGCAGCGAACGATTCGGCACGGCGTAGATGTTGCGAGTGCATGAAAGCGTGACAACATCAGAGCCTATGAGCATCACGCAACGAGCCGGTGCGGCAGCCATCGTGATCGTTCCCGTTTTCGTTACATTCGCCATGATCGTCGGCGGAACTCCAGCGAAATTGGGGGCGTTCGCCCTCGTCGTGCTGACTGTGGGAGCGTACATCGGCCTACGTCATCCGCTGTATCTGTCTCGCGCTCTTGCATTTTCACTCGGTGCGTTGCCGTTCGGATACGTACCCGGTGTTCACGCTCCGTTGGTTTTCGCGTTGGGTATCGCGGTCGTTCTCGCCACTGTGATCCACCGCACAGCCGTGAGCCGCATCACATGGCCGGAACTGCCCATGATTGCGCTCATCGCTGCGTCCGCGTTGTCGATATTCGCGACGAGTGGCGCTCTGGTCGACTACGTCGAATTCGGTCAATGGCTCGTTTCCACACTCGTAGTCGTCTGCCTGTTGAGAATGCAGCGTGACGAATTGGCATTGTTCGGGCGCATCTATGTCTATGCAGCCTCGGCCGCAGCCGCTTTCGCCCTGGTGATCTTCGCCGTCGACCCCGCCGGGAAACTCATCCGCTATCTGTCGATATTCGGCTACGGCAGCGAGGAGGAAAGCACTCGCTTCGTCTACAGCAGCACCGGAGCCGCCACCGTCCGATTGGCAGGCACGTACGTCGACCCCAACGCAGCCGGAATCGGATTCGTGCTGGCACTGATGCTGTGCGTGCTGCTCTTGCGCGGCTATCTGCGCACAGCCCTTGCGGCCCTGCTGTTCCTGTCGATCGTGTTGACGCTCTCGCGGGCCGCACTGTTCTCGGTGGTGTTCGGCGTGGTGTTGATGCTGGTGTTCCAGCAGCTACGCACCCGCGAGCGCCTCGCCATCGTCGGCGCGTTCGCGGCCGCCTTCGTCGGTGCCATCGCCGTACCGACCGTCCGCAATCGCGTCTTCTCCTCCTTCGGCAACGAAGACGCGGGCTCGAGTGCACGCGGTGACGCCCTCGTGGAATTCCCCGGTCACATGCAAGGCCACTGGATGTTCGGACTCGGCTGGGGCCGTGCAGAATTCAAAGACCCCACGGTCGCTTTTGAGGTCAACTACGTTGCCAACACCCCCCTGCTGACCATCTACCGCGGGGGTCTCGTCGCCGGAATCGCCTTCGTCGCGATACTCGTCGTCATCGCGATAGTGGGGTACAAACTGCTCCGCGCTCGGCAGTGGGAGTACGGGTTCTACGGCGGCGGAATGATCGGCTTCTCCGTCGTGGCACTGCAGCTCGACTTCCCGGTGGTCACCATCCCGGCCACGACGATGGCGTTTTCGGTCATGTACGCCTTTCTCGTCCTTGCATGGGAAAAGGCGTCCGAAACCGATCTCGACGGCGAGAACTCCGAGAGTTCCAAAACGAAAAGCTTGCTTTTACCGGACAGTACTCGACCAGCAGTTTCATAAAAATCGCGCCAATTCTTGTGATTTGTACAAAGCTGCGTTCGTAGTGCAATGATTCACCGCACCGGCCCGTCGATTGGTACGGACCCCCTGGTGGAGAGAATGATGATGGTTCACTTTCGCGGTGGCTTTCGCACAATAATGTCAGCGACAACGGTAGTGGTCGTCGCTGTCGGGCTCGCTTTCGGAACGACGTCCGTTCTCCTTTCACCCGACCACCTCGTCGGCTCCCAATCACGTGCCGAGGCGGCCCCGAACCCGCCCGGTGTCGGACTCTCCGACGGCGGCGGACTGCTCTGGGCCACCGACGCCGAACTCGATACGACCGTGCAGTTCGTGACCGCCATGGGCGTGAAGTCGATGCGCATCGCCATCCCGTGGTCGACCGTCGAACCCACCCAGAATCAACTGAACTGGGCGCCCGTCGACCGGGTCGTGAACAAGCTGCGCGCAGCGAACATCTCCATGCTCGGCATCATCGCCTACACCCCGGCCTGGGCGACCTCGCCCGTGAACCAACCCATCAACACCCGACCGGCATCGCCTGCGGCATTCGGCACCTTCGCCGGAAAAGTCGCGGCTCGATACAAGGGCAAGGTGGCCGACTACGAGATCTGGAACGAGCCCAACGGGGCGATGTTCTACGCACCGGAACCCGACCCCGCCGGCTACACCGCGCTGCTCAAGGCCGCGTATCCCAAGATCAAAGCAGCCGACTCGGCCGCCACCGTCGTCGGTGGCGTCCTGGGCGCGGCCGAACAGGCATGGGGAATCATCAACCCCGTCGATTTCACCAACCAGATGTACGCTGCCGGTGCCGCAGGGTATTTCGACGCCCTCTCCTACCACCCGTACCAGTACTCCCTGAAGTTCTCCGAAGGACCGTACGTCGACCACTCACCGGCCCGGCAGGTCATGGACATGCGGACGGCCATGGTCGCCAACGGCGACGGCAGCAAGAAGATCTGGGCCACCGAGTACGGCGTGCCGACATCGGTGGCGTCCGAGGACCAGCAGAGCGCGATGATCACCGACTTCGTCACCAAGTGGCGCGAGCTGCCCTACACCGGCCCGATCTTCCTCTATCAGCTCCGTGACAAGCAGACCGGCAGCAACGACCCGGAGATGACCTTCGGACTGTTGCGCACCGATTGGTCGGCCAAGCCTGCCTTGTGGGCACTGATGAGTCTGTTGCAGAACAACATTCCACGGACCGCCGAGTACAACCGCTTCGCCGCAGCACCCAACAACTTCGGTGCCGTTCTGGGGCCGGTGTTCCCCGTCCGAGACACCTGGGCGCAGTACCGCCAGGATGCTGTCGTGTACGAGATGCCCAACGGATTCGTCGGAGTTCCCCGCGCGGTCGCAGAAGCGGTGCGCTTCACGGGCTTCTTGCCCACCACTCCGTTCAACGGCACCTACCAGGACTTCGACAGCCCCTACGGCCTCAGGGTGTTCTCCACCGCCATCGGCGGCACCCACAACATCGGTGGTGGCATCTTCAGCGCCTGGGATCCCACTCTGGGGCCGGCAACCAGTGACGAGGTGCCGCAGTACGGCGGCGGCGTGCGGGTGACGTTCCAGTACGGCGCGATCACGTGGGCACCGTGGGTCGGCACCACCGTCACTCGTTGAATTCACACACATCTGATCGATAATTCACAAACCGCGCGGACCTTTTCTTTCGATCCGTGCTGCCATTTCTCGGTGACTTCGTTGCGGCCACGTTAACTCTGCGCAAAGGCGCGGTTTCCGTTCTCTGTAAATCTATTTTGCCTTGTGAACCACCTCACTTAGCGCTATCTATTTGTCCCCGAAACGGATATTCATATACAGCGAACGAATGACTCTTCGTGGCAGGATTATGTCCAGTGTTCGCATGTCTCGTCGGGGGACGCCAGCTATTCGACGCTCTTGTTGTGCATCGGCGCACTTCGGGGCGCTATTCGGCGTACGGGAACCCCAGCTCCATTCGAGTACGGACCGACACGATGGGTAGCTCATGAAGACCGATGTTTCTGTGTTGCAGCCGGGTTCACTGCTCCATGACGCGGCGGCAGCATGACCGACCGCCTCCGCGTGGCCATTGCGCACGACTACCTCACCCAGCGCGGCGGTGCCGAGAAGGTCGTCCTGGCCATGGCCCGCGCCTTCCCCGACGCACCCATCTACACCACGCTGTTCGAGCCGTCGACGACGTTCCCCGAGTTCTCCGATCTCGACGTACGCCCGTCGTCCTTGAACCGAATCGGTTTCCTACGCAAGAACCACCGTGCCGCGCTTCCCTTGCTGCCCTTCGCATCCTCCTCGATCGAGATCGACGCCGACGTGGTGCTCACCAGTACCAGCGGTTGGGCACACGGCTTTCACACCTCAGGACGCAAACTCGTCTACTGCTATTCACCTGCTCGTTGGTTGTACGAATCGCAGATGTACCTGGGAGAAAGTCGCAGCCCCGTCAAACGTGTTGCCCTCAAGACGCTTTCGTACCCGCTTCGCCAGTGGGATCGACGGGCGGCCTTCTCGGCAGACCGCTACCTCGCCATCTCCACGGTGGTGCAGCAGCGCATCAGCGACGCCTACGGCATCTCGTCGACCGTCGTACCCGCACCGTTCACCGTCGAGACAGCGCCTGCCGAATCGATACCCGACGCCGCCGCGTGGCTGGGCGCAGACGGCTACTACCTGTGCATCTCCCGCCTGCTTCCGTACAAGAACGTCGACAAGGTGATGGCGGCCTTCGCCGACACCGATCGCAAGCTGATCGTCGTCGGACGCGGCCCGGAGGCCGATCGACTGCGAAAGCTCAAGTCCGACAACGTGCTCATGCTCAGTGACCTGACCTCGGGACAGATGACCTGGCTCTACCAGGGCTGTAACGGTTTGATCGCTGCAAGCTATGAAGATTACGGATTGACCCCCATCGAAGCGGGTCATCACGGCAAGCCCAGCGCAGTGTTGCGCTGGGGCGGCTTCCTCGACACCGTCGACGAGGGCGTGACCGGAGTGTACTTCGATGAGCCCCAGCCGGATTCGATCTCCAACGCGGTCGACGCCCTGGAACGCACTCACTGGGAGCCGTCGAAGATCCAGAACCACATGGAGCAGTTCAGCGAAGAACGCTTCGCAGCCGAGTTGGACGCCGCAGTGACAGACATTCATGCAGGACATATGGAGAGGACGGCGTCGCGATGACCAAGCGCGCACTGATCACCGGCATCACCGGGCAGGACGGCCTGTACCTTGCCGAACTGCTACTGAGCAAGGGCTACAAAGTGTTCGGTCTGCTACGGGGACAGAACAATCCGAAGGCAGCGATGATCGAGCAGGTGCTGCCTCAGGTAGAGGTGTTGCACGGCGACCTTCTCGACCTCTCGGCGCTGATGCGCGCCTTCGCCGTAGCCGACCCCGACGAGGTCTACAACCTCGGAGCCGTCTCCTTCGTGGCGTACTCCTGGGAGAACGCACGTCTCACCACCGACGTCACCGGCGGCGGAGTGCTGAACATGCTCGAATCCACCCGGCTCTACGAGCAGGTAGCGGGCAAGCAGGTTCGCTTCTACCAGGCCTCGAGCTCAGAGATGTTCGGCAAGGTCCAGCAGGTTCCCCAGCGCGAGGAAACACTGCTCTGGCCACGCTCGCCGTACGGCGTCGCCAAGGTCTACGGCCACTACATGACCATCAACTACCGTGAGTCCTACGGCATGCACGCCAGCTCCGGAATTCTGTTCAACCACGAATCACCCCGTCGTGGACCGGAATTCGTCACACGCAAGGTGTCCCAGGCCGTCGCGCGCATCGCACTGGGGCTGCAGAGCGAGCTCTCGCTCGGCAATCTCGACGCAAAGCGCGACTGGGGCTTCGCCGGCGACTACGTCGAAGCCATGTGGTTGATGCTGCAACAGGACGACGCCGACGACTACGTGATCTCCACCGGGGAAACCCACTCGATTCGTGAACTCCTCGACCACGCGTTCGCCGCAGTCGACATCGACGACTGGGAGCCCTACGTCAAGATCGATCCCCGCTTCTTCCGGCCCGCGGAGGTCGACCTCCTCGTCGGCGACTCGGCCAAAGCCCATGCCGCACTCGGTTGGAAGCCGAAAGTCGGCTTCCCAGAATTGGTTACGATGATGGTTCAGAACGACCTCGTCGAACAATCGCCCGACACCGTCAAGATCGCGTGAGTGCCGGACATACCCCGACTGCGCTGATCACCGGAGTGGCCGGCCAGGACGGCAGCTACCTCGCCGATCTGTTGCTCGAGCGCGGTTGGACCCTCCACGGTGTGGCCAAGCCCGGCGGGAACGACGGGACGGTGAACGTCCATGTCGAGCAGCACCGCGTCGATATCAGCAAGCCGGGTGTCGCCCAGGTGCTGATCCACGAAGTGCAGCCCGACTACGTTTTTCACCTCGCCGGGATCTCCTCGGTGTGGCGATCGTGGAACGACCCGGTCCTGACCACTCAGGTCAACGGGCTCTCTGCTGCGGCACTGCTCGATGCCTGCTACACCGAGCAGGAAGCATCGGGTAAACGCATCGTGCTGGTCAACGCATCCAGTGCCGAGATCTTCGCCGGCTCCGGGGTGCCATTGCAGAACGAGGAAACGCGCGTTGCGCCCACCTCCCCCTACGGGGTGTCGAAGGCACTCAGTCACAACATGGTCCAGGTCTACCGAGCCCGAGGACTCGAAGCCACCAACGCCATCCTGTTCAACCACGAGTCGCCCAGGCGACCGGAGACCTTCGTGACCCGCAAGATCACCAAGGCCGCCGTCGCCATCACCCGGGGCACCCTCGACACGCTCGAGCTCGGCAACCTCACCGCGGAACGCGATTGGGGCTGGGCCCCGGACTACGTGGATGCGATCGCCGCCATGGCCGACTACGGCAAGGGCGACGACTTCGTGGTCGCCACCGGTCAGGCCCACAGCGTCGCCGACTTCGTGGCCGCCGCCTTCGCAGCCGTAGGTATCGAGAACTGGCGTGACTACGTGCGCAGCGATTCCGAGATGCTCAGGCCCGCCGACTCGGCAAGAATGGTCGGTGACGCCACCAAAGCCCGTGATCTGTTGGGCTGGGCACCGACGAAGGATTTCGACCAGATCGTCGACGCGATGGTCCAATTCGACATGACCGAGGAGATGGCAGCATGACAGCGGTGGAACGGCCTGTGGGCGAAGCGGAGCCCGAGATCTACGACGTGTCGAACTACAAGATGCAGGACATCACGTTCAAGCGGAAGCTGCGCAACCGTATCGGCACCCTCGGCTTCAACATGATCGTCACCTTCATCCCGTCGCACTGGATTCGGCAGAACTTCCTGCGCGCGTTCGGGGCGACGATCGGCAAGGACGTCTCGATCTTCCGCGGCACCACCGTCCTCGACCCCGAGGGCCTGACCATCGGCGACGCCTGCTCCATCGGATTCCGCTGCATGCTCGACGCCCGCGGCGGAATCACGATCGGCAGTAACGTCGTCATCGCCAGCGATACACACATCATCGCCGGCTACCACGATCACAACTCACCGGAATTCACTCCGATCCTCGAACCCTGCGTCATCAACGACTACGTCTGGATCGCCAGCCGCAGTACCCTTCTCAGCGGGGTGACCCTCGGTCGCGGCGCCGTCGTCGGTGGTTGCTCGATGGTGCGCGGAGACGTCGGCGAACTCGAAGTGGTTGCCGGAGTGCCCGCGAAGGTGCGAGCGATGCGTGACCCTAAGGCACTCGCCTACCGCCCCAAGTATCGGCCGCTGTTCTACTGATGATCCTGCGTGACTGCCGACTCGTCTACGTCGCCCCCCGATCCGGGGTCGGCGGCGTGGGCGACTACGCCGACGACTTCGCCGACGCCGTGCGGCCACACTTCGCCGAGGTGATCGAGTACCGCCACGACGGACCCGGATCTCACTCGGTGCGCGATATCGTGCGACACCGCACAGCGATTCAGGAGCTCGTCGACGCCGATCCGGGCCGTGTCATCGTGCACTGCGAACTCAGCGGCGGCTCGGTGATGCCGTTCTGGGCCACAGCTCGGCTCACCGGGAACCCGATGGTGACCGCGACGGTGCACGACCCACCCGGAATCGTCTGGTGGCCCGCCCGCACCAAGTTCCTCGCGGGCAAGAAGGTCCTCAATCACGGCCTGCACTACCCACTTCGAGCGGCCTGGCGTCGCCTCGAGCGCACCGTGGTGGGCAACCGGACGCTGTTCGCGCTCACCCGTTCCGGTGCCGACTCCCTCGAGCGCAGCTACCCCGAGGTGACGGCCGAGGCCGTGATGCACTTCGTGCCCGAGCGCCCCGACATCACCCCCGCCGAGGATCGTCCCTTGGCCGTCGGCCTGTTCGGATTCGTCTACCGCGGAAAAGGATTCGACCAGCTCCAGCAGCTCCGGGATCGTATGCCGAACGACATCGCCATTCGCATCGCCGGCCGCGGAACCGAACTACTCGACCCCGTCGACGGCGTCGAGATCCTCGGTGAGGTCAACGGACCGGACGAGGACGCCTTCTTCGATTCCATCCGTGCACTCGTGGTGCCCTACGGCAAACGATCCATCTACGGTGACGCCTTCCCCGCCTCCGGTTCGGTCAGTCGCGCCATCGCTTATCAGACCCCGGTAGTGTGCCTTCAGGAAGGCGCACTGTCCGAAACCGACGGCGGTGCACTAGTCGTCGCGGGAGGAACGAACGAGATCGCCGACGCCACCGCAGCCCTCGTCACCGACCGGGCGGCACTGACGAGGCTGCGCCGCGAAGTGGAGACCCTGCGCCGCGCCAACTCCCCCGACATGGTGGCTCAGAACTTCGTGGCTGTGTGGTCCAAATGATGCGGTGGTCCCGATGATGCGGTGGTGCGAATGAACGGCAACCTGATCAAGGCCGGGATCGCGGCCCTGTGGACCTACGGCGGCCGCGGCATCGGCCTGCTGTGGACCGTCGCGCTGATCGCCAAGCTGGGGATCTCCGATTACGGCCAGTACGCGATGGCCTTCGCCCTCGCCGCGATTCTGGCTGCGCCACTGGATCATCCGTTCACCGTGCGCTCGATTCGCGTGACCGAACGCGATTTCCTGGGCGAGCGCACTACCCGCGTACTCGTCGGTGCCGTGCTCGTCGTCGCTGGGCTGTGTCTGGTTCAGGTCAGTTACATCGCCTGGTTCGCCCTCGTCATCGGCGGTGGTGAGCTGGTCTTCAACGCATACAAGAGCAGGGCACTGCGCGACGGCCGTCCCGACCTCACACAACGACTGGACACCACGAGGCAGGCAACGTCCATCGCGCTGGCGACGGCGTACTTGTTCGCCGTCCCCGACCCCACGTTGACAATCGCCAGCCTGCTCTACGCCGCACCGTATTTCGTGATCGCACTGCTCGCAGCCCTGCAGGCCCGGGTAGCCGCGCCGCGCGTTCCCGGCTCGTGGCGCGAGATGTCGATGCTGTTCTCTGAGAACCTCGCCAACGCGGTCTACATCCAAGGCGACGTGCTGCTGCTCGGCTTCCTCACCGATTCCACCATCGCCGGCTACTACTCCGTTGCCGCGGTGACCGCCTGGGCGGTGGCCTTCATCGGACAGGCCTTCGGCAACACATTCCACGAGAAGCTCCGTGCAGCGGACGGACTCGTCAGCGCCGGCCCGGCCTTGAAGCACACCGCGGCTCTCGGCACCGCCGCGGGCTCACTGCTGCTGGTGGCCGGCCTCCTGCTCTTCTTCACGCCCGCGTCGGATCAGGTCGCGGGCGCCCTGGTGGTGATGTCGCTGTTCGTGGTGATGCGGGTGATGAATCACGTGTTCACCACCGTGCTCTACCTCCAGCACCGCGACCGCACGCGAGTGCTGGCGGCCGCAACCCTGGCACCGCTGAAAATGGTCCTCGTCCTGTGTCTGTTCCCGTTCGGTGCCGTCGGCGCAGCCGTCGCCTCGGTGATCACCGACGCCGTACTGCTCGTCTGGTTCATGCGCGCCCTGTACCGCACTGCGGTGAAAGACAATTCGGTGAAAGAAGAGGTGCCGCAATGAGACGCGCGACGTTCCTGCTGTCCAAGGACCCCGTCACCGAACACGGCGGCGACATCGCACTGTCCCGGTTGATGATGCAGCTCGCCCGTGAGGCGTTCGAGGTGCGATCGATCTGCCTGTCCAAGGAGACCGACGTCGTCCCCGACGTGGTGCGCGTCCCCAAGCCGACCGTCGACGTCGCTCTGCTCCTGAAGTCGGTGCGGCCGACGCGCTCGGTGGTACACGGACGCTACGACGTCGACGCCTTCCGCGACGCCATCGACGCATCCACCTCCGATGTGTATGTGGCCGAACACAGTTACATGGCCGAATCGTTCCTCCGCTCGGCCAAGATGGGGTCACCGTTCGCGATCAACACCGTCAACACCGAATCGCAGGTGTGGAAGGTGACCCGTGGACTGATCGGCCGTATCGAGGCACCCCGCATCCTGCGGGACGAGATCCGCGTCGCCCGCGCGGCCCATGCCGTCGGGACCTACGACGCCGACGAGGCCCAGATGTACCGAGACAACGGAGTCCGCGACGCTCGGTGGATCGACCTCACCCTCGAACCCGCGCCGCAACTCGACCTGTCCCAGACCGCGAAGCGCTTGGTGTTCATGGGGACTCGCGATTGGCCACCGAACCAGGAGGCCTTCAAGATCGCGCTCGAATACTGGCCGGCGATCTCGGCGGGAATCGAGGGTGCCGAACTGTGCATCATCGGTGCCAAGGCTCCTGGTGCCAAGGATCCCGTCTACCCCGCCGGCGTTCGCGATCTGGGCTTCGTCGACGATCTGCAGGAATTCCTCGGCACCTGCCGGGCACTGATCGCCCCGGTCGCCACCGGCGGCGGCGTGCGCGTCAAGATCCTCGACGCAGCCAGCAAGGGACTTCCCGTCGTCGGTACCTCGGCGGCCGTCGGATCACTGGATTCGATCTTCGAGCTGCCCACGTTCGACGACAAGGAGCAGTTCGTCGCCGAGTGCCGCCGCTACCTGCTCGACCGCACCGCCGCCGTCAAAGCGGGGGAGCGAATCTACGAGCTGAACACCGCGCGGTGGAACGACCGTGTGCCCCATTCGACCGTCGAAGCACTGATCAGCGCCCCGTTGACGAGCACTTAGGATGACCGCCATGACCTTCCGCTCACGCCTGCTCACCGTTGCCGCAGCCGCCGCGATCGCTGTCGGACTCTCCTCGCCCGTCGCGCAGGCGGCCCCGGCCGACCTGGGCTTCACCGGTGGCGCACCGTTTCTGACGCTCGACGACGCCACGCTGAACAACGAACTCGGTGCCGGACGCGACATCGGTGCCTCGTGGGTACGGGTGGTCGTGAACTGGGCCGCGATCGAGACGGCCCCGGGAGTCTTCGACTGGGGCAACACCGATCGCGTGATCAACGCTGCGAGAGCGCAGGGCTATTCGGTACTGGCCGTGCTGGGCGGAACCCCCGGATGGGCGCAGGGCGGCATCGCCTCACCACTGCCCGGCGCAGTTCCGCTCGATCCCAACACCTTCGGCGCATTCGCCGGCGCAGCCGCTGCACACCTCGGTGATCGCGTGGACCACTACGAGGTGTGGAACGAGCCCAACATCCCCACCTTCTTCGCACCCGTCGATGCAGTCCGCTACACGAACATGCTGCGCGCGGCCTACCCCGCGATCCACAACGCCGACGCCGGAGCCACCGTGCTGAGCGCCGGCCTGGCGACCACCATCAACGCCGGAGCCTGGACCGTCGCGCCGGTGACCTTCCTGCAGCAGATGTACGCCGCCGGAGCAGCCGGATTCATGGACGCCGTCGCCATGCACCCCTACACCTTCCCCTTCACCGTCGAGAACGACCCCAACGGCCAATGGGCACAGGTGGATCAGGCCTACGGCACGATGGCGGCCAACGGAGACGGTGGCAAGAAGATCTGGATCACCGAGCTCGGCGCACCCACCGGCACCGGCGTGGGAGCTGTTCCCGAGGATCTGCAGGCCGCCATCATCGGCTCGAGCCTGGCCAAGGCGTCGTCGCTCCCCTACGTCGGCCCGGTGTTCGTGCACTCCCTGCGGGACTCGGGAACCAGCCTCGCCGACACCGAACAGAACTACGGACTGCTGCGCAGCGACTTCAGCGCCAAGCCGGCCTACGACGTGGTGCGGGGTTCGTAGCGGACGATCAGTCTTCTGCGGTCGCGCTGTGACAGCCGGCGCGAATGTGTGCACGCATGATGGCCTCCACCCACTCGGCGTCCTCGCATTCCAACGCGTCGACGATCTCGAGGTGATGCGCTGCGCTGCGCGAGATCTCCTTGGCGCTGTACTTGCGAAAAGTTCGCGCTGCAACAAGAGGTTTCAGCAACGCGATGGCCATCTCCGCCATTCGCGCGTTCGGACACTTCGACAGCACGGCGGTGTGGAAGGCGTTGTTCAGACGCGCGATCTCCGGCAGGTCCTCGGCCTCGACGACGATGTCGTGCATCCGCTGCGCCGTACGACGTAGCTCCGCCAGTTCCTCGACCGAGAAATGGCCCGTGGCAAGCTTGGCGGCGTGCGGTTCCAGGAGCGACCGAGACGAGTAGATCGCCTCGACCGTCTCGCGGGTGAACTCGGTGACCCTGGCCCCCTTGTTCTTCTCCACCGTGACCACGCCCGTGGTGGCCAGAGTGAGAAGCGCTTCACGCACCGGAGTCCGGCTGACGCCGAGCCGCCCGGCGAGTTCGGCCTCGTTCAGCTTCTCGCCCGGGCTGTACAGACCCGAGACGAGCAGGTCCAGGATCTTGTCGCTCAGCTCGGACACTGTGTGTGCCCGGCCGTCGGAGGTGTTCTCACACGGGCCATTGTGCATCAGCGAGCTGTTGCCTGGTGCCACCTCGGGAGACGAACGAGTACGACGGCGTTCCGGTGAACCTCTCACCGGCCCGCACCATTGCCAGATAGGCATCGAGGTCGATGCCCGTCTCGATGCCGAGCGAATCCAACAGTGCCACCACGTCCTCCATCGGGGCGTTGCCGAGAACGGACGGGGCGCCGGGAAACCACATGTCTCCGCCTAGGCCCCCGAAGGACGCCTCGATCCAATCGGCTCCCGCGGACAGGCTCGCCAACGCGTTGACGGTGCCGAAGCCGTTGCGGTTGTGCAGATGAACCCCCACCGGGATCCCGGGGTGACGGCCCTTGACGCGTCGAACACCGTCGTAGAACTCGTGGGGAGTTTCCACTCCGCTCGTGCCCGCCAGGTACAAGGAGTCCGCTCCGGCATCGACCACGCGCTCGATCACCGCATCGAGTTGGGCAGCGTCGACCGCGCCGCGGCACGGAGCGAAGAAGGCGGTCGCCACCGCCGCGCTGACTTTCTTTCCCGAGCGATGGCCCTGGTCGACGATCGCAGTGAAATCGTGCAGCAACTGCTCGGGCGTCGAATTCTGGTTCTTCGCGGCCATCTCGCGATCGACCGGGATGATCGCGACGATCTCCTCGATCCGGGTATCGCAAGCCCGTTGTGCGCCGCGAACATTGGGTACCAGCGCCTTGTAGTGGACGCCGTCTCGTCGCGGTGCCTGCTCGATGATGCGTTCGGCATCGCTGAACTGCGGCAACACTTTCGGGTGCGCGAAGGACGTGATCTCGACGGTGGTCACACCGGAATCGACGATTCCGTGCAGCAGCTCGAGTTTGTGGTCGGTGTCCACGAACTGCGATACCGCCTGCAGACCGTCTCGTAGGCCGACCTCGACCAATCTCGCGCTCGTGGGCAGCCCGTCGAACACCATCAGATGGTCCCTGCGGCACGGAAGCCGTCGATGGCCTCGCGCGTGAATTCGCCGACGGTGCTGAGGATTTCGTCGGTGTGCTCGCTGAGCTTCGGGCCGGGCCAGCGCACCGACCCGTCGGTTCGACTGAGCCGGGGGAACGTGTTCTGCATCGGCACCTCGCCCAGGGTCGGGTGCGGGGTGGTGATGATGGACTTGCGGGCGATGAACTGCTCGTCGCCCAACATGTCCTCGGGTCGGTAGATCTTGCCGACCGGAACCGAATGCGCGAGCAGCAGCTCTTCGAGCGCACGCGCATCGTGCTCGATGGTGAACTTCCCGACCATCGCATCGAGTTGTTCCTGCCGCTCTCCACGCGCACCGTGCGTGCTGAACTGTGGGTCGGTGGCCAACTCCGGCATACCCATCGCCTCGGCGAGACGTGCGAACACCGTGTTCTGGTTGGCTGCGATCAGGACCCATCCGCCGTCCGCAGTGGGGTAGACGTTGCTGGGCGCGACATTCGGCAGAATGGCACCGCTGCGTTCGCGCTGATAGCCCGAGATGACCCACTCCGGCACAATCGATTCCATGATGCCGAGTACGGCCTCGTAGATGGCCGAATCCACCACTTGTCCACGGCCACTGCGGGTTCGTTCGTACACCGCTCCGAGTGTCCCGATGGCGGCGAACACCGCAGCCAGGGTGTCACCGATCGAGATTCCGACCCGTGACGGCGGCGTCGAGGGATCTCCCACCACGTAGCGCAGTCCGCCCATCGCCTCGCCGATGGAGCCGTAGCCTGCGCGCGAGGAGTACGGGCCGCTCTGACCGAATCCCGAGACCCGAGCCAGAACCAGGCCCGGGTTGTCGGCCGAGAGCGTGTCGTAGTCCATCCCCCACCGCTCCAAGGTTCCCGGGCGAAAATTCTCGACGACGATGTCGGACCGCGAGATCAACGTCCGCGCGATGCCCTGCCCCTCGGGGGTGCGCAGGTCGACCGTCACCGATTTCTTGTTGCGACCGACAACCGACCACCACAGCGATTCGCCCTGCGGACGCGTCCGACCCCATTCACGCAATGGGTCTCCGGTTCCCGGCTGCTCGAGCTTGATCACCTCGGCACCGAGATCGCCGAGAATCTGCCCGCAGAACGGCCCGGCGATCAGCTGACCCATCTCGATGACGCGCAGGCCCTCGAGGGGGCCGGTTGACGCCGGCCGAGGTGTACTCGTCTCATCCGTGGCTCGATCGTCAACAGTCACAGCTTCTCCTCTATTGCATGCAATCAATGTTTCGTTCCCGGCCCTGGCCCAGTTCTACCAGTAATCGGTGCTCTTTTGCATACAATCAGGTTGACGTAGTGATCCGCAACACATACCGTTGCGGCAGCCCGATCCCCTCATCGCGCACCGAGATTTCAGGAGAGTTCGTTGACGTCAACCCGCCCGACCGAATCCGAAGTCGACACCCAGGACGGTGAACGCGCGTCGGACATGAATTCGACCCTCGGTTTGCCGATGCGCTGGTTCGTACCCATGGCGCTGGCGATCGTCGTGCTGGCGTACCTGTTCACCCCCGCGAAGGGAATGACGGCGGGCTTCGCCACCACGATGGCCCTCGGCGGCCTGCTGATGGTGATCGGTAACGCGATCCCGTGGTTCAACCGCATCGGCGGTGGCGTCATCCTCGCCATCCTGGTTCCGGCCGTGCTGTTCAGCTACAACCTGATGCCCGAGCGCACCGCTACGGCGATCGACGACTTCTACACCCTGTCGGCGTTCGGTGAATTCGTCGTCGCCGCATTGATAGTCGGCAGCATCCTCGGAATGGACCGCTCACTGCTGATCAAGGCGGGTTCGCGCATCATCGTGCCGATCGTCGCCACCATCGCGGTGTGTTTCGCTCTGTTCGGATTCATCGGGTATCTCACCGGATACGGCTCGGCAAGATGTTGTTCTACGTCGTCGGGCCAGTTCTCGGTGGAGGCGTTGCGGCAGGGGCCATTCCGATCTCCGAGATCATCGCGCAGAACACCGGCGGAGCCTCGACCGACTACCTGTCGATGCTCGTGCCCGCAGTCGTCGTGGCCAACACCGTCTGCATCGTCGTGGCGGGTGCGCTGGCGTGGCTCGGCAGGCGAAAGCCGAACCTGTTCCCCCGCTTCAACGGCAACGGCGAACTTGCCGTCACGAAGTCGAAGATGATCGTGCCGGTGGGCAGAGCAGTGTCCTCGGCAGACGCCGTTCGCAGCTCCATCATCGGATTGTTCACTGCCGGAATGCTGTTCATGATCGCCGACGCCATGTCGTTCTACCTCCCCTCGATCCACAGCTACGTCTTCCTGATCGTGTTGTGCGCCATCGCGAAAATCTTCCTGCCCATCCCGGACTTCCTGGTCCAGGGTGCGGACATCTGGTACAAACTCGTCGCAAGCGCCTTCATCCCGGCCATCCTGGTGGCAGTGAGCATCGTGGCGATCGACTTCAAGCAGGTGCTGACCCTGCTCAACGATCCCGTGTACATGTTCTCCACCATCGCAGTCGTTTTCGTCGCCCTGTTCGCCGCCGGATTCGTGGGATGGCTGGTACATCTGCACTTCATCGAATCGGCCATCTCGGGCGGACTCGGTCTGGCCGACTTCGGCTCGAGCGGCGACCTGGCCGTACTGGGTGCCGCGAATCGACTGGAACTGCTTCCCTTCCTGTCCATCTCGTCACGCATCGGTGGCGGACTGGTGGTGTTGACTCTGTCGATCCTGGGGCCTCTCGTGCTGTGACGCGGACCTGACCCACCGGCCGATGCCGAGCGGTATGGAACAACGTTCCAGTTGTGGCAGGATCTGGCCATGACGAACACGAAGCCGACATCAGCTCGACGTTCGGATGCCCTGTCGAAAGAGCGCATCGTGACGGTGGCGATCGAGATGCTCGATGAGGGCGGAACCGACGCGTTGACGTTCCGCACGCTGGCCGCACGTTTGTCGACAGGCCCCGGAGCGCTGTACCACCACCTCGGCAACAGAGACGATCTGCTGGCGGCAGCGGCCGAAACCGTCATGGCATCGGCCTTCGAATCATCGTCGGAGAACGGTGCGGCAGAACATGATGTTCGAGGCCTGATGATGAGAGTGTTCGACGTGATCACCACTCGCCCATGGGTGGCAACGCAACTCGCCGCAGCTCCCTGGCAGCCGGCCGTCTTGCATCTGTTCGACCGCATCGGAACCGAACTCGACGCACGCGGAGTTCCGAACGATGCGCAGTTCGACGCCGCGTCCGTCCTTCTGTACCACGCTATCGGGGTTGCGAGTCAGCGCGATGCCGGGAGGGAACTGGCCGCCACGGTGACGGACCGCGCGGCATTTCTCGACTCCACGCGCACAGCAGTGACGGACACCGGCGACTATCCGTTCCTGACTCGGATCGCGTCGCAGTTCGCAAGCCACGACGACCGAGAGCAGTTCCAGGCCGGAGTCGACATCATCCTGGCCGGCATCGACCGAGGTTGAACCGACCGCCAGCCGACACCCCCGCTTGACAAGCTTGGAACAGTGTTCCATTCTTGGTTGGAACGACGTTCCAACCAAGAAGCGGAGACAGTCATGGGTTTATCCATCTCGATCATCGGTGCAGGCCTCGGCGGCCTGGTGCTGGCACGAGTACTGCACGTGCACGGAATCGCCGCCACGGTGTACGAGGCCGACGCCACGCCTGACGTGCGCACCCAGGGCGGGCAGCTCGACATCCACGAGGGGGACGGGCAAGTCGCCCTGGCCGCAGCCGGGCTCACCGAGCAGTTTCGGGCCATCATTCACGAGGGAGGCGAAGCGACTCGCGTACTACGCCCGAACGGCGAGGCTCTGTTCGACGAATCCGACGACGGCACCGGGGGTCGACCGGAGGTGCTGCGCGGCGACCTGCGACGCATTCTGCTCGACTCACTGCCCGCCGACACCGTTCAGTGGGGCCACAAGCTCGCCTCCGTGCGCCCGCTGGGCAATGGGCAACACGACATCGAGTTCGAGAACGGAACAACCACGGTCAGTGATCTACTCGTCGGCGCCGACGGCGCGTGGTCACGAGTCCGATCTCTGCTCTCCGCCGCCGTGCCCGAATATGTGGGCACGGTCTTCATCGAGACCTACCTGCACGACGTCGATGCGCGTCACCCCGCCACCGCCCGGGCAGTCGGTGGTGGTGCAATGTTCGCCGTCAGCCCGGGTAAGGGAGTCACCGTGCACCGAGAGGTCGGCGGCATCCTGCACACCTACGTTCAGCTCAACCGCAGCCCCGAGTGGCTCGACTCGATCGATTTCTCCGACGCCGCTTCCGCCAAAGCAACGATCGCAGCCGAGTTCGACGGGTGGGCAACGGAATTGACGGCGTTGATCACCGACGGGGAGACCGCGCTGGTTCCCCGCAGGATCTTCACGCTGCCCAACGACCACCACTGGGATCACACATCCGGAGTGACACTCCTGGGCGACGCCGCACACCTGATGCCGCCATCCGGCGACGGCGCGAATCTGGCGATGTTCGACGGTGCCGAACTCGCTCGCGCGATCGCCGATCACCGCGGCGACCTCGACACAGCTCTGTCGGTCTTCGAGAAGGCCATGTTCACCCGAAGTGAAGCGGTGGCCGTCCAGGCACACGAAACGCTCGACCTGTGTCTCGGGGAACGATCACCGTTCGGGCTGATCGACCTGATCACCGGCGTCACCACCGGCAGCTCCGGTGATCGCCTCGCGCAGTAGCACATTCGCTCTCCGCCGCGGTGTCGAGTGCGAGGGTGGGACCCGACCGCCTCCATGTCGGTCATGATGTACCGGTGCCGACTACCGATCCGTTCCATGCCCTCGTTCTGATGAACGCAGTGTTCGCCTCTGCCGCATGGAGTCTCGCCAAGCCCTCGTGGCTCGCAGCGATATCACTGGGTGTTGCCTCCATCCTGTGGTTGTTCTTCAACGCCCCCATCGAAGGCGCAGTGTTGTACGTGGTCGACGCGGACAGAGGGTTGACCGAATCCGACTTCCTCACTGTTGCCGGGGTGATCCTGGCTGGGGTGACTGTTGCCAGAGTCCGTCGCGGCCGCCGACCGGACGTCGACTCCTGAGCTGGTACCTCGTCGGTCAGATGTAGTCCTGTAGATGGATGCGCAGTCGAGTACCCGGTGATTGACTCTTCCCGTGAGTCGTCCGATGAGTGTGTCCGTCACCCGAAGTCGCTGGTCGATCGTCGTATTGGCATGCGGCGGGGCGGCGTTGGTGGCCGCGTTCGTACTCGGCCCAGCTGCGTTGCTACGCGGACGCTATCCGCAGTTCCAGGATCGATCCGTCATGAGTGAGCTGCTCGGCCGCGGCTTGGTCGAGTACTGGGGCAGCGGCGTCCGCACCTATCCGCCCGGCTTGGCGGAGATGGTGGACTACTGGTTCGAGTGGCACGCGATCAAGATCGTCATCTCGGTGCTGCTGACCGTGGTTCTGGGTCTGCTCGCGGCGACTCTGTGGCGGCGATCTCTGACGGCAGGCGTAGGTTACATGGTCGCTGCGGCCACTACGACTGTGCTGTCGTTGTTTTCGGTGTTCGTGGCTGTGCTCAACATCCAGTCGACGGTCGCACCCGTGATCGCCCTGCTTCCGATGCTCTCCGCTGACAATGCGGACGGGCGAGCGGCGCAGTCTCTGATCGAGAACGGCGTGCAGAGCGGAGACACCAGGCCGCCTCTGCTCGAGTTGCTCACACAGGTCGAGCACTACAACTGGGCGGTGATCGTCGCTACCGCCGTCGTGATCGCGGTCGTCGGTACCGGCACCGTCATCGCCTACCGACGCCACCGGTCGTCGGACCGTGCTCACCGTCGGATGTTCGTCATCCTCGGATCACTTGGTGCAGTGATGACGATCGCGATGGCGCTGCTGTTCATTGCGGCCGTCGTTGCCGTCGTCGATCCTGGAGCAGCCCTGCTCGGCGCGGTCGGTTTCTGACTCTATTGCCGGCTGCGATCGCGGGCACGGGCACGGAATTGGCCGAGTGCGAGGACGATCAACGCGACCCCCAACAGGGTGAGGGGAATGTGGGCGAGGGGAGCGTAGATGTCGAGTACGACGAGCTGCCACACCACCCACCCGATGGTCACCAGTCCCACACACGCGACGTACACCGCCGCTTCGGACGCATCGACGAGCACCGCGGCCACGCAGATCAACGGCCCGAGGCCGAGAAAGAACAGCACGAACAACCCGGATACGCGGTAGTCCCAGGTGTGCCACGAAGGGAGCATTCCGACGTTCAACCCGAGCGACCGCCCACTGGGGTCGGAGGTCAAGGACAGTCCGTTGAACATCCCGGCTGCACCGAGCACGATCAGCAATGCCACCGTCGAGAGCTTGTTCACGGTCGCGTCATGAGTTGGTCGTCCTTCGGTCGTGGCCGCCGCACCCCGGCGTAGCTGTTGATCCTGCCAGAAGGAGGCCGCTCGGTCTTGTTCTATCCGAGAAAGCACTATGCGAGACTCAGCGTATGAGCATCAAGCTCGAAAACGTCGGCATCGCCGTCCGCGACATCGAAGCCACGATCGACTTCTTCACCGAGCTCGGCCTCACGGTCCTCGGCCGCGACACGGTCAGCGGTGAGTGGGCGGACACCGCCGTCGGTCTCGACGGCAACCACGCCAAGATCGCAGTGCTGCAGACCCCGGACGGCCTCGGCCGTATCGAGCTTTTCGAGTACATCCACCCCGACGCCATCGAGACGACGCCGACGCTGCCCAACGAGATCGGCATGCACCGCATCGCGTTCTCGGTCGACGACATCGACGCCGCTCTGGCGATTGCAGCCCGCCACGGTTACTTACCCCTGCGAGGCGTGGCCGATTACGAGGGCGTCTACAAGCTCACCTACCTCCGCGGGCCGAGCGGCATTCTTCTGATGTTCGCCCAATCGCTTTCGACTCCCGAAAGCTAAGTCACCGCGTTGGCAGCTCGAACAACCGCGTCGAGGGTGGCGATACCGTGTCACACAGGACTGAGTCGTGCTCGCAGCAAACAGAATTCGTTACCTTCAGGATCGGCGAGCACGTGCCACGACTCCTGGCCGGTCTGACCGATGTCCACTCGTCGTGCGCCGAGCGCGAGAAGTCGTTCCAATTCGGCGTCCTGATCCCGATCGGTTGCGCTGACGTCGATATGCAAGCGAGGCTTCGCCTTTTCGGGATTCTCGTTACGACTGAGGATGATGGTCGGCTGCGACCCTCCGAACCCGTCGCGCGCACCGATCTCCACGGAACCGTCGTCCTCCCTGTCCAATACGACGAAGTCCAACACCTCACACCAGAACGTGGCCAAGGCCTCCGGATCGCGACAATCGAGCACGAGTTCACTGATTCGACATGCCATGGCGCGAATCTACACCTGACTCAGGGTCGAAAAGTGCGTTGACGGCCGACCTCCTCCGAACACCTCTGTTCTCATCGGAATTGCCCAGGTATGCGCCCTTGACGGCCGAACACGCTACCGATCCCGCGCCAACCGCGGCAGATCCCGACGGGCGGACAAGAACGACGAGAAGGATGCGCAAGCCGTGGAGCAGGGTCGCAAACTGCGGGAGGAACACAACCCGGAACAGTGAGCTCAGCGAAAGAGCTAGACTTCCCGACGCCGTGCCAACCACCTTTGGAGTCTCCACATGCCCCGGCTGAAGACCGTCAGCGAATTCACCGGCAAGTGGTTCGCCCTGATCGTCGTGGCCGCAGGAGCGCTGGCCCTGATCACTCCCGACACGTTCAGCGGCGGCACACCGGCCGTTCCGTGGCTGCTGTCGATCATCATGCTCGGCATGGGAATGACGTTGCGGCTCTCCGACTTCGCTGTCGTCGCCCGGCGACCGTGGGCACTGTTGCTCGGGGTCGCCGCGCAGTTCATCGCGATGCCGCTCCTCGGACTCGGCATTGCCAACGCACTCGGACTGTCGGCGGCACTGACCGCAGGCATGGTGTTGGTCGGCTCCACACCGGGCGGTACCGCATCCAACGTGATGGTCTATCTGGCCAAAGGCGATACCGCACTGTCGGTGGCGATGACGTCGGTGTCCACCCTGCTCGCACCGATACTCACGCCGCTGCTGGTGCTCTGGCTCGCCGGTGAGTATCTGCCGGTCGACGCCGGTGGACTGTTCGTCTCGATCCTGCAGATCGTGCTGGTACCAGTTGTGCTGGGAGTTGTTCTGCGCCTGCTGTTTCCGGCGATCATCGACCGCATGCTCGACGCCCTGCCGCTCATTTCCGTCGCCGGAATCACCGCCGTTGTCGTCCTCGTGGTGGCCGCCAGCGCCCCGACTTTGCTGTCCATCGGCGCTCTCATCGTCGTGGCCGTGGTTCTGCACAATTCGCTCGGACTCGCGGTGGGGTACGCCATCGGCAAGGCGTGCGGACTCGATGTCGCCAGCCGACGCGCGATCAGCATCGAGGTGGGTATGCAGAACTCCGGCCTGGCCGCAGCACTCGCGTCGGTCCATTTCAGTCCCGCGGCGGCTCTGCCCGCCGCCATCTTCTCCGTGTGGCACAACGTCTCCGGCTCACTTCTGGCCAGCTACTGGTCCAGGCGATCGATCGAACCGCGGCCGGCCGAGCGCACGCCGGAGTCGACACGTATGACGACCGAGTAGAACCCGCACGCTGGATTTCGACACAGAATCCGGTGCAACCGACCGCGCTGAGCGCGGTCGGTTGCACCGGATTTTTCGGTTCTGCTCCGCACCTTCCTTGCGTTATCTGCATTCATTATGCAATATATGCATTATACTCAGTGTCCGCCGAGCTCGACGTCGAGGAGGCCCCATGATCACAGTGACCAGCGCCGCGGGTGGTGTCGGCCGCTTGCTCGTTCGACAGCTCGCTGCGCAGAACGTGCCGGTTCGGGCGGTGGTCAAGAACACGACGCAAGCCGAGACCACGCGCGGGGACGGAGCCATCGAGGTCGTCGTGGGTGATCTCCGATCTCAGGACACGCTCCATACCGCCCTGGCAGGGACCGACGTCCTCTACCACGCTGCACCGACGCAGATCATCGACGAGAAGCCGATCATCGATCACCTGATCGCAGTGGGACCGGCAAGCGGATTGCAGCACATAGTTTTTCATTCCGTGATCCATCCGAACCTGCACCAACTGACGCACCATCACCAGAAGGACATCGCCGAAGGGATGCTGCGCGACTGCGGAATTCCCACCACGGTGCTCAGACCGTCGCACTACATGCAGAACTACTTGGAAGTGTGGGAATTTCTGCAGGCCGGAGTGATGCCCTACCCGGTTTCTCCGGACAGCGTCATGGGCGTTGTCGACGTAGCCGACGTGGCCGAAGCCGCCGCGAACATCCTGATCGACCCATCGCCGCACAAGGGTCGCGTCTACGACCTGTCCACCGTGGAACTCACGCGTCACGAGATGGCAGAGATCTGGTCCGATGTGCTCGGCCACAAGGTGACTGCTCTTCGAATCCCGCCGTCGTCGCTGACGAACTCACTGACGGTGCTGCCTGCGCTTGCCCCGGTCATCGGACATGCGTTGGTCTCGACCAAACTGAAATCCATCGGCCACCTCGTTCGTGGTGCCAAGGCTGCGTCCAACCCGCGTGACATGAAGAACTGGCCCGCCGACGCTCGCACGGCGTACCGAACGATGATGACCCACTACGACGGCTACGGCCTACCGGCAGGAGACCTGAAGGTTCTTCCGACGCTGCTCGGCCGTGCTCCCACATCGTACGAACAGTTCGCACGGCGTTCGGCCGCTGAGCTCGGGCGGTCGGACCGATGATCCGCCGAGGGCCCCACTACCGTCCCGGCCGGTCGTTGGTCACCGGCGCGAGTTCCGGAATCGGTGCCGAATTCGCCCGAGCGCTGGCGGCACGAGGATCCGATCTCGTACTCGTCGCACGACGAGAAGAGCGACTGACCGCTCTCGCGGAGGAGCTCGAGCAGAAGCACGGAATCCGTTGCCGCACAGTGGCCTGGGACCTGTCGGAAAAGTCGAGCGGACGCCGACTGCGTGAGCTGGTGCCCGAGCGGGTCGATCTCGTCGTCAACAATGCAGGGTTCGCCGTACAGGGACCGTTCGCAGACGGCGATGCCGACGACTTCGAGCGCCTCGTCGCCGTAGACATTCGCGGGGTCGTCGACATCTGTTCGGCGTTCCTGCCGGACATGATCGACCGCAGGGACGGGACCATCGTCAACGTGGCCAGCACGACTGCGTTCCAGCCCGTTCCGTCGCTCGCGGTGTATGCGGCCGCCAAAGCATTCGTTCTGAGCTTCAGCCAGTCCCTGTGGTACGAGTCTGCCAAGAACGGAGTCAGGGTGTTCGCACTCAATCCCGGGCCGACCCGCACCGAATTCTTCGATGTCATCGGAGACTCCGCCGCAGCGACCGGTACCTACCAAACACCGAACGAAGTCGTGGACACTGCCATGCGCGCACTCGACGCCAGAAGATCTCGGCCGCAGGTGATCTCGGGCCGACGAAATACCGCTCAGGCCATCGCGGCGGGTCTGGTCCCCGCGCGAATTCTGTTGCCCGCCCTCGCGCGCATGCTTCACTAGTACGGTTCCGAACGCGGCGTTCTCCCGACTCCCCCACCGAAATGTAGTGTCACGAACATGGCCAGGGTCTCCAGATTCACACTCGCCGATCGGCAGGAAGCGGTCGCGCGCGCCTTCGGCGGTGCCGAAAGCCCAGCGAGCGTGGCGACCTCGCTGGGTATCCACACCACCACGCTCTATCGCTGGGCCGGATCGTCGACCACCGACGAGCCCGGGCCCGCAGCGGCCCGACTGATCGAGGCCACCCAGGAGCTGTTGCGTCACGCCGACTACTCGGACATCACGATCGAAAGCGTTGCTGCCCGATGCGGTCTCGCACCGAGAACGGCGTTCCACCACTTCCCCACCAAACGTGAGCTGTTCCAAGCGGCGGTCGACGACGCCGCCACCGTACTGATCGGCCGCATTCACGAGGGCTCGATCGCCGCGACGTGGCCCGACTCGCCCCTCGAGCAACTGCAGACGTTTCTACACATCGCGGCAGCGAGCATCTACGACACCCCGCGTACCCATGTGCTGTTCCGCAATCTCGGAGTACCGAGATCCGAGGGCTCGGCAGAACGCTGGCACGACAGCTTCGTCGATGCGATCGCACAACTACTGAGGGCCGCGGCGGAAGCACGACAGATCCGCGGCGACACGGACATCGTCGCGACCGCGCACCTCCTCACCGGCGCCATGCGAGGGATTCACACAGCAGTATTCGAGGGCACGGACGCTGCCACCGCATTGAGCCTCGTCGACAGGGTTCACTTGTTGGTCCCACCTCGCTGACATCAAGTACGAGTCGAATACCTGAGCACAACAACGGAATTACGGTTCGGTGAAGGGCCGGTCGCACTACGCCCGCGAACGAAAATCATCTCGAGCTGGACCTGCTACCTCGACTTGTACTTCTCTCGGTGTGGTCATCGATCTCTCTCGGACAACCCCGCCCATACGCCGTGACGTTCCTCGAACGTCATGCAATGGTCGTAACACGAGTCGATGACCGGACACGCCGTGCAGATCAGCTTGGCGGCGCGTTCGCGCTCGGACTGTTCGCGACTGCTCTCGTTTCCGTCGCCGTAGAACAGATACCCGAAGCCGCGACAGTGCGCGTCTGCCTGCCATACCCACTGTTCGACCAGTGGCACCAGCACTTTCCGATTCCCGCTGTTCATTGCTTTCGACCCAGTCTTCTTTCACTGCGCACGATGGCCCCCGAGGCGTCCTGCCTCGGGGCCGATCGATCAGTCCGTGGTGATGACTTTCCCTCGAGTTTCGGGAACCAGAAGGCACCCGAGCATTCCCACGACCGCTCCGATGACTCCGAACCCCATTGCACGATGGATGTTTCCGTCGGCCAGCATGATCGCGAACAGCGGAAACAGTCCCGACCCGATACCGCGTGCCACGTAGTACGTGGCACCCGAACCGAGGGCTCGGTAGCGCGTGGGGTAGAACTCCGATATCCAGGTGCCGATCACACCGAATCCCGCATAGCCGATGGCACAGCCGGCCAGAGCTGCTGTGGCGGCGGTCCACACACTGCCCGTACCGGCAGGCATCTCGGTGTCCGACCCGATCGACAGAAACAGCCCGAATCCGACCACACCTACTGCACAGGACCAGAATGTGGATCCGCGGCGACCGATCCTGTCCGACAACGCTCCGAACGTGATGTACGAAGCGATGCCGAGCACAGTTCCGATCGAAAGCACGATCGTCGCCCAGCCCAACGACAACCCGGCGTATTCGCGCAGGTAGGTGGGACCGAACGTGATGTAGCAATAGCTGGCGGCGAAAATTCCGGTGGTGGCAAGGGTCAGGAACAGTCCACCGACGATCGTTCGACGCTTGTCGGCCGCGCTCGTCAGCTGCTGCGCTTCGGTAGGTTCCACGGCGACCAACGGCGGTGCGTCCTTGACTGCGCGCCACACCTTGGATTCCGGCAGCATCCGGAAAGCGAACAGCCCCACTGCGACGCTCATGGCTCCGATGATGACGAAGCCGGTACGCCAACCGGATTCCGATCCAAGCGTGGTGATGGTGCCGAACAGAATTGCCTGAGTGATAAGAGTTCCGCAGATGAACATCCCCTGCAGAACACTCCCCATCAGTCCTCGGTTTCGCGTCTTCCACGTCTCGGTGAACATCGCGAAGATGACGCCGAAGGCACCGCCCATCGCCACACCCGCCAATACGCGGGTCAGGGTGAAGAGCTCGAAGCTGTCGAGGAAGGCTCCGACGATCGCCAGCACGCCGTAGATGGCGGTGAACGCGACGTAGGTCGGCCGACGGCCCCAACGATCGGCGGTCCAACCGAACAGAAAGCCGCCGGCAATCGACGCGATGCTCTGAGCCGTGATGACGCCGACCACAGCCTGAGTCGATACCGCGAACGAATCGGCGAGATCCCTCAACGGATAGCTCAACAGGTTCAGTTCCATGCTCTCGATGAGGGCACCGGTGATGGCGAAGCCGAGAACTATCTTTCGTTCCTTCGGCGTGTACGCGTTCTCGGCGTTGAGCCGGCTCTCCCCCACTGCGCTGGTCGACTTCACAGTGCTCCGACCTTCCCTGCGCGAGCCCTGACCTTGTTGGTCATCGACCCGATTCCCGTGATGCTGCTGGTGATGACATCGCCGTCGGTGAGGAACCGCTGAGGCGTCATACCCAGGCCGACACCCGCGGGTGTCCCGGTGAAGATCAGATCGCCGGGGTAGAGGGTGACTTCCGCCGATATGTACTCGATCAACTCCGGAATCGAGAAGACCAGGTCCCCGGACGTTCCGTCCTGGACGAGTTCATCGCCGATCCAACACTTCAACGACAGCCGATCGAGGTCCTCGAACTCGTCGGAAGTCACCAGCACCGGCCCGATCGGCGCGTAGTTCCGAAACGACTTGCCGAAGCTGTACTGCGGAGTGCTTCCCTGCAGCTGGACCTCTCTGTCCGAGATATCCTGCCCCACAGTCAACCCCGCGATGCAACTCCATGCGTCGTCCTTCGAGACCCTGGCTGCTTCGCGTCCGATGACCGCCACCAATTCGACCTCCCAATCGACGGAGTCGCCCGACAATTCGACGTCGGCGTCCGGTCCGGCGATCGCCGACGGGAACTTGGTGAACAACAGCGGGACCGTCGGCAGCGGTGATCCTGCCTCGCGGGCATGGTCGACGTAGTTGAGCCCTACCCCGATCACCTGACGTGGTCGGGGGCTCACCGGACCCACGTCGGCAGTGCCCGAAGACGCGGCCGGGTGATCGGGGTTCACCGCCGCGGCCCACGCTGTGAACTCCTCCCAGCGCTCGAAGATGTCTTCGATACGGTGGCCGAACCTCTCACCGCTGAGCCGAGCAACGTCGATCTCGGCCCCACCGTGCAGCAAGGTGAGCCGACCCGCATGATTGGCGATACGCATTGTCGAATCCTGTTCTGAGACTGTCGTTGGGCAACACTATGATTGGGACGATTGGTCGCTGACGAGTCGGTAGGTGGACCAGCGCGCGTGTGCACCGATCCTGTCGACCGCCGCCGATACCGAACCTGTCGGGGACACCGCCAGCGATCCGTACTGCTCGATGACCACGAACACGGACGGTCGCTCGTCGGCCGCGGCGGCGCTGCCGGCCGCTTTTCCCTCCGCGGTGCTGTCTTTCGCCGACGCGGCGACCGCGTCCGTTTCGTAGACCGCGACTCCCTCGGCCAGACCGCTCTCGATCGTCGCCCTCGCGATGTCCTCCACCGCCTCGACGAGCGACCCGTTCATGCCCACCCCACCGGTGATCCGGCCCAACAGAATTCGGCCGGTTCGGCCCAGCCCTCCGCGGAAGCGTCGAGTTCCCACCGTTCTCTCGTTCTGGCGGAACAGCGCTACCGCATTTTTCGTGCGCGGTGTCGGTGAATCCAAGGCGGCGAGATACTCCGGGCTCGTCAGTACCTCGACCGAGTCCGTCTCGTAGATGGAGAAGTACTCGACTCGGGCAGCCCCTCTGTCGGGATCCTCGACGAATCGACGGGCGTTGCGGAAACCGGTGACAGCGAGCCTTTCCGGGAAGTGCTCACGTGAGTACCAGTCGTCGAATTCCGGAACATCGTCGCGGTCGACGGCAATTACGTTCATCAATGCGCCGGTCATCAGAACAGACCCTGCCGCTGTTGAAATTTGGTGGGCTTGCCCAACGTCTCGCCATCGCGGCCGACCCACGCTGCGACAGCGTCGATCATGAAGGACAAAGTAGTGGAGGGATATCCGAACTCCTTCTGCAGTGCCGTTCCATCCATCACGTACGAGGTACCCGTCTCGGTCCCCACGAATCTCGGTTCTTTGCCCAGGATTTCGCCGAATCGGTGCGCAAGCCATCGAATGGACACGATCTCCGGCCCGGTGATGTTCAGCCTCCGTGGCGGCGAGCTGGCAAGCGTCAGCGATCGAATCGCGTAGTCCGCGACATCGCGTTGCCAGATGACGCTGGCATGGCCCATCTCGAGTGGGATCTCGGATCCATCCTGAACTGCCTGCGCAATCTCCTGGAGCACTCCGTACCGGGTCTCGATCGAGTATCCGAGCCGGAAGATCAGCAAGGGCGTCCCGAACTGGAGGGAGTGGTACTCGAACACGCGCTCGCGTCCGACGCAGGAGGCCGCGTATTCACCGATGGGGTCGACCGGATCGTCTTCGCGCGAACCGCCCGTGGCGACATCCGCCAGCGGGTACGTCACCAGGGTGGAGAACGCAACGATTCTGCTGTCGCGATACTTGGTGGCGACCCGACCCGGCAGATACGCATTCATCGCCCATGTGAACGACTCGTTGCCTGTCGTGCCGAACTTGTTGCCTGCCATGAAGATTACGTTCGCGGCCTCGGGTAGGGCCTGTAGCTGGTCGTCGTCGGTCAGATTCGCGGCAACGCACTCGACGCCGTTGCGCTCGAGATACGCACGGGTACGCACGTCCGAGAACCGAGCGACGCCGAAGATCCGCTTGTCGGTACCCGCTGCCTCCGCGGCGCGCTTGGCCATCACCGCCACGCTCGGGCCGACCTTGCCACCCACGCCCAGCACTGCAATGTCACCCTCGATGGTCCGCATTGCGTCGATCAGTTCCTGCGACGGTGTTGCGAGCGCCTCTTCGATGGCGTCGACTCCGTCGAACTCGGTGTCCTGTTGCCGGGTTTCTTGCGTGATGCTCACGTGTTGTCCTCTCGTTGTGACCTGTGACATACATCGTGACCCACAATCAACCCACGCAACACCGGTCATATCGCTACCCGAAGAGCCGAAAGTGTGTGGGTTTCCCACAGTAGGGTGATGGAATGCCGAGTTACCACCGATCGATCGACGAACTGGTCGACGAGGCAGTCGGGCTCATCTGGAACACGTACCGCGGTTATACGAACGACGTGCTCAGCCGGAGCGAACTCGACTATTTCGTCCGTCGCAACATCGAGGTGGTGCTGGACTGCGTAGGACGCGGTGTCACGCCGTCCGGCGAGGAACTGGGCCATGCACGCGAACTGGGTATCTCGCGGGCGCAAGAGGGTGTACCGCTCGAGTCGGTTATTCAAGCGTTTCGCTCGACCGAGCGAGTACTGCTGCTGCATGTACTCCGTAGCCAGGACAGCGCGACGGGGACGACACCGACCGAACTCGCCCTCTCCTGCTTCGACGCGCTCACCAATTCGATGATCGACGCCTACCGTGAGGCCTCGTCCGTGATCGACGCAGTGACGCGCCGAGCCGAGGACGAACTGGCGACAGCACTGACGAACGGCTGGGACGTGGACACTCAGGAGCTGAACCGGTGGACCAGCGTGCTCGGGGTCGATCCGAACGCCGCGCACGTGTGCGCGATACTCACGATGGCCGACAGTGCAGATCCTCTTGCCGGCCAACGACTTCGACGTCAGGTGAGCAGTGCGCTGACCACCGCACGCCTCGGCCCCTCGATATTCGGGGAAGCAGACGGCAGCCTGATCGTCTTCGTACCGCTTCCCGACGGGCCGTCCTCGCTCGGAGCGCTCGACACCGTGCTGACAACATTGCTGAGGCATACCGCCGACTGTCTGGCGGTATCCGTGGGCGAAAGCACGTCCTCCTTGAGAACCGTCCATCGGTCCTTCACACAGGCGAGTGCGGTTCGCAACGCTTCCAACCCCGACCTGACGTCGAGAACCCTGGTGCACTACGCCGACGTACTGCTCGACATCCTCATCAACAGCGATGTGGAAGCACGAGAAAAGTTCGAGATCGACCGCGTCGGACCCATCCGTGACGCGGCGCACCTGATGGACACGATCACCGCTCTGGCCGAATCCAACATGTCGCAATCCGCCACCGCCAAAAGGCTTTACGTACACGTCAACACCGTGTCTGCACGGTCGAAACGAATACAGGAACTGACCGGTCGAAATCCGCTGGTCTTCAACGACCTGGTCGAGTTGTATCTCGCGTCGCGCGTGGTGGTACGAACCCGCACTTCCTGACGAACAGCCGAGTTGCGCATCTCCGGCACGGACCGCGGGACCAGTGTGGCCCGGCCTCCAATATGCTCGGTCGGTGAGAACTCGGATGATGGAGTCGAATCTTCGACATGCGCCGCTTGCGGGCGTGGCCCCGAATACCCTCTATCGCATCATGGCGCTCCGGGTCGCGGTGTTCGTCCACGAGCAGAAGATCGTCGACGAGGCGGAACTCGATGGCGCGGACCTACTTCCGACGACGGAGTTGTTCTGGATCCAGGACGACCACGGCGAGGTGTTGGCCACTCTTCGCGTCCTCGTCGACGACACGGTTCACATCGGACGGGTCGCGACCGCAGCTCATGCGCGCGGTAGCGGCTACGCAGGCGAACTCGTCGATGCCGCACTGACGGCCTACCCCGGGGTAGTCGAAATCTCCGCGCAAGCGCACCTCGAGAAATGGTACGAGCGCTTCGGATTCGTTCGAGTGGGAGAGCAGTACCTGGAAGCGGGAATCCCGCACGTGAAGATGCTCACCCGGGATGCAGACCCCCGATAGATCACGCGGACGACTACGGCTGCGCAGGGCGGCCCAGTCGGTAGCCCTGCAGCAAGTCCGCCCCGATCGACATGGCCGCCGCGAGGTCCTCGTCGGTCTCCACACCCTCGAACACGCATCGGGCGCTGGTCTTGCGCGCGAACTCGAGCACCAGTTCCGCCAAAGCCAGCTTCGCCCGATTCGCCCTCATCTCGTGGACGACGAAGGCATCGAGTTTGACGATCTCGGGTTCGAGCAGGACGAGATGCCGCATTCCCGCGTACCCCGATCCCAGATCGTCGACCGCCACGGCCACCCCGCCGCGTCGAAGCTCGGCCAGGACGGACACCACCGCGTCCTCGTCGACGAGGGCGGCATGCTCGGTGATCTCGACAACCAATGGCCGACGTCGCCCGACATCGAGCAGTACGTCGACCAGAGCCGAGTCGACCAACAGCGTTGCAGCGCTGAGATTCACCGCAACGAAAGGCCCACTCGGCAGACGAACGGATTCCTCCAGTGCTCTGACCGCCGCCGACCTGTCGAGCGCAGGACCCAAGCCACAGTGCGCAGCATCGGCAAACCATGCTTCGGTGTCACCGCCGCCGGCCGGAAAACGAGAAAGAGCCTCGTATCCCTCGATCGCACCGTCATCGGCTCGAACGATCGGCTGAAAGACGATCTGCGGACCACCGCACGCAATCACGGCCTCCACCCGACGCCTCGCACGCAACAGTGTCGAATGCAGCGGCGTCGAGGCACCTCTAGTCGACGACACGGGTCGTCGAATACATCGGAGAAAGCAGTTCGGCCGCGACCTCGGTCAGTCGACGCTGCATGCTGCCAGAGGAAGATCGGCGAATCGGTCCATCAGGAACTGGGCAGCCTCGCCGCCGTAGCCGTCGATCAGCTGCGGTCCGAAGTGGTTGGGCAACACAGCACCCTGCAGGATCGGCGGCAGCGAATTGGTTCGGAACTCCACCCGGGCACCGAGCGCACACCAGTCGTACGCCAGTTGCCTGGCCTGGCCGTACGGCACCGTGTCGTCATTGATTCCGCTGGTGATCATCACCGGAGCATTCGGCGTACTGCGGCCGATTCGTTGCTCGTCGAAGATCGCTCCGGCCTGCGGGATCCCACGCAGGTTCTCCAACATGGACTTTCCGTCCTTCGTCAGCGTCTCCGTGCGCAGGAACGGGTGCTCGAGAATCGTGTCGCCGATGCATTCCGTCGACAGCTCGTTCAGCACCGCCTTGCCCTGATCGGTGAGTCGCTCGTCCACGAGCGGGCGCAGACTCGGGTCGCGTTCGACGAATCCGTTGAGGGCATAACCGATCACACCACCGATCAGTGTTCCGTCGACGGTCTTCAACACCTCGAGCAGATCGGCCGTCGGAGCCCCGGCCCACGTCCCCTTCAGATTCAGCTCCGGCGCGTACTCGCCGGCGAGTTCCGCGGCGGCCGCGGCAGCCCCACCGCCCTGCGAGTAACCCCAGATGCCGATCGGTGCATTCGCGTCGCCGCCCAATTCGACTGCAGCCCGGGCACCGTCGAGAACTGCATGCGCCTCCTCCACCCTGTTCACGTACGTGTGCAGGCCGGGCGTTCCCAATCCGATGTAGTCGGTGACGAACACGTTCGCCCCCATCGACCCCCACAGCGTCGACGACAGCAGTTCCTGATTGAACGAGATCGACGGTGGTTGTGTCACAGCGTTGATGGAGGTGGGAAACGCTCTCGACGGGGCACATTGATCGCCCTGCCCGACGGTTCCCGGGGCGACGACGATGGTCGGTCGCGGGCCTGCTCCACGCCACGGCACCTCGGTCTCGACGAACGTGCCCGACACGGCCACCGGCGTATCGTCCTGCTTACGCGAGGTGTACAACACCCGCTGCGCCTGGGCCGGATACGAGCCGTCGTTACCCGGCAGTGCAGCGAACAACGACATCGGCTGGGTTCGGTCGACGGATCCAGGGCTGTCGGTCGGCTGGGCAGGCGGGACGTAGAAGTCGTCGACGGGATCGGCGTGCGCGGCCGAGGCACCGAGTGCGGTCACCGAGGACGCGAGTACGGCGGTGACGACAACACCGATCATGCTGCGATACAGATGCATTGGGCTCTTTCTGCTGAGGGGTCAGACAATCGTGTCGAGGTCGCGGGCGACGATGTTGTCCAGCGCTCGTTCGGCCAGCGCCGCGATCGTCATGGACGGGTTGCAGGCCGCAGTGTTGCCCGGCATCAACGCACCGTCGAGAACGTACAGTCCGCGTTGACCGTGAACACGGCCGTCGAGGTCGCACACCGGGCCCATGTTCGCCCCGCCCAACGGATGCCAGGTGGAGGGGAACACGGCATTGGTATCGGTGAGGATGCTGCCCGAACCTGCGATGCGACGCACCGTCGGATCGATGGAACCGTCCTGAATGACGGAGTCGCCGTTGGCCGGCCAGTACAGCTGGGCTCGGTCGCGCGTGGAATCGTAGGCGACGTGGCCGCGACCGTCACTGACTCCGTAGCCGACGATCATCGTGCTGTGGGCATCCACACCCAACGGCGGAATGGATGCCTGAATGACCGTGTGCGCGGTGCGCGGATCGTCCCAGTTCAAGCTGCCGAACACCACCGGACCGCCCTGCGGCGTACCGAACTGCTGCTCGATACTCGACCACACGTAGATGCGATCGGCGTTGGTACCCCAGCCCTGCCCGAGCTGGTCCGGTAGATCCGGGATGGCACCGGTGGCCCCGGCGCGGACCAGCAGCTTTGTGGTGTTCAGACTGCCTGCGGCCATGATCAGCGCACCGGTAGTGAGGATCTTGTTCTCCAACACCGTTCCGTCGGAATCGATTCGGTCGACATGGACGATCCAGCGACCGTCGGTGGCGCGCTCGACGTGCGTGACGTTGTGCTGCGTTGCCACGGTGGCCAGCCCGGTTGCCTCGGCAGCGGCGATGTAGGTGACGTCGACGGAATGCTTGCCGCCGTTGTTCACTCCGAATGCGCCCGCACCGTTGGTGTACGACGGCTTCATCACCCCGCGGGTTTCGTCGAGGGCGTAGTTCCAGTCGATCGGCATCGGAATCTTCGACACCGGCAGACCCGCCCGCCGCGCACTGTCCGCGAACACCCGTGCCGCTCGATAATTGGGCGTTGCAATCAACTCGTCAGGGGCCTGCGCGAGCTGCAGCATCCGCGCGACGCGGGGGTAGTGGACCGCGTTCAACGTGGCCCAGTCGAGGTCGATCGGAAAGTGAGTCTCGAAGACGGCCTGCGAGGGCTGCAGCGTCATTCCCTGGTAGATCAGCGACCCGCCGCCCACTCCGGCTGCACACAGAGCGGTCATGTTGTCGCCGGAGACTGCCTCGAGCAGGCCGACGTACGGATCGAACGGAACCGGTCTCCCGAACAGGTTCGGGCTGGAGCCGTACCAGAGCATCCGCTTGTCCGGCGCGGTCGCATTGGGGAAGGTATCGGCATTCGGCCCTGTGGGCCAACGCTTTCCGCGTTCGAGCACCAGAACCGGGACGCCTGCCTCCGCCAAGCGCAGCGCCGCGACACCGCCCCCGAACCCCGATCCGATCACGACGACTCGATGGTCCTCACGGGTGAGCGGGACCTGAACCCTCGAACGCGGGGCGGCCTGCGCTGCACCGGTACCCGACGCCACGGCAGCAATCCCGGCCATCGCGGTCGCGCCCAGAAATGACCGGCGATTCAGTGTCGACACGTTCCCCCCAAGAGATTGCGGCAACGTACATCGAAACCCGAGTTACGTGTACGCGTCGTGCAAAACTAGACAGAAGGGGACTTGGGTGTCAAGTTTTCGACGCTATGAAAAGGGCAGAACCGGGATCAACCATCGTTCGAGGTAGCGCCGCAACCCGTCGTCGTGGTGAATGGTGGGGTCGTCGAACAGAATCACCGACAGCCCCACACGCACGATGACGCCGTCGATGCCGTGGAACAGCGCGGAATCGAAGCCCGGATTGCGCTCGATGTAACCGTCGAGAAACTGGCGTACCACCGGTTGTGCGCGATCCATCATGTCCGGGTCGAACAGTGGGTTCGCGTTGCCCGAGCGCAACAACGAGTTCAGAACCGGTTCGCGCCGAATGAGATTGCGCGCAGCGACCACGGTCTCGACGATGAACTCCGTCGGAGTTTCCGCCTGATCGGCCTTCTCCGTGATACCGCCCAGCACGTCCACGATCATTCCCACCATCGCCTCGGAGACCATGTCCTCGCGGGTGGTGAAGATCGAATAGACAGTCTGGCGCGTGACGCCCGCAGCGCGCGCCGCCGCAGCGATCGTGACACCCTCGAAGCCGGTCTCGGCGATCAACCCGAGGGTGGCATCGAGAATCTTCTGCTTGGACCGCACCGTCCGAGTATGACGGCAACCCGGCGTTGCGGCCGCATCCGATGACGAGCCGAAGACGATAAGCTCGATCCTGTTCATCGAATGGGGGTTCACACGTGAACGACGAGACGACGGCCGGGGCAACACTGCGCACGATCACCGGCACCACCAGCGGAGACCTCGAAGCAGTCGAATTCGACGGGCTGATCCACGCCCGGGGAATTCCCTATGCCACCGCCACGCGATTTCGTCGGCCCGAACCGATCGACACCCCGGATACGACGCGCGATGCCACCCGCCGCGGACCGGTCTGCATTCAACTGCCGTCCCGGATAGACAATGTCACCGGCCCCATGATCGACGGGCTCGAACAGAGCGAGAACTGCCTGGTGTTGTCGGTGACCGCTCCCGCTGCGGCGGAGGGACTTCCGGTCATGGTGTGGCTGCACGGCGGTGGCTACGTCTCCGGCGGCGGGGAGGCCGAGAAGTACGACGCCGACCATCTCGCTCGGGAGGGTGTCGTGGTCGTCAGCGTCACCTTCCGGCTCGGTGGGTTCGGTTACCTGACTCCGAAAGACTCGGGAGAGAGCAACATCGGTGTTCGAGATCAGATCGCAGCACTGCACTGGGTGTCGACCAACATCGTGCGATTCGGTGGTGACCCGCACAACGTGACTCTGTTCGGCCAGTCCGCAGGCGGCGATGCCGTCCTCACGCTCATGGCGTGCGAGTCGGCCGCAGGGCTGTTCTCGAGAGCAATAGTGCAGAGTGCGCCTCTCGGATTGCGGTCGGGACGTTCGGCTCTGTACGACACGGCACGAACGGCGTTCGCACGTCACTTTCGTACCGACCCGGCCACCGCTCCCGCGTCGGATGTGCTCGACGCAGAGAATGCCGTGACGCGAGCGGTGCGCAGGTTCGGTGCCGCAGGCGGAATGCCGTTCGGTCCGGTCGCTCACCTCGAACCACTGTCCGGCGACCCCGATGACGCCCTACGCCGAAGCGCCACCCGAGTCGAACTTCTGATCGGTCACACCAGGGACGACGCCGCCCCGTTCGTGGACATCGTGACGAACATGCTGTGGCTCAACAGGTTCGGCGTCGTGAGCTCGACGCTCACCGCGCCGGTGGTCCGTCTCGTCACCAGCATGCTGTTCGGCGTCGACGGGATGGTGAAGATGTGGCACCGCGCTGGCGGTCGGGTCGCCAGCTACCGGGTGGACTGGGCACCGAAAGGTGCGCCACTGGGGGCATGTCACTGCATGGAACTGCCACTGCTGTTCGGCGACGCGTGGTCGGACGCGCCGATGCTGGCCGGCCACACACCGCCGACGGCGTTGGCCGCCAGGGTCCGTCGCACGTGGGCCGCGTTCGCCCGAGAGGGAGTGGCCGGGCTGCCCGAGCGCGCGCTGGTGTTCTGACCGGCCACCTTCTCCGGCGTCAGAGCTGCACGTCGGCAAGCACACCGGCAACAACGAAACCTCCAGCGATGGCGCAGCCTGCCACGCGTGTCCTCTGCGGGAGGTACGCGGTCAGCGCGAATGCACCGGTGTCCCAGACATCGACAGCCACACCGGCTCGCAGCAAGGGACGCACCAGTTTCGGGGCGTACTTGGTAGCCGCATACAGCCCACCGCCGATGTAGATTTCTCGAATCCCGAAGGTGCGGGCGGCCGCTCGCGTGGTCGCCACTGCGGCGTCGGGACCGGCGAGGAGTTCGTTGGCCCGCGTGGGGGCGATCATGTGGGCGACGCCGATTGCGGCGCGGCCCAACCCGACGATCTCGGGAAGGCGTCGTACGAGTGTGGAGCCAGTAGCCATGAATACGTTCCTCAGGTAGTGGAGTGAGTGTTCTCGCGGGCCAGCCGCCGGAGCAGGCCGACGGGTTTCTTGATGCCGAAGGCCACGATGGTGGTACGGCCGTCGTCATGACTCCATTGCAGAAGGGCCGATCCCTCGTCCACGGACCCTTCGAGAACGGTCGGTTCTCCGTCGAGCGGAAGGGGGCCCACAACTTTGATGGACAGCCCGAGGATCTCGGTCCAGAAGTAGTCGTCGCTGGGTGCACACGCCGGGTCGAGGCCGAGCACGGACGCAGCCGCCACTTTGCCCTGCGCGACGGCGTTGGACCAGAACGGGCACCGACCGGACCCAGTTCGGGAGTAGGCAACGTCGCCTGCCGCGAACACGTCGGGAAGTGCTGTGGCGCAGCATTCGTCGACAGCGACACCCCGAGCATCAGCGATACCGGCGCCAGTCAGCCAACCGGTCTCGGGCACATCGCCTGCGCAGGTGACCACCACATCCGACTCGAGGGTGCGACCCGCGCACTCGATCCCGCAGACGGGGCTGCCCACCAACGAGACCGGGCTGTCGGCACGGACAAACCGAACCGACGCCGCCTCGGCGCGGGCAGTGATCGCGTCGGACAGGTAGGGCCCCAGCAGCCGATGCAACGGGGGATCGACATCGACGACGGTCACCTCGATATCGCGAGCAATGCATGCACTCGCAACTTCCAAGCCGAGGAAGCCTGCCCCGACGACGACTGCTGTTCGAGCCGTGTCCAGTTTCGTACGCAGCGCCCGGACGTCGGCGAAGGTCCGCAACACGTTCTCGCCCGCTTGCTGCGGATCGGCTATCCGTCGGGCCGACGCCCCTGTCGCCACGATGAGGGCGTCATAGGGAACGTCGGTGCCATCGGCCGTTGTCACGGTGCGGCGATCGGTGTCGACCGATACAGCGCGATCGCCGATCGAGGTGATACCGAGATCGGACAGATCCCACGTCTCGGCCTCGGCCACATCACCTTTGAGGACGTGCTTCGACAACGGCGGCCTGGCGTAGTAGCCGTCGGGGTCCGCACCGATCATGGTGAGCGCGCCATCGTGACCCCGCGCGCGGAGCTCACGGGCCGCGGTGCAGCCTGCGATGGAGTCACCGACGATGACGATCCGACGTTCAGCGGTGCTCACTTGCTCTCTCGGAGGGCCGCTACCGGACAGACGCCGATCGCAGAACGTGCCCCGGAAGCAAGGTCGTCCGGAATGTCGTTGTCGTCGAAGGCATAATGAAGCTCGCCCTCGTCATCGAGGCTGAAGACCTTCGGAGCTTGATCGGCACAGATTCCATGACCTTCACATCGATCCCAGTCGACGTCGATTCTCATTGCGGTGTCCCTTCTGCAGCCACCAATTTCAGCGGCAGGCGTTCGTATCGGTGAATGACGTTGTTGACGGCCCGTTTCGGTGTTCCCGAGGGGACGAATCTTTCGACCCTGCGCGCCAGTACCCGAAGCATGGTCTGCGCCTCGAGCCGAGCCAGACCCTGACCTGCACACCCGTGCACTCCGGATCCGAATCCGAGTTGCCGAGCGGCGTCACGGGTGACGTCGAATGCATCGGGGTTGTCCCACTCGCGTTCGTCCCGGTTTGCCGACGCGTAGATGACCAGCACGCGTGCACCTTTCGGGATTCGCGATCCATCGATCTCGACGTCGCGCACGGCCCGACGTGAGAACGCTCGGATGGGTGACTCGTATCGGACGACCTCGTTGACGGCGTTGGGGATCAGGTCCGGGTCCTGTCGGATGGCCTGCCACTGCTCGGGGTGGCGAGCGAACAGAGCGAGTGCGCCGGAGATCGCTCCGATCGTCGTATCGAGCGATGGACCGAGGTAGTCGATCATCAATGCCGGACATGCGGACTTGCCGATCCTGTTCTCGTCGGCGGCTTTCAGCACGTCGTCGCCCATGCTCCCGGGGAGCACCGATCTCTGCCGCACCACCTTCTTGGAAAACGCGAGCATCTCGGTGGCGGCCTTCACGGCCGTGACGGAGTGACGATTGACGGGCCCGAGCGAGTCGAATGTTGCTCCAGCCCAGCGGAGAAGCTCCTCGCGACCGTCTTCGGGCCACCCCACGAGGTCGGGCACGACGGACATCGGCAACGCCGTGGCGAGATCGTCGACACCGTCGACGAACGTCTTGCTCAGGGCCGCATCGACGATGCTCTCCGCCTTCTCCTCCACTGCGGCCGACATCTTTCGCACGGCCTTCGGCGTCAAGCGGTGCGCGAGGACCGCACGCTTGGTCGCGTGCTCCTCACCGTCGCTGTTGAGCGTCGTGCCGCGTCCGAGCCTGTTGGCAACCGGATTGAGTGCGACTCCGTCGCCCGAAATGAAGGTCTCGTCGTCGAGCAGCACTGCCTTGCACTCTGCATAGCGTGAGATGGCGAACGCCTGCTGCCGTGGTAACCACACCACTGGGCCGAGCGCCCGGAGCCTCGCGTAATGCGGGTACGGATCGAGGATCGCATCGGTGGAGTAGATGTCGGTGCGGTACTCCGGGATCGTTGCGTTCGTTGTCATGGGGTCCTTCGCCAGGAAGAGTAAGTTCGCGCTGCCCAAACGGGTTATTGACGATATCGTCACCCATGACACAGCCGCCCGTCAAGCTTTTTGACGAATTCGTCATGATTCGAACGCGATAGGCTACCCTCACGCACACCGCAGAGCAGGAGCAGACCGTGACCGAAGGCAACCGCGTCGAGCGCCGCAAGGCACGCACCAGAGCCGCGCTGGTCCGCGCAGCTCAAGGGCTTCTCGCCAGCGGAAACACCAACGCACCGGTCCTCGAGATCACACAGGCAGCCGACGTCAGCAACGGATCGTTCTACAACTACTTCGAGAGCAAGGAAGAGCTGTGGCAAGCGGCCATCGACTCCGCCCTCGAATCGGCAGGTGACTATCTCGACTCGCTCACCGTCGACCTGGACGACCCGGTCGAAAAGTTCACCCAGTCCTTTCGATTGTCCGGACGGCTCTTCCGCCTCGAACCGGAACTGAGCCGTGTCCTGCTCAACTCCGAGGCCGCGGCGTTCGCCGCAGCCGGGGGCCTGGCCCCGCGTTCGCGTCGTGATATCGAATCAGCCGCCGCACAAGGACGATTCGATGTGGACGACGCGGATGTCGCACTTGCCATCGTGGCCGGTTCTCTGCTGTCGATGGGCCGACTGCTGCTCGCCCAACCCGAGCGCGACGAAGCGGCAACCGTGGACGGCACGACACAGCGCGTTCTACGGGCACTCGGAATCTCTGCAGACGAAGCCGAAATCCTCTGCAGCCGAGAACTTCCGACGTCGTACAGCGGCGGAGTTCACGCAGCGATCGACCCCTCGGGCCAGCCGATCACATAGCCGACCAGAGTCAGTCGTCCACGGCCCTGAGCGCGACGCTCAGCGCCTCTTGCGCCGATATGTCCGCGTCGATCGCACTGCGCAACTCGGCATCGTCGAGGTCGACCGACAACGGGACATCGGTGTCGGACTGTCCACGTAGATCGGCCAGTACGTGCTCCCGATCCTTTGCTCGCCGATAGTCGGCAAGGGCCTCGTCCTGCTTCTCTCGTGCGGTGGCCACGACGTCAGGCCCGGTGGTGTCGCGCGGGGACGTGTGCAGGCATCTCGACAGGCAACGGTGCGGCTCCGCGTTCGACCTCACGATCACTACCTCGCGTGCTCATCTTCATGAAGTTCTGCAGTTCGTCGTGGATAGGTGTGTCGGTCATGAGACTCGACCTTCTCGACCTACGTTGCGCAGGTCGGTTCGGTTTCGCTGAACCATTGTGTGCGCTGAACGAGCGGCGTGACACCGACCCTACGGCCTTTCCTCCAACTCGGTCCACGCTGCGCCGAACATCGTCGACCGGAACTCCGTTGCTATCGACGAGCGAGGGGCTCGGAGTCTACTGTCGTTAACACGTCGACTAGGTCGATCGCGAAGAAGCGGCAGTCGATGGCCGACCCTCCGTACACGGCGGACGGTAGCGGCGACTCGAACCTCGGCAAACCTTCCTACCGAGGACACATGCTGTTGGCCCGGCGCACGTGCGGCAGCGGCATTCGACGTACAGGATCGAGTCCAAGTGCTCACCTACAGTTTCAACCTCGATTACCGCGGCATATGCCCGATCTGTGAGCAGATCACGTTGGGAGAGAACGTCATCGATTCGCAGGCGGTCGGACCGACCAACAGCCGCATCTATGCCTTCTGTGACGCCTGCGGATGGGAAGGACCTGGCTGACGGCTCAGCCGATCACCGGCTTGCGGTCCTTCGTCAATTCGTCGAGCTCTGCCTGCATCGCCGAGTGAACTCGGTGCGCGAAATCCTCTGCGGACTCGTCGGGCTCGGGACGCATCGGCGCCAGAACCGACGTCTGAAGCTTCGTCGGTAGAGGTAGATACGGAAGCAACCCGACCACCCCCACATTCACGCCCCAGGGAATGGATACCGACAGCGGCAGCGTCTTGACCCGAAATGCCGTCTTGTCCAATCGGAGCGCCTTGGCGATACGACGTCCACTGCTGAGGACGAGGAGTGACTCACCCGCGCCCGCGGTCACGACCGGAACTATCGGCACCCCGGCTTCCATTGCGAGACGCGCGTAACCACTGCGTCCGGCGAAGACGATTTCGTTTCGGTGCCGCCACGACTTCAGCGCATCGAGGTCACCGCCCGGAAAGACCAGGACATTGTGCCCCTCTTCGAATGCGTCGAGAGCATTCTCTCGAGCGGCCGGCCGCGCACCGAAGGGCTCGAGCAACTTTCCTGCACGCAGTGTCCACGCGATCTGGTGCGTCAACGCGATCACTTCCCTGGACAGGCCCAGATCGTCGTACGCTGCCGCGAACGCGAACACGTTCAGATCGATCACGCCCCCGAACCCGTGATTACACACGAACAACACCGGCTCATCGGGAACCGGTTGCGCGACGGACACTTCGAGGCGGTTGTAGAGACGGACCGCATTGATTCCCATGGCCCGAATCGCGCGAGGTACTTTGTGCATGCGCGCACTCTAGCGGGCGCCCACGCATTTCCGGGTTGGATCCATCGGAGTTCGGACCAGCCGGCGGCGACGAAGTGGCCCGCGAGCTCACGACGCGACGCACCGGAGCCTGGATCGAGTACTGCATCCGACGACACCCTCGACTAGAAAGTAGCGAAGTGACCGATTCCGAAATCCAACGATGGCAAGACATGAAGTGGAACAACCACACTCGTGACTTAGACGTGGACGGATCGCGTATCCACCTCGTCGACCTGAATCCGACCGCAGACGAGGTGGTGATCTTTCTGCACGGCATTTCGGCTAGCTGGCGCTGGTTCATCGAGATCCTGCCCGAGGTCGCGCGGTCGCGTCGAGCCATCGGCATCGACCTCCCAGGCTTCGGTGGCTCGCAATTCTCACGAGGGCACAGCAGCTTCGCCGCACTCGCCGACTCTGTCGCCGCAGCGTGCGCGAGCCTCGGTATCACGCGCGCAACGTTCGTCGGACACTCCATGGGTTCGATCGTGGCGACGCGGCTGGCGGCGGATCACCCCGGGCTGGTCGAGCGGCTCGTCGTCACCGGCGGACCGATCCTCTCGCTCACCGGCCTCACACGACGTCCGATCAGCACCATCCGTGATCAACCACGCGCGGTGGCGACCCTGTTGGCAGAGTTGGTCACGATCGGCCTCCCCATGCCGAACTGGTTGGCGCACAGGGCCGCACGATCACCCCTGCTCCTCAAGGCCGCCCTCGGACCGTTCGTGAACCGGACCGACCGACTCGACCCCGAGCTCATGGACCAGGTGATGTCCACACTGGGCGCACCCGGATCGTTCCCGGCGCTGCTGTCCACCGCATCCGCCGACCCGAGTGCCGGTCTGGAGCGCATCACCTGCCCGACGCGGATAATTCGTGGACCGGGTGATCCCCTGTCGCCACCCACCGACGTTCAGCGGTTCCTCGACGCCGTTCCCGCCGCGATCGCGGTCGAGATCGAGGGCACCGGACATTGGCCGCACATCGAGAAGCCGGTCGAGTTCCTGGCCGAACTGATTGCATTCCTGGACATTCCGGTCAAGCAGCCCTGACCTCTTCGAGCACGGCCGAATGGTGCCCCACCGTCGGTGGGACACCATTCGGCCGTGTCGTGGAAGGCTTACACGCCCGCGGACACCGCGAAGTAGTGCCCCCATTGCCGGTTCACGAACTCGCTCAGCTCGCGCGTGGCATCCGCACCCGATGCCGATGAGCGCCAGGCAGTGTGACCGTCGGGGCGAACGAGCACCGCCCCGGTCTCACCCACCTCGTACAGGCGAATCAGCTCGTCACGATCGGCACCGGCCGGTACTTCGGCAGAGATCAGAGTGACGCCGGGCCCGACATTCTCGAGTTCCGACACCACGCCTGCCCAACTGTCGCCGGCAAAGGTGAACAGCGACAACTTGTTCGGGGCGAGTGTCTCGTGCACCGGCACCTGCTCTCCACCCACCGAGACCATCGCGTGGGGGAGTCTTGCCCCCGGGTAGGTCGTGGGCAGGTAATCCACCACGTCTTCGGCTGGCTTTGCCGACGGGTCCCGTGCGATCAACGGACTGGCGTAGAGGTAACCGAACTGCAAGCCGATCGACACGAAATGCTCGACCTGAAGCGGGATGGCGTCGGCGATCTCGCGACGAAGCTGGGCGGACCCGGGTGCGTCGGGATCGACTTTGTGCGATCGCGCCATCTGCTTCCGGGTGGCAGCGGCAGCCAGTGGCGCGATCAGCTTTCCCGGAACCTTGTTCAGCGGCGGCCGACCCACCACCTGAGTCGCTTTCGCCAACATCTTGTTGGTGATGCCCACCCTCTTCCCGATGTCGTCCATCCGGAAGTGGTTCGCCACACTCTGCTCGGCGAACTTCTCCACCACCGGACGACGCTCGGTCTCGTAGGTGTCCAACAGAGACGGGGACGCGGTGCCGGACAGAACGGCGTCGAGCTTCCAGGCCAGATTGTGGGCATCCTGAACACCCGAGTTCAGCCCGAAACCACCGGTGTGCGGAAACCGGTGCGCCGCATCGCCGAGCAGGAGCAGACGGCCACGGCGGAACGCATCGGCGGTCTGTGAGGTCATCACCCACGTCCCGGTCGACTCCAGATCGAACTCGTGGTTTCCCAACACCTTCGGCAGCGTGCGTGACCAGTAGGCTCGACTGTCCTTGGCGATCTCCTGTTCGGGGTGCAGGTACGCGGTCATCAGGATGTATCGATGGTCGGCGTGCGCGATCATCACTCCGCACAACTCCGGTGTGAAGATCCAACTGAGCAGCGGCCGAGCGTCATCGGGAAAGAGTGTCTTCGAGGTGAAGAAGGCACTACCCATGTTCGCAAGGACCGGTCCGGTCAAGCCCACACCGGTGCCGTCTCTTGTCGCGCTGTTCGCACCATCGCATGCCAGCACGTACTCGGCCTCGATCTCGGCCACTCCGCTTGCGCAACGCCCACGCACACGTGCACCGGACGAGTCGGTGTCGACGGACTCGACAGCGCATCCGCGGCGAAACTCGATCAGCGGTTCGGCGTCGAGCGCATTCCACAGTGCCGGCATCAACAGATGCTGACCGATGTGCGAGACCAGGAACGGACTCTGACTCTCGACGATTGCCTTGCGCTCGGGATCCGAGAGCAGGTCGATCGAACCGATGGCCTCGTCCGCGAGATTCCCGAACCAGCTGATGAGATTGACGGTCTCGTGCGGCGGCGACATCGCAGCGATCGAGCGCGCCAACTCGGAGCTGTATTCGTTCCAGATCTCGAGAGTGCGGGCGTTGATCACGTGCGCGGCGGGATGAAACAGCGGCGCGTTGCGGCGCTCGAGAACGACACTGCGAATCCCTCTGCGTGCCAACAGCAACGCGGCGGTACAACCGGCCGGTCCGGCTCCGACCACGGCGATCGGCACGGTCATCGGACCACCGTCTCCTGCATCCCCAGATCGATGGCTCCGTCGGCGGTCCTGATACCGGCAGTGATCACATCGTCGACCGAAAGGTAATCGGGATTCTTCGCCTGCCGGGCGAAGAAGAACTTCCACTTCAGCGCCGGCGGAATCAACTCACCGATCTTCTGCACGATCTTGGGCGGCGCGGAAATGGCGGTGCCGATCGGTGTTCCGGTGAGGAGTACGTCGCCGGCAGTCATGTTCTGGAAGCGGGCCAGCCTGGTGAGCGCCTCGGCCGGCGGAGTGATCAGGTCGTTGCCGATCGTCTGGTCCTGGCGCGTCTCGCCGTTGACCGCCAGCGTCATGTGCAGCTCGGGGATGCGGCGGAGCTCGTCGTTGTCCAACAGCACCAACCGAGGCCCCAACGGGGTGAACGTGGGATACGACTTGCTCTCGTACACCTGAACTTTCGTCAACTGGATCTCCCGCGCGGACACATCGTTCGCTACGATCACCCCGGCTACGTAATCCGAGAGGTTCTCGTCGGTGACCGTCGTACCGATGGGAATCTCGGCACCGACGACGATCCCCAGTTCGATCTCGTAGTCCAACAGCGCCACCTCGGGTGGCTGGCGGATGGGATCGAACGGACCACTGATCGACGCCGAGGACTTACGAAAGAACGTCGGCTGCAACGTGTTCGGATCGGAACCCGCATCGATCGCGTGCGACCGATAGTTGAGCAGCTGCGCCACCACCCGGCACGGTGTGGTGACCGGAGATACGAGCTCCAGCTCGTCGACACTCGACCCCGCACCCGACGCGCCGGTGATGGCCTCGCGGTCGGCAAGAAGTTCGCGGGTGGTCTCGGCCGTCGTCTCGATACGAATTGCACGGTCGCCGTCGAGGCGCCACCAACCGTCGATGGTCCGGACTACGTTGACTGACATGTGAGTCTCTATCCCCCTGGTTCGATCGAAATCGGCGCGGTCACAATGTTTTCGGTGTGATGGTCTTCTTGTTCGCGACCACCGGATGGCCCGGCCGAGTTCCGGCCTCGCGTCGGCGAAGCTCCTCGTGCGGCACGCCGTTGCGCAGCTGGCTGAGCAGGTAATCGGGGTCGATGTTGACGCCGATCGGGTTCTGGGCGAACTCCTCTGTGAAGAAGAACGCCGCGGTGTTCTCGGCGTCGAAGTTCTCGACCTGGAACTCGAGGCGCACCCCGTCGGGATCCTCGTAGTAGAGCGAGATCGTCGGTCCGTGATTGATCGACCAGACGGGGAGGATGCCCAACCGCTTGAGCCGCACGTAGTTCTCCAACAACCGCTCGAGCGAAACGAACGTCAACGCGATGTGATCGATCCCGTATGCCTTGCGCTTGAACTTGGAGAACGGGAAAAGGAACCTGACGGGCTTCGGAACGGCGATGATCGCCAGTCGATGCGACTCGTCGTCCCAGGTCAAGAACGTGATTCCCTCGTCCTGGTAGACGATCTCGGCACCGAACACCGCTCCGTACCAGCGCACCATCTCCTCGGTGCGAGCCGACTTGACCACCCAGTGGGCGATGAGATCGGGCGCAACCCTCGGCGCTTTCCGACTCCCTGCATCCTGCGTCGCACTCATCGAACGAGCCTTTCCTCGGGTCACCTGTTGTGACCTACGCTACGACCACTTTGACTGGTAGTCAAGAAATTGATCGACCGTCAGGAGAGATCGCGCCGCGTGGGCTAATGTCGGATCGGTGTCGAACAACTCGCCCACCGGTGCCGAGCGGTCTCGCCGTGCCCGCCCCCGACTGGACCGTCGGCAGGCCTTGATCGACGCCGCCATCGAGCTGCTGGCCGAGGGCAACAGCGCCGACATCAGCGCGGCCGCGATCTCCCGTCGAGCGGGCGTCGCACACGGACTGCTGTTCTACTACTTCACCGACAAACAAGGCCTGGTCGCGGCCGCCCTCGCCGACGTGCTGTCGAAGCTGGCCGAATTTCAGGAGCCCGCCGCCGACGAGACATCCGTGCGCGCACGCATGGAAGGTTTCGTGCGACGCCACATCGAATTTCTCGAGCGCCACCGTGCCCTCTACGTCCGAGTGGTCCGGGAAGGTGAATTGGGCGATTCCGTCGTCGAACATGCCGTCCGAGAGGCACGGGCCGAAGGCGCACGTCAGGTCGCAGCCCTGGCCGAGCTGCCCGATCCACTGTCCCCACTCCAGGCGGCCGCGATCTCCGGATGGACCGGCTTTCTCGACCGCACAGCAGACGCCTACTTCGACACTCCAGGGCTCGAACTCGATGCGATCGTGGCGCTGGTGGTCGACGCCTTCGAAGCGGTCGTCGACGCATCGAAGTAGACCCACCGGCGTCTCGGAAGAGGTCAGAACGACCATATTTGCCCACGCTCCTGCACCTGATATTGAGCAATATGCACCCTGCGGGGCTCAGCACTTGCGCAACAACGCAGGCTGCTGGTGCACTGTCTCCCATCGCAGCTCAGTTGCATCCTCTCGGCGATTCGAAACCCGAACGCCCGCCCGGACCGCAGAACCGCACTCGGTTCTCCCTCGTCCGCTCTACTTTTTTCGTGCCCCCGGCACATTCGACGTCGATTCAGGAGCACCTGTCATGACCAGCATCAGTCCCGCCGATCACCGCTCACCCACCGGTGATCACCACGATCTGCACGAGCTCGCCCAGCGGGTGCTGTGGCTGTCGACGTCGATGATTCACCATGCCAATCGAATTCGGCCCAACCCGACCGGACTCAAGGTCGGCGGCCACCAAGCCTCCTGCGCGTCGATGGTCTCGATCATGACCTCGCTGTGGTTCGAGCAGCTGCAGCCAGGCGACCGCGTGTCGGTCAAGCCTCATGCCTCGCCGGTGCTGCACGCGATCAACTACCTGCTGGGTGAGCTGGACCAGAAGTACCTGACGACACTGCGCGCATACGGCGGTCTGCAGTCCTACCCTTCGCGGGCCAAGGACCCGGACACCGTCGACTACTCCACCGGATCGGTCGGCATCGGTGCCACGGCACCGATCTGGGGAGCGATGTCCCGACGCTTCGTCGAGGACCGGTTCGGCCCGGAGGAATCCACACCGAAGACGCCCGGATTCAGCGGACGGCAGTACTCGTTGGTCGGCGATGCGGAACTCGACGAAGGCGCGGTCTGGGAGGCGATCATCGACCCGGGCATAGCCGAACTCGGCGAGATCGTCTGGATCGTCGACCTCAATCGTCAGTCGCTGGACCGAGTGGTCCCCAACATCGCCGCCCGTCGCCTCGAGAAGATGTTCGACGCCGCCGGCTGGCAGGTCATCACCGTCAAGTTCGGCCGGTTGCTCGAAGACCTGTTCGCCAAGCCGGGCGGCGACGCATTGCGCACGCGCATTCTGGACATGCCGAACCCGGAATACCAACGTCTGCTGCGCTGCACCGCCGAGGAGGTGCGCACCAGACTTCCGGGATCGGGTCCCGACGCCACCGCCATTGCCGACCTGATCGCCGATCTCGACGACACACTACTGACCGAGTCCATTCGCAACCTGGGTGGACACGATCTGGATGCGTTGCGCGAGGCCTACTCTCGCATCGACGACACCCGACCCACCGTGATCGTCGCGTACACGGTCAAGGGATTCGGCCTGCCGACCCAGGGGCATCCGCAGAACCACTCCTCGCTGTTGACCGTCGAGGAATACGCAGAACTCGCACGTACCCTCGGCACCGATCCCGAACAGCCCTGGGGACGCTTCGATTCCGACAGCGGACCCGGCCGGCTGTGCACTGCCACCGCCGAACGGCTACGCCGCGAACCGATTCCGGCGTCGACGCCACCTGCCGTCCCCACCGACATCGGACGCACCCCCAAGGGCACGGCCACCACGCAGGCCGCGCTGGGACGCACCCTGATCGACCTCACCCGAGAAGCCCCCGACGCGGCTCGTCGTGTCGTCACGGTCAGTCCCGACGTCAGTTCGACCACCAACCTCGGCGGTTGGGTCAACAAGGTCGGCGTCTGGTCGTCGTCGGATCGACACGACTGGTTCGGCGACGACGCCGAGACGATCATGCACTGGCGCGAAGGGCCGTCCGGTCAGCACATGGAACTCGGTATCGCAGAGACCAACCTGGTCGGCCTGATGGGCGAGCTCGGTGCCACGTGGAGCCGGTGGGGAGAGCCGCTGTTCCCGATCGGTGTCATGTACGACCCCTTCGTCGAGCGCGCACTCGAGCCGTGGTCGTACGGCATCTACGCGGGTGGTCAATCGATTCTGGTCGGCACGCCGTCGGGAGTCACCCTGGCCGCGGAAGGTGGTGCGCACCAGTCGATCAAGACCCCGTCCATCGGACTGGAGCAGCCCGGCTGCATCACCTACGAGCCCGCATTCGCCATCGACGTCGAATGGACACTGCTTGCCAGCATCGGCCGACTCGGACGCCCCGACGGCTCCTCGGCATACCTGCGTCTGTCGACGCGTCCCGTCGATCAGTCGAAGGCGGACGTCCCCAGCGATCCGGCTGCCCGGGAACGCAGGCGTCGGCAGGTCGTCGCGGGCGGCTATCCGCTGGTGCGTCGAGACGGAGCAACGGTGACCATCGCCGCCATGGGCGCGTTGATGACCGAAGCCCTGGACGCCGCAGAGCGTTTGGAGCGAATCGGTGTCATCGCCGACGTTCTGTGCATCACCAGCCCTGGCGAGCTCTACCGCGCGCTCCAGGCGCGGCAAGGACACCACGTCGGCGAATCCTGGATTCTCGATCAGCTGCTGCCCGCCGACCGGGCGACCCCGATGGTGACGGTGCTCGACGGGCATCCACACACCCTCGCGTTCCTCGCCACCGTCAACAGGGTTGCGTCGACATCGTTGGGCGTGAGCAACTTCGGACAGGTGGGCTCACTCGACGAGGTGTACAAGCACCACCGAATCGACACCGATTCCATCGTGGGCGCAGCTCTCGATGTGACCGGTCGGTGACAGGGCTCCTTCGACAGAGAACGCAGCCATGACCGCATCGTCGACGGTGCCGCTCGCCACCTCGGCGATGTCGGGTTTGCTCGAAAAGGGTTACACAGCACATCGTCTCGACTGATCAGCGAACATCTCGATCGCCCCGCTCGCACGTGCGGGGCGATCGGCGTTTCACGCGAGGTACTCCGCGAGTCCGTTCAGGGTGGCGGTAAGCTTCTTCCTGAACGTGCCCTGCAGCGCCTTGCCCACCACTCCGAACAACAACGGACTGGTCACCTCCAGCTCGAGGGTGACGGCGGAGCCGCCTCCGCGAGCGGCGCAGTTCATCGTCAGCCGAATCTTCGATCCGGTCGACCCGGCACCCACCAGGACCAATTCCTCCGGCGCACGCAGACTTTCGACCTGGAACTCGATGGTGTCGATGATGCTCGCGATCTTGATCTTCTCGACCATCGTCGACCCGACTTCGAGGTCCCTCGGGGGCGTCTCCACCCACTCCTCGTGCAGGGCATGCCACTTCTCGAAGGTGCTGACGTCGGACAGAGTTGCCCACACGTCGTTCTGCGAGGCAGGCAGTTCCTGCGTCATGGTGATGTTCAGCATCGGAGGTTCCTTCGCTCGAGGACGGTGTTTCACCACTACGCCATAGGATTGATCGGAAGTCAATATTGACCTCAAGTCAAGTACCGTTTAGTTTCGTGACACACGCCTCACAGCCACGGGGCCGAACCGGAAGACGAGCCATGACGACGACCGAAGCGCTGCCCATTGCAACCGCCACCGATGTGATCGCCAACCTTCGAGCCCTCGTGCCCGACCTGAAGGCCGGAGCCGCCGAGAACGAGAAGGCACGACGCCTCTCCGAGGACACCGTCGACGCCCTCCGCCGCGCTGGCGCATTTCGAGTCGCAGCACCGGCGAAGTTCGGCGGACTCGAAACCGACCTGCGCACCATGCTCGACGTGTCCGCGATCATCGCCGAAGGTGACGCCGGTGCCTCCTGGGTGACCACCCTGTCCAACGTGAACAACTGGGCTGCAGGCCTTTACAGTGACGCGGCTCAGGCCGAGATCTACGCCGACGGCCCCGACGCCATCATTTCCGGCGTCGTCACCCCGGGCGGCACCGCCCGGAAGGTCGAGGGCGGCTACCGACTGACCGGAACATGGCCCTACGCCTCGGCCAGCCTGCACTCGCAGTGGTTCACCGGCGGAATCATCGTCAACGACGACGACGGCGACATGCTCGACCAGGGTATGGCGCTGCTCCCGCGCACGGACTACCGCATCGACGACACCTGGTACGTGGCAGGCATGCGTGCATCCGGGAGCAACACCGTCGTCGCCGAGGACGTCTTCGTCCCCGAACACCGGATGCTGTCGATGATCCCGGCATTCAGCGGTGCCAACGTTGCCGAACGTACCGACTCCGCCTTCGCCCGTTCGGCCTTCGGACCCATGCTCGTCATGGTCCTCGTCGGTCCACAGCTCGGAATGGGCCGCGCTGCAGTGGAACTGGTACGAAAGAAGGCCGCAGAGAAGGCCCTCGCCTACACCGTGTTCGACCGTCAGGCCGATTCGGTGGCATTCCAGATGCTGCTCGCCGAAGCAGCGCTGAAGGTCGACACCGCGCACCTGCACGCCTACCGCGCAGCAGAGGACGTCAAGCGGTGGGCCGAGGCCGGCGAGTACCCGGACCTGCTCTCCCGTGCGCGTGTTCGCGGCGACGCAGCCGTTGCACTACGGAGCATCAACGAGGCGCTGAACATGCTCGTCGACGCCACCGGTGCCGGAGCCTTCGCCGAAGTCAATGCTCTGCAGCGCATTTGGCGCGACTCCAATGTCGGTGCTCGCCATGCCGTCATGCTGCCACGAGTGTCGATCGAGACCTACGGCAAGGCGCTGCTCGGTTTCGATCTGCACGACCACATCACCCCGATCATCTGATGACGTCCTAGGCTCGTACCGAGCCCTCGGTGACAGCCGGACGGGCAGGCCAAGGCAGATAGGACTTTCGGTGCCAGATCGTTCCGCCAAACCGGTTGCCCGAGCCAACCGGGCCACCGCCCGAGCGGCCGAGACCCGGCAGCGAATCGTCGACGCAGCGGCGAGCCTGTTCGCCGAGGCCGACTACGACAAGGTCGCCGTCTCGGACATCGTCGAGTCGGCCGACGTTGCCCACGGCCTCCTGTTCCACTACTTCGGCAACAAGAGGGGCATCTACCTCGAGGCGATGCGGGCCACCGCCGCGGCCATGTCGGAGGCCTTCGCGGACATTCCCGATTCGACACCCGACATCCAGATTCGGGCTGCGCTGACCAGCCACCTGAACTATCTCAGCCGGCACCGAGGACTGGCGTTACGAATGGTGTTGGGCGGCAGAGGCGCAGACCCCGAAGCCTGGGAAGTGTTCGAGAACGCGCGAACCGCAGTGCTGGAGGCGGCGGCCACGCAACTCGGACTCGACGCGGAGAACGCAAGCGTCGGACTCGTCGGGCACAGCATCGTCGCGGCAATCGACGGCGCGACGGCCCGATGGCTCGAACAGGACGCCAGAATCGACGTCGAGCAGATGGTCGAATGGTTGGTGCACATCATCGTCGCGTGCCTGCGTACCGCACCCGTCCTGGACCCGACCCTGAACGTCGACGACGCTGTCGAGGCAATCCTCGGACGCGGCTAGGTTACCGACCGACGCCCGCGAACCCTGGTCACCACAGTCGATACGACGACCACGAGGGCTGCGAGAATTGCGGTGTATCCCACCGTGGAATTGGTCAGCTCGCCGGACAGGCGACCCTGCGCCAGCCATCCCAGTCCCCACCCGATCGACAGCATCGGAGCGATCGCTCCGCGCGAGTAGCGGGCGAGCAGCAGCCCTACTGCCGCTGCAACGACGAGCACCACGATCGCCCAGACGGTTGCACCTGCACCGCCGGTGAACCCGAGGCTCACCAACCAGGCAGAGATGTTCGCGATCGTCGCGACACACACCCAACCGAGGTAGAGGCCCATCGTGCCGTCGGTGATCACTGCGTCGGCGACGCCCTCGGGCCGGAGCTGCTGCATCAGTACGAACACGCGCACGAGCGCCGCCAACAGCGCCACGATGACCAGCACGCTCAACCACACCTGGCCGAACTGGACCGCGAGAATCCAGGCCGGATTGAGCAACATCGACGCGATGATCGGTGCCCGCAGCGCATCGTGGCGTGCAGTGCGCCCGGGCAGGAGCTGCCAGACGGCATAGACGATCAACCCCGCGTAGATCACCGACCAGATCGAGAACGCGGGCCCCGCGGGTGCCACCAGAGTCGACGTGGCACTGAGCGCTCCGTCCGCCGCTTCGGCGATGGGCGTCCCGATCCATGCGCCCGACCCGAGAAAAGACACGACAACGGCCACGACCGCACTGAGAACGACGCCGATTTTCACAGTCGAGTTGATCCCCGATCGACGTGCAGTGCAAACACAGCAGCAGCCCGGTTCTGGTAGACACGCGGTGTGCATTCCTACTCGCGTTCGATCTCTGCTGCCGTCTGCTGCCTCGCGGTGGCCGTGACCGCCGGATGCAGTTCCACGCCGGAGCCCGCTCCCACGGAATCGACGTCTGCTCCGGAACCGCAGTACGAGTTCACAGGAGTGCCCGGCACCGTTCTCGATTCCGCGGACTTCGGTGATCGATCCCCCGCCCTCGCCGCGACCGGTGCCACGCTCTACCGATTCGTCTACGAATCGACATCGGGCGTCGACAATTCCCCCACCGCGGTCTCCGGGGTGGCAGCCGTTCCGGCGGGCACGCCGCCCGAGGGCGGGTGGCCGATCATCGTCTACGGGCACGGCACCACCGGTGTGCAGGCCGATTGCGGACCGACCCTGTATCCCGATCTGCTCGGATACCAATTTGCGGTGCAGGACTTCACCGCACTCGGGTACGTCACCGTGCTACCCGATTACCAGGGCCTGGGCACCGGCGGTGGCACCCACCCGTATCTGGAGCCGCGAACCACCGGAAACAACATGATCGACGCGGCTCGCGCGGCGCACACCGCGCTGCCCGACGTCTCCACGCGCTGGGCTGCCGTCGGCCTGTCGCAGGGTGGCCAAGCCGCCTGGGCTGCAAACGAACTCGCCGCTTCCTACGGTCAGGGCCTGGACCTGGTGGGATCGGTGTCGCTCTCGCCCCCGACAGATCTGAAGCCGTTGATTCGATCCAGTAACGACGGCACCCTGACCAGGCCGCAGAAGGAGCTGTTGCCGTACCTGCTCTACGGCGCTGAGCAGGTCGACCCCTCGATCGATCCGACGGACTACAGCGGCAGTGTCGCCGAGGCCAACAACGAACTGCTGCTCACCTGCTCGGGCGGCGACACCGCAGGCAAGGAGCGAGCCGTCCAGGCGATGGCACCCGACGAGTTCGCAGCCGACTCCACCGAATCCGAGCAGAAGCTGATCGACGTGGTCGATCGCTACACGCTCCCGCAGGTGCGAACGGAGGTACCGCTGTTCGTGGCGTACGGCGCGAAAGACGACGTCGTTCTGCCGCAGTGGACTGCCGGCGGTGTCGAGAAGGCCTGCGCCCTCGGCGATTCGGTCGTCGCCCAGGAACAGCCCGAACAGGGCCATGACGTCAGCGACGAAGCGGCAATGCAATTCCTGGCCGCCCGGTTCGCAGGACAGACGGTACCCAGCACATGCTGACGAGCGACTCTGCACCCGAACGAATCACCGAGTACACCCACGCCGGTCTCGTGTTCGACGTCCTCGACCAGGGACCGCTCGACGGCCCGGTCGTGTTGTTGCTGCACGGATTTCCCGAACGTGCATCGTCGTGGTCCGCGGTGATGGAGATACTCAACGAGCACGGGATGCGCACGATCGCACCGGATCAGCGCGGATACTCCCCACGCGCCCGGCCCACGAGGCGACGAGACTATCGCGTCGGCGCACTGGTGGGCGATGTGGTCGCCCTGATCGACCTCATCGGAACGCCGGTTCACCTGGTGGGACACGATTGGGGAGCGAACATAGCCTGGGTCACCGCCGGTCGTCGTCCCGACCTGGTCTCGTCTCTGACGGCGCTCTCGGTACCCCACCCCGGCGCATTCATGACCGGCCTGCTCAGCTCGAAACAGATACTGCATTCCTGGTACTTCGCGTTCTTCCAACTGCCGGTGCTGCCCGAGAAGTGGATGACGCAACCCGGCCGCAGGGCCGAAAGATGGTACGAGAAAAGCGGAATGACCGAAGCCGATCTCGAACGCACGCAGACGGAGATCGTCGACTACGGCGCGCTGCCCTTCGCCGTCGACTGGTATCGGGGCCTACCGTTCTCGAGCCCGGGCATCGGCCGCCTGCGCATCACCGTGCCGACGTCGATGGTCTGGAGTGACGGTGACACCTTCATCGGACGCTCCACCGTCGAGAGTGCCCAACGGTACGTCGATGCGGCCTACACACTGACCGTGTTGCCCGGCGTCTCGCACTGGATTCCGACACAGGCACCCGATGCGGCTGCCGCTGCAGTGATGCGATCGAGTGCTCCCCATGGCACTTGACCGCACCACTGCCGTCGGCATGCTCACCGAACTGGTCACGCAACGCACCGTGTCCGGCGACCCTGCGCCCCAACGTTCCTCGATGGACGCCGTCGTATCCCTTCTGAGGGCGCGGACGACCGGAGTTGCGGTCGAAGGCGATCGAGACGGCGCGCACCCGTGGCTGCTGATCACCAACGACGCCCCTCCCACGACCACGCGACTGATGTTCGCCTGCCACGTCGATACCGTTCCCGCGGGCGATCTTTCGAACTGGCAGTTCGATCCGTTCGCCGCGGACGTCGAGGGCGGAGTGATGCGAGGCCGGGGTACGTCCGATATGAAGGCAGGCCTGGTGGCCGCCACGGCCGCTGTGCTCGCCGCCTTCGAGAACGGTGTTCCTGCAGCACTGTTGCTCACGAGCGACGAAGAGATCGGCTCACTCGGAGCGCTCGCCGCCCGTCACGCCGTCGCCGAATGTTCGGTGGGTGCCGTGGTGGTGCCCGAGGCGACCGGAAACCAGGTGCATCTGGGCCACCGCGGAGCATTGTGGGTCGATGTCACCACCAAAGGCATTGCAGCACATGGTAGTACACCCCAGCGAGGCGAGAGTGCAATCATGAAGCTCGTCGACGTCCTGGCACGGGCACGCGACGAGCTCCCGCTGTCGACGGATCCGTTCCTCGGTGCCGAGACGTTCAACGTCGGGCTGATCGACGGGGGTTCGGCCCCCAACATCGTCCCGGACACCGCACACGTCGTCGTCGATCACCGGACCGTCGGTGACGGCTCGGCACTGCTGTCGTGGTGGCGGGATCAACCCGAGGTCGATCACATCGAGGCACGGATCGACCTGCCCGGTGTGCGGACGGCCGGTGGCAACAGCTGGATCGACGAGCTGCCGCATTCCGTTGCGAGAGAACCGGTCACGTACTTCACCGACGCGTCCATCATCGCCGCGGCGGCTCCCGGTGCGCCGATCGTCGTGTGGGGACCGGGGACGCCGGCCCTGATGCATGCCGCCGACGAAACCGTCACGCTCGACGAACTCGATGCGGCCATCACCGCCTACACCGCAGTGACACGCGCCTGGCCGACCGTCGACTGACGGACCACCAACTCTGGCTGCAGAGCGATGTGCGCGGTGCCCGTCTCGTCGCTGTTCATCGCCTGATCCAACAGCCGCGTGGCCTCGGCGGCAATCCGTTCCTGCGGCTGCCGGACGGTCGTCAGCGGCGGATTGCTCAACGCGGAGAACGGAATGTCGTCGAACCCGGTCACCATGACATCGGTCGGAACCGACAGTCCGAGAGCCTGGCAACTCTGCAACACACCGAGCGCGATCAGATCGTCGGCACACACCACCGCGTCGGGACGAGAGGCTGCTTCGAGTATGGGCCGAGACGACTCACGGCCCCAGTCGATCGAGTAGTCGCCCAACAGCGTCCACTCCTCTCGCGTCTCGATACCCACTCGCTCCGCGTGGCGGAAGAAGCCGGCTCGACGTAGCTCGGTCGACGAATTGGTGAGTTCGGAACTGATGAATGCCGCGCTCCGAACACCGAGACCGGCCAGGTGGTCCATCACCAGCGCCTGTGCGGCATCGTCGTCGACCCCGACCCAGTCGGTGTGGGTGTCGAGCGCGAACCGGTCGAGTTGAACGACAGGGATCGCGCGAGCCGTGGTGCGCACGGCCTCTGCGGACCGCTCGCCATGGCACGGGCTGATGATGATGCCGTCGACCTGACGCGAGACCAAGCTGCGCAGCCTCTGCGCTTCGACGTCAGGGTCGGATCGGGAGTCGCACAGAAACAACTGCAAGCCGCGCTGTGACAGCACATGCTCGACGTTGACCACCAGCGAGGTGAAGAAGGGATTGGCAATACTCGGCACCACCATGCCGACGGTGTCCGTTCTGTTGCGGCGCAGGGAACTGGCGATGATGTTGCCCGAATATCCCAGATCCTCGGCCGCCCGTCGGATGGTGGCAGCAACGTCTTCCGAGACCGGACGTGAACCCGAGAGCGCTCGAGACACCGTGGCTGTCGAGACGCCTGCGCGCTCGGCAACGTCGCGAATGGTTGCTTTACGCATCCAACTCCTACTCTCACGTGTGGACCCGAGGCTATCGAACCGCGCGGTCGCTTGCGTTGCTGTTTACACAGTAGAGGCAATCGTTTACATAAACGACTCCGAAATTCCTTGACACGAACGGGTACCGACCCCTTACGGTGCATACATGCGAGGTAATCGATTACATCATCTCGCCCGACGATCACCCGAGGAGTTCCCTACGTGAGTACGTCCCTGTCGGACCAGCACCCAGAGCAGTCGCTGGGAGTCTTTCCGACCAAGCCGTCGGCCCTGGCCGCGATGTTCACCTCGGCACCAGCACTCATCGGTGCCATCCACCTGCCCGCCCTCCCCGGCAGCCCGCACTACAAGGGCCGGCCCGTCTCGGAGATCTCCGAGTTCGCCCTGGCCGAGGCGCACGCATACATCGACAATGGTTTCGACGGAGTCATCGTCGAGAACCATTGGGACATACCCTTTCTCAAGCCGGGTGAACACGGATACGAAACCGCGGCCAGCATGGGCGTCGTCACCGCCGCCGTCGTCGGCGACTTCGGCGACCGCGTCGGCGTGAGCATCCTGTCCAATGCCGGCGAATGCGGCGTGGCCGCAGCGTGGGCAGCGGGCGCGAGCTTCGTCCGCGTCAACCAATGGGCCAACGCGTACATAGCCAACGAAGGATTCATCGAAGGCCAGGCCGCCAAGACCACCCGCTTCCGCCACCGCATCGGTGCCGACCCGGTCAAGATCTTCGCGGACGTGCACGTCAAGCACGGCGCGCATGCCATCGTCGCAGACCGCACGATCGCCGAACAGACCGAGGACGCCGAGTTCTTCGACGCCGACGTCCTCATCGCCACCGGCTCCCGCACCGGAGACGCCGCCTCCGTGGACGAGGTCTCGGTGATCAAGAACAACACGATGCTTCCTGTGATCATCGGCTCCGGAATCACCGCGGCCAACGTGGGCGAGCTGATGAAGGAATGCGACGGGGCCATCATCGCGTCGTCGGTGAAGGAGAACGCCCGCTGGTGGGGACGCGTCGCAGGCGAGAAGGTTCGCGCCGTCGCCCGCGCAGCTGGGAAATAGCCGATGATCGTCTTCTTCGGCTACGCCAACAACGATGTGACGGTGCATGTTCCGCATGTCCCGGTGCTGGGAGAGAGGGTGCAGGCAACGGCGATCGCCACGATCGACGGCGGCATGAACGCCAACGCCGCGGTCTCCGCAGCCCGTATGGGTGCCCGCGTGGCCTTCGCCGGCGCAGTGGGCCCCGACGCCAGGTCCACCGAGTTTCTCGCCGGACTCGAGCACGACGGAGTAGACACCAGCTGGGCCCCGCGTGACGCTTTCCTCTCCACCGCAGTCGTTCTCATCGCCGAGGGCGGTGATCGATCGATCATCAGCCAGGACGACGCCAACGACGCACAACGGCTGGCAGCAGTCCTCGAGGCCCTCTCCTACGACGGCGGCCGACTGTTCGTCGACGGCTACCGAGCAGAGATGCTCCCCGCCGAACTGCCCGACAACGTCAGCCTCGCCATCGATCTCGACGGCTGCGACGATCTCGACGCCGCACTCCATGCGTTCGCCCTCGCCGATCACGTCATCGTCGGACGCAGCCTGTGGCAGAACAGCTTCGGCATAGATGCCGAACGGTGGTCGACGATGACCGCCGAGCACGACACTCACCTCGTCGTCACCGACGGCGAGCACGGGTGGACCCTGGTGACACCCTCGGGTGAGACGATCACCGAACCCGCAGTACAGGTCGACGTCGTCGACGCCGTCGGAGCCGGAGACTGCTTCTGCGGCACCTACATCGCCTTCGTCGACGCAGGCGAACCCCCGGCTCATGCAGCACGCCTCGCCGGGGCGTCCGCTGCTCTCGCATGCGCCACGGCCGGACCACGCGGCTGCCCCAGCATCACCGAACTCAACGAATTCACTGCCACCCTGGCCACTGTCGATCTTCAGGAGACCCGATGATCAAACGCGCACTCCCCCTCGTCCTCGGCACAGCACTTGCCCTCGGTCTCACCGCATGCGACTCCGCCGCCCCCAGCGACACCACGGGCGGCACTGACGCCTCCGCGTCGTCCATTCCGGATCCGTCCCGCGTCGCCGACACCTGCGACGGCAAGAACGGCACCCTCAAGGTCGGCCTGGTGACCATCAATCTGCAAGCTCTGTTCTTCAACCAGATCAACAACGCCGCCCAGAAGGTCGCCGACGAAGCCGGTGTCGACCTCCAGATCATCAGCGGCAACGACGATTCGGTCACCCAGGCCAACGCATTCGACAACCTCATCGCTTCCGGCGTGGACGCCATCATCGTCGACGCCATCGACACCGACGGCATCAAGCCATCCGTGTCCAAGGCCGCCGCAGCAGGTATCCCGGTGGTGGCCGTCGACGCCACCGTCGACGACCCGGGCATCTCGACCCAGGTGGGAACAGCGAACGCCGAGGGCGGCGCTCAGATCGGTAACACACTCGCCGAGCTGGCGAACGACACCGGCACCGTCGGTATCGTCGGCGCACTCAACAGCACGATCCAGCTCGAACGTCAGAAGGGCTTCACCGACACGGTCTCCGCCGCTGGCATGACCGTCGGCACGGTCGTCGACGGTCGCAACATTCAGGAGAACGCGCAGACCGCCGCAGAGAACCTGCTCACCGGCAACCCGGACATGGAATACGTCTACGCCACCGGCGAACCCGCACTCATCGGGTTGGTCGCGGCAGTGAACAGCCAGAGTGCACAGGACCGGATCAAGGCCGTCGGATGGGACCTGTCGGATCAGGCTGTCTCCGCCCTCCAGGCGGGCTGGCTCGAGGGCGTCGTGCAACAGAACACCTTCGAATTCGGCTACGAGGCAATGAACGCCGCGATCGATCTCGGTTGCGGCCGCACCGCACCCGCGGACATCCCGGTCCCGACGCAGATCGTCACCCCCGCCAACGTGGGCGACTACATGTACTACCTGGAGAAGTAGCCTTATGGCACACCATGATCCGACAACACCGTTGATCGAACTATCGGGAATCACCAAATCGTACGGCCCGGTGAAATCGTTGCAGGGAGTCGACCTCCGGCTCTCACGCGGCGAAGTACTCGGAGTCGTCGGAGACAACGGCGCCGGCAAGTCGACGCTCATGAAAATCCTTGCCGGCGCCGTTCAACACGACGGTGGTGAGATGCGAGTCAACGGGGAACCGGTGCGCTTCTCGACACCGCTCGATGCGCAGCAGCAGAAGATCGGCATCGTCTATCAGGATCTGGCGCTGTGCGACACCCTCGATGTCGCGAGCAACCTGTTCCTCGGCCGTGAACCCCGCAAGGGACCGTTTCTGGACCGGCACGGCATGCACGAACGCGCCGCGAAGATCCTCGCGGACCTGCACGTCAAAGTGAAGTCGACGTACCAGGAGATCGGCCAACTCTCGGGCGGGCAGCGGCAGACCGTCGCCATCGCCAGGGCCGTCTCGTTCCGGCCCGACGTGTTGATCCTCGACGAGCCAACGGCCGCACTGGCCGTCGCCGAGGTGGAATCGGTCCTGAAACTCATCACGGACGTTGCGGCCCAGGGCGTCGGCGTCATCCTCGTGACGCACCGCCTGCAGGATCTGTTCCGAGTCTGCGACCGCATCACCGTCATGTACGAGGGACAGAGCGTCGACGACGTTCCGATCGGCGAGCTGAACATCGAATCGCTCGTCGGACTGATCACTCGCACTCCGGTTCCCCAGCGCTCACCGTCCTCGCCGGAAGGCCGCCCATGATCACTCTCGACAAGAACGCACAGCCCAGCGTCGCGAAACTCGCTGCGCGACCGACATTGTGGCAACAGACCAACAAGCCGACACTGGCCATGCTGGCCGTCACCGTCGCGGTGGCCCTCGTCTTCTCGGTGACCACGTCGTCGTTCCTGACGTTCACCAACATCTCCAACCTCGCCACGCAGATCGCACCGGTCCTGATCATCGCCGTCGCGATGACGTTCGTGATCACCACCGGCCAGATCGACCTCTCCGTCGGAGCGACGGTCGCATTCGTCGCCGCGATGAGCGCCGAGCTCATCCAGGCAGGCGTCGACTCCTCGGTCGTGTTCGTCGCGGCTCCACTGATGGGTGCGGCGTGGGGACTGGTCAACGGCTGGCTCGCTGCCTACCAGGGCATTCCACCGTTCATCGTCACACTCGCCACGCTCTCGATCATCCGCGGCATCGCGCTGTACCGCACCGAGGGCTTCTCGGTTCCCATCACCCCAGGCACCGCGTTCGCCAAGCTCGGCACTGCGTCGTGGCTCGGGTTCTCGGCGAGCGCCTGGATCGCCCTCGCCGTGGTCGTCATCGGCGCGGTTGCGCTGGGTCGCACCCGCTTCGGCCGCTACGTCACCGGAATCGGGTCCAACGTCGAATCCGTCCGACGCTCCGGCGTCAACACCCGTCGCGTGTTGATGATGACGCTGGTGTTCACCGGTCTCGCCGCCGGCATTGCCGGCCTGCTCATCGCCGCACGACTGGGATCGGGTTCCGCCAACTCCGCCAACGGTTTCGAGCTGACCGTCATCACCGCGGTGGTGCTCGGCGGAACCAACCTGTTCGGTGGACGAGGAACCGTGGTCGGTACCGTGATCGGTGCGGTCCTCACCGGCATCATCGCCAACGGCCTGACGCTGCTGGGCGTGAGCCCCTTCCTCACGCCCATCATCACCGGAATCGTTCTGCTCGTCGCCATCTGGATCAACATGCGTGGGCACTCGTTGGCGTCACTGTTCAAGCACCTGCAGAGCGCACCGGGCAAACAGTGATCGTCCGGACGGTGACCGGTCCGGTCGACTCGAGCGAGCTGGGGTTGGTGTTACCGCACGAGCACCTGCACAACGACGCCTCGGTGGCGTACTCGGAATCGCCCGATCCCGCTGTGGCGCAGGTTCTCTCCGGACCGATCTCGGCCTCGGACGCCTGGCTGTTGCACGACAATCCGTATCACAGCGCCGACAATTGCCGGATCGACGACGCGGCGGCCGTGTTGGCGGACCTGAAAACCTTTGCCGACCACGGCGGGACGACCGTCGTCGATCTGACACCACCGGGCATCGGTCGTCGACCCGAGATCCTGGAACGGTACTCCCGAGACTCGGGGGTCCGGGTCGTCATGGGCTCGGGCTGGTACCTCGAGGCCACGCACCCGGCCGAGGTCGCCTCGCTGAGCGTCGACCAACTCGCGTCGGGACTCGTTGCCGAGTTCTCCTCGAACGACGGGCCTCGCCCCGGGGTCATCGGGGAGGTCGGAGTCTCGCCGTCGTTCACCGCCGCCGAGAAGAAGGCGTTACGCGCCGCATGCGTCGCGCAACGAGAAGTCGCTGTACCACTGTTCGTTCACCTTCCGGGGTGGCAGCGGCGTGGGCACGAAGTGCTCGACATCGTCGTCGAGGAGATGGGTGTCGACCCGAGTGCTGTGGTGCTCTGCCACATGGACCCGTCGGGCAACGATCCCGACTACCAATGCGCTCTGGGTGATCGCGGGGTGTATCTGGAATTCGACATGATCGGCATGCCCTTCGAGTTCCCGGGTGAGGGTCAGTCTCCATCGCCCGCCGACACCGCCTTCGCGGTCGCCGGTCTCATCGGCGGCGGATACCGACGGCAATTGCTCCTCAGTCACGACCTGTTTCTCAAGTCGATGCTCCGCACATTCGGTGGCAACGGTTTGGCCTACGTACCAGTCTCTTTCGCAGCACGACTCGTGCGCAGCGGAATCGATCCCCAGCACGTGTCCTCGCTCATGCGAGACAACCCGAGGTCGCTCTTCGAGAGCGCCGGAAAAGGATAGAGAACCACCATGGGTAAGAAAGTTCTGATCGCCGGTGAAAGCTGGATGACCACCTCGACGCACGTCAAGGGCGTCGACGAATTCACCGTGCACTCCTACGTGGAAGGTGTCGGACCACTCAAGGACGCCCTGGCTTCCCGCGGACACGACGTGGTGCACATGCCGGCGCATCTGGTGCCGACACAATTTCCCGGTAACGCCGAGGCTCTGTCCGCCTACGACGTCATCGTCCTCTCGGACATCGGCGCCAACTCGATTCAGCTCGCACCCAGCGTCTTCGATCGTTTTCAGGCAGGCGAGGACCGCCTGGTCGAGCTCCGGAACTGGGTGCACGACGGCGGTGCGCTGCTGATGATCGGCGGATACCTTTCGTTCTCCGGGTTCCAGGCCCGCGCTGCGTTCCGGCAGACAGCACTCGCAGACGCTCTGCCGGTGACGATGCTCGCCGAAGACGATCGCGTGGAGACCCCAGGTGGCATGGTCCCCGTGGTCGTCGACGACAAGCACCCCACCGTGAGCGCCAGTGGGATCGAGTGGCCTGCACTCCTGGGCTACAACCGAGTGATCGCCAAGGACGGAGTTGCCGTCCCCGCCACCATCAACGGAGATCCGCTCGTCGCTGCGGGCACCTACGGCAAGGGCCGCTCGGCGGTCTTCACCTCGGACTGCTCACCGCACTGGGCACCGCCGGAGTTCTGCGAGCAGTGGCTCGGCTACACCGATCTGTTCGACGGCCTGATCACCTGGTTGTCCGCGGAATGAGTCGCTCCGCCGAACTGATTGCGCGGCAACAACGCAACCTCGTTGCAGCGCAGCGCGTCCCCTTCATCGTCGAATCGATCGACGGCACACTACGCGACGACCACTTCCGGCGTTACCTGGTGATCGAGGAGGCGTTCGTACTCACCGCGGTGCGCATCCTGGGACTCGTCGTCGCAGAGTCCGAGTCCTTGGACGACGCAACCGATCATGTGGTGTCACTGTCGAATCTCGTCGGTGAGCAGCGGGAGTACTTCGCCGGGCTACGTGAGCAGTTTCCGTACGACGGCGATACCGACGAGTTGATCGAGAGATCGTCCGTACTGTCCGACTACGCACTGGGACTTGCCCGTCGAGACGGCAGGGCCGCAGCACTCGTGGCGATGTTCGCCGCAGAGACCCTGTACCTGTCCTGGTGCCGCGCAGCACTCCATACGTCAGCCGATCGCGAACCGGCGCTGCAGGAGTGGATAGAAATGCATACCCGACCTGCTTTCATGGCGCAGGTCGACGCGTTGGCCCGAGAGGTCGACGCCATGAACGCTGTGGACGATGCAAGGCTGGACGAGTGGTTCGCAGGAATGTTGGCCGCCGAGAACGAATTCCACAACACGGCGATGGACTAGTGCCTGCGGCAGCGGTGTGACAAGGCCTGCGGGTCGTTCCGCAGGCTCCACTCCCATGTGCCGCCTGGGGCACTCGACCGCACCACTGCCGCAGGCATTTACAGGCGTTCGACGATGGTGGCGTTCGACAGGCCGCCCGCCTCGCACATCACCTGCAGCCCGAAGCGTTGCTCACGTTCGGCGAGGGCGTGGACCATGGTCGTCATGATGCGCGCACCGCTGCCGCCGAGGGGGTGACCGATGGCGATGGCTCCGCCGTTGACGTTCACCTTGCTCGGATCGGCCCCGGTCTCCTTGGCCCATGCGAGCACCACGGAGGCGAATGCCTCGTTGACCTCGAACAGGTCGATGTCGCTCATCGTCAACCCCGCCTTGGCGAGCACCTTCTGCGTGGCCGGGATGACGGCGGTGAGCATCATCAGCGGATCGTCACCGACCACGGCGAAGCTGTGCAGCCTGGCCATCGGCGTGAGGCCGAGCTCCTTCGCCTTCTCGCTGGTGGTGATCATGACCGCGGCGCTACCGTCGTTGATCTGGCTTGCGTTGCCCGCGGTGATGTTCCATTGGATTTCGGGGAACCGCTGCGCCATGGCGTCGCTGTAGTACGCCGGACGCAGCCCTGCCAGGGCCTCCAGCGTCGACCCGGTGCGGATCCCCTCGTCACGGTCGAGCCCGCGGATGGCGCTGATCTCCCTCTTGAAGCGTCCCTCTTCGGTTGCCGCCGCGGCCTTCGCGTGACTGGACAATGCGAATTCGTCCATTTCGGTCCGGCTGATACCCCACCTGGCCGCGATCAGTTCGGCACTGATGCCCTGCGGCACCAGACCGTCCGGATACCTCTCGGCGAAACCGACACCTGCCGGGTCCTCGGTACCGATCATGTTCGAGCCCATCGGGATTCGACTCATGGACTCCGACCCGGCCGCAATCGCCAGATCGTAGGCACCGGAGATGACGCCCTGAGCGGCGAAGTGAATCGCCTGCTGGCTGCTTCCGCACTGACGGTCCACCGTGGTCGCAGGCACGGATTCGGGATAGCCCGCCGCCAATGCAGCACGTCGAGTCATGTTCGACGCCTGATCCCCCACTGCGGTGACGACACCACCGATGACGTCGTCGATCTGGTTCGGGTCGATTCCACTGCGCTGCACAACTTCCCGAAGACTGTGGGCCATCAGGTCCACTGGATGTTCGGGATGCAGAGTGCCGTTTGCCTTGCCCCGTCCGACCGGGGTTCTGACTGCCTCGACGATGACTGCGTCTCTCATGACGGCTCCTTGTCCGATCGACCCGTTCCTATCGGATCGCTGACACCACGGTACGAGCTGGCTATAGTTTTGTAAAGTCAGTAGTATCGTGACATGCCCCTCCACATGGACGGCCCACTGTCCGACCTCGACTCCTGGACGGCCGGCGACCGCTGCTCCATTGCGCGCGCCTTGTCCGTGGTCGGAACCCGATCCGCCATGCTGATCCTGCGCGAGGCCTTCTACGGCACGACGCGATTCGACGACTTCAGCCGACGCGTCGGCATCACCGACGCCAGCAGCGCCGCCCGACTCAAAGAATTCGTCGACGCGGGCATCTTCGTCAAACAGCCCTACCGCCCCGACAAAGGACGAACACGCTACGAGTACATCCTGACGAAAATGGGGGAAGACCTGCTGCCCGTCGTACTCGGGCTGATGCAATGGGGCGACGAGTACCTACAGGATGATGACGGGCCCCTCGATGTGGTTGATGGACAAGGAAACCCAGTGCACGTCCGGATCACCGACAACAACGGTGCGGAAGTGCCGGTGGACGAACTGAGAGTGCGCATCGCCTAGCCTCCGGTGTTCGACTCGAAGAGACGCACACACAGCGGGCACGACGCGTAACCTGCTGCACGTGGGCAACGATCTACAGCGCGGCACCGGAGGCCGACCCGACAGGGCCTGGACCGCACTGGTTTTCGGTCTCACCCTGGCCGCCGCCCTGTCATCGCTGTGGCACTTCGCCGCGCCCCTCGCGCCCTTCGACCCGGCGGCTGTATCCGGCGAGACCGGAAGCGTATCGATCATTGGTTACGCGCAACTGTTCACCGAACAGGGGCCACCATGGTTTCCGTCGTCGCTCGTCATCGGCGCACTGACACTGTGCGTGGTCGCTGCGGCAGCACGGATTCGAGGATCTCGGCAGTCGCTGTTCTGGTGCCCCTTGCCGACGTCGGTGTTTCTCGGAGCTTCCTTGTGGGCCTCCGCCGCCGTCGGACCGCCGCAGGTCTCGGCCATTGCCTTGGTTCACCCCGACTCGATGGCCGCGCAGATGTCGGAGTCGCCGCTGTTCCGAGAATCGAGTCTCGTGTTCCTGATCGAATGCTTGGCAGTGTCGATCGTGATCGGCGCAGTTTTCGCGGGTGTTCAACACAGGGCCGACCGACGCTGAGGCCGAGTACGTTCAGGCCGTGACCGCCTGGCGTTGTGCGATGCCCCGCGATGCGGTCAACTGTTTCTGCAGGATCGATGGTGCTGCAGCGCATGCGGCAATCGGGCGCGCGCTGCACGACACCACGCCGTCAAGAAGGGCAGATCATGAACATTTCGGTACATCAAGTGGTCCTCGACTGCACCGACGCCCGTGAGTCCGCCGAGTTCTACCGGCAACTGCTGGGTTTCGAGTACATCCCCGGTGACGCCGAGACGATCGATCCGGATTGGCTCGCGATCACCGCGCCGGACGGTTCGTGGCGAATCGCGTTTCAACAGATCGACTCACTACCTGCCGCAACATGGCCGGACGGCGAGCACCCTCAGATGTTGCACCTGGACTTTCGCGTCGACACCGTCGAGCAACTCGACGAAGAGCACACGCGCGCACTCGAATTGGGTGCGCAACTATTGCGGGACCTGCGGGACGACCCGGAAGAGCCGATCCGAATCTATGCCGACCCGGCCGGCCATCCGTTCTGCATCTTCGTCGGGACGTGAAACGGCGCGCCCCGCACATCAGCTCCCCACATTCGGATACCCGACGCCGATCGGAGTCACATATCCACAACCGAGGAGCCGATCCGCGGACTACGGACGCCAACCGAGCATCCGAGTGGTGTGGTCGAGTGCCGCCCGGGGCACACAACCACACCACTGCCGCAGGCACTCAGCCCAATTGCACTGTGACCGTGGCGCGGTGACCGAAGATTCGCTTGCCCTCGAACGTGGCACCCAGTGAGATGACCGCAGTACGCGTCGCCTCGTCCTTGGACTTGATCTTGCCGGTGAAGACGATCTCGGCGGCCTTGTGGGTGTCCACCGGGATGGGGGTGGTGAAGCGGACGGTGTAGTCCTTCACAGCGCCCGGGTCGCCGAGCCACTCGGTGATGTACCCGCCGCCTACGCCCATCGTAAGCATCCCGTGGGCCAGCACGTTCTCGAGATCGATCAGCTTGGCGAACTGCTCGCTCCAGTGAATCGGGTTCGCGTCGCCGGCAACACCTGCGTAGTTGACCAGGTCACCGCGGGTCAGGCGCACCGTGCGGGGCGGCAGTTCGTCTCCGACGTTCACCTCGTCGAACTTCTGTGTGGGCCGACCCCGGTACTCCTCGACGACCAGAGGTTCGTGTTCCTGCGGAGTGGACAGTGTGCCGCTCTCGCCGGAATCGGCACCGCTGACGTCCGTCGTCGCGCCGAACATCACCAAGTTCTTCGCAGACTCGGCGATGGCCGGATCGATCTCGCCGGACCGACCGACGAGCAGCGTGGTGTACGTGGTCTGCACCAGTTCGTTCTTCTGGTTGGACACGACGTTCTTGGTGACCATCATGTCGCGTCCCATGACCGTCTTGAACGAGTCGAGCGAGACATCGCACGTCAGTTGATCGCCGGCGAGGATCGGCTTCTGGAACACCAGCACCTGATCGGTCTGGAGGATCTGGCTCAGGTCGTAGCCCTCGGCGATGGACTGGAGAAGCTTCTTCTGCGCAAGGGTGCCGACCAGCGACATGAACGTCAGAGGCGCGACGAGGGCACTGTGACCCAGCGCGGCCGCGGCATCTCCGTCCCAGTGGGCGGGGTGGAAATCCTGGACGGCGCGGGCGTACTCACGGACCTTCTCGCGGCCCACCTCGTAGTAGTCCTCGGTGCGGTAGTGATAACCGACCATGCTCCGAGCATGTTCCGCCGGATCGAATGCTTCACCGTCGGTTGCTGCCGTACCGGACTCCGCTACCTGCTCTGCCACTGTTGTCCCACCGTCTCGTACCCCACTGTTCACCATTACCCGAGCAACCTACCGAACAACGGCGTTCGTTGGCCAGGCCGGCGGGTTCAAGCCGAGCGGTGTCGCGGTGAGTCGTGGTAGCCCACCATGCCTACCATCGAGGCATGTTGCGACGGCGCGACGTTGGCGATCGTGGCACCCCGCGGGCGGTGTCGACGCGACGCGACCGCGTCGACGGCCATCAGAGCCGCACCGTGCGCGGTGAGAGACTCCGGATTGGCGGGTGCGACGACCGGCAGCATCAGATCACGACGGAACAGGCGCCGCAGCGTCGGAATGTTGGCGCAGCCACCGACCATCACCAGGGCGTGAACGGCACAGGGCGCGTCGACGATCACACTGGCCACCCAGTCCTCCAACGACCGAATGCTGCGTTCGAGAACATCATCGAAAGTGTTGCGCCACAACCTGACCGGACCACCGACGAAGGGTCCGGCAACTTCGGCCACCCGCAGTCGAGAAAGCTGCTCACGCGCCGTTCGGACCGATACCGTCAATTCTGCCCGTGCCCGATCGGACGCCAACTCGTCCGCTCCGTACGTCGAGAGCAGGTAGCGGGAGAGTTGCTCGTTGCAGCTGTTGCCTCCGAACAACGTGGTGCGCACCGAACTGAAGACCGTACCGGTGGCCGGGTCTGCCACGGACACCGTGGTGCCCGAAGCCCCGATGTCGCAGACCGCGACCGTACGAGCGCCCTCGAGCTGGCCCGTTCCCTGCAGATACCGCAGCTGAGCTCCGAGTTCGGAGGCGACCAGCAGTCGATCGGCCTCGTACGTGGAGTAGGCGGACGTACGCGCGCGAGCACCGGGATCGTCGGGTACCGCCAACACGATGTCCGTTCGGTCGACCATCTGATCGCGCGACATGGAGTCCAGCAAGTCGATGGCGACCTGAAGGTGATCGTCAGGATCGAACGAGTGAACGATGTGGGCCGACCGCACCGACTCGTCGATCGCATCGACTGCGACCCCTCGGGCAGTGGCAGAACCCACCGAAACACCAAGGACTGTTCTCATGATTCCTCGACTCGACTGGCTACTCCGACCTGCCGATAGTAGACCGCCGAACCGTCGTCTGGACAGCAATCTCGGTATCTGAATGAACTTTCGGTTTGTTTTGGGACATATAACAAGCAGCGAAACTTGAGCCGGCCGATCTCAGGCGACGTGATCGAAAGGATCTCGACGGTACGCCAGCAGCGGACCCCACTCCTCCTGCGCCGAGGTCATCGCCGCACAGGCGACGCCGTTGGCCGAGTCCATTCCGCGCGCGGCCGCGACGATGGACCGAGCCGACTGCACGAGGGAGACATCGAATCGGAAGCTGTGCGCCGCCAATTCGGCGAACGCGTCCTCCGGACTACAGCCGCGCAGCGCGATGAGAACACCCACCGCCCTGTCGATAGTGGTGCGAGTCAACGGTTCTGCTGCGGGATTCTCGGTCATCGAATACTCACCGTCTGCTGGTCGATGACTCGATGGTAGCCACGCATGAGCAGAAGTTCAGGTGTCGGAGTCGAATTCACATACCCGTCACGAGAAGGACTTGTCCAAGTATCAAAAATGCACGCTCACAAGGGAATCAACGAATCGATCTCACTCGACCGGACTCGCCGCCGGTTCTTCGTCGACGGTCGTGGGTTCGGTGGTGACCGGAACCTCCGTGGTGGTCTCGATCGGGCTCGTGGTCGTCGGAGGATCGGGGTCGGGTTCCGGCTCGACGGTCGTCGTTTCTTCTCCACCCGAATCACCACCGCCACCCGAGTTGCCGCCGCCCGACGCCCCGCCGTCCGCATCGCCCTCCGTGTCGCCACGACCTTCGCTGCTGCCGCCGCCGGAGACCACGCCGGGTCTGCCGCCACCCGATCCGGCCCGGGAGTCCCCACCCCCCGACGAGCTCATCGACGTGGGGACCGGACTCGCGGGGAGCGCTTCACTCCAGGTACCGACCGGCACCGGCCCGTACACAGGTGCCTCGAACACCCCGGCCTCGATGGACGGAACAATCGACGGCGCAGGCGGGGGGACCGCCGAACCCGCGACCACCGCCACCGACGACGACGCGACCCCGCTGCCCCCGGCCGACGGCATCTCGGTGCGATCCGCGCTGTCGACCACGGAATTCTGGGTCGGACCGGCCGCCGACAGCGCCCACACCGTGGCTCCGCTCAGCGCGGCGAGAACCGCGACGCCCAAACCGATCATCGTCAGTCGCGCACCGCGTGGAGTACCGGCCGCATCGCTGCCGGAACCGTTCCAGACCTCGTCGACCGACTCCGCAGGGACGTCGACCGGCCCGCCTGCCCATGCAGTGAGGGCGTCGACGGTGCCGATCAGTGCTGCTGCAACTCCCAGCGGAACCTCGGCGTTCAACCGCGGATCTCCGGCGTCGACCACCACGACATCGCGAACCTCATGGGCGGCGAGCGCTGCACGGACGATCCCGCAGAGCGCGATGCTGTCGCACACCACTCCGGAACCGCTGATCCGCAGATCGTTCTGGGCCGCTTGCACCCTCATGATTCCGAGCATCGTGGTGACGGCGTCACCCACGCCGCCGGGAACCGCCGCAACGGACACGGTGCGCGTGGAGATGGCTCCCAACTCGGGTAGATCGGCCTCGACCAGCACGGCCGACACTTCCTCGGCACCGACGTGTATCCCGAGCGCAATGGCCATGGTCGTCGACTCCCCCCGACTTCGATTCGGGCTCAGAGTACCCTTCGAGCCCGAAATCGGGGAAACAAATTGTTTTGCTCGATCAGAACTCCAACCTGCTCGCCTCGTCGCGGGCCGTCTCGGCGGCCCGGCGCTCCCGCTCGAAGAGCAGGCCGAAGGTGAATCCGTTCTCCCCCGCCGTCGTGCCTGCTCGCGCGCCGAGGGTACGCAGAATGTCCGCCGCGATCACCGCGTCCTGATGCTCTCCCAGCACCTCCTGAATCGTCTTGAAGTGCTTGATGTTCGCTTTCGAGACCTTCTTGTCCACCACCGGTGCAACCAACTCGGCCGCATACCGTGCTCGTTTCGATGCCTTTCGTGCCCGATGCAGCGCCTCGTCGTCGGTACCGCGCACGGCACTCTTCGTCCGATCGATCGCTTTCTTTCCTGCCTTGCGTGCCAGCTTGACCAACACGCGGTCGGTGACCTCGCCGTCGATCGGTAGCCCGCGCGACCACTCCGCCAGCGTCGTGAGCAGCGCGCGGTAGCGCTCTCCGTCGAGTTCGGTCATCGCCGCCTCGCGGTACCGAATCTGCTCGGCGAGCAGGTCGTTCTCGATGCGCGACGCGACCGGCCCGAGCACCAGTTCGGGCGGTAGTTCGCGCAACGCGGCGGCGAACCGGGCACGTTGCACCTGACGATCGCGCACTTCACCGAGAATGCTTGCATACCAGGACAGTTCGGCCTCGAGCTGGGCGGCGGGCTCGTCCTCGAACAGGCTACCGAACACACGAAGGGTACTGCGGTATCGCCGAATCGCCACCCGCGTGGAATGAATCGGATCCAGCCCTCGACGCAGATACACATCGCCTGCGACGATCGCCTGCGCCTGCGCGTCGAGATAGTCCGCCAACAGCACCACCCCGGGTTCGGCGGGTACCTGACGCACCACCGACAGCGCCCGATCCAGCTTCGACGGATGCGCCGACGGCCGGGCACCGGCAGCCCGCAGCACCTTGCCCGCCTTCTTCAGAAACGACTCCGACCCTGCGGGTCCGAGTTCCACCTCGACCTCCCGCCACCGCGGACCGGTCGCGCCGCCGATCAGGACGACGGAGACCTCGTCGTCGGCCACTTCCGCGACCACAGCCCCGTCGGCGTCGGACACGGTGTGAATCGTGCGATGCGTCGTCAGAGTCGCGACCGCAGACAACTCCGCGCCCATCACCGCACCGCGCAGCACGTCGTTCAGCTCGTCCGGCACCGCACCGTGCGCTCCGTTGCCGAGAGGGAGCCGAATCTCGGTCCGCGCCTTCTCCGCCGGGACCTTCGCATGCCAGCCGTTGTCGGAATCACCGGTACGACGCCGAACCGTGATTCCGCGTCGCAACAGGTCGTGGCCGGTCGTGTCGAAGTACTCACTGCTCAGGTCGGTCTCGCTCGACGCCAGAGCGCCGCCGGAGGGCACCAGTGAAGCGAGAGTGGGCAATCGGAAATCTGCGTCGACGTCGAACTTGTCTTCGCGCTCGGTCTGAATCGACTCCATACCTGTCATCCTGCCTCGAGTACCGGGGCCGATGGAGTCCGAAACTGCAGACCGGTCAGCGTCGCGGAAAGTCGAAGTCCGGCAGCGGAAAATCGAACGTCCGAGTGGACCGTGTGGTGGTCGGCGGACGCGTCGTCGTCGTGGCCCGGGTCGTCGTGGCGGGGCTCGTCGTGGTCGGACGAGTCGTGGTGGCAGGCGGGACAGCCGTCGGTACAATGGTCGACCGATCGGGGGTGAGCGTGTCGGGTGCCGTCGTCTGCTGAATGTCGGACGGGGCAGTGGTCGTGGCCACGGTGCGCCGCGCTGCGGTGGTGCTCGCCGCGTCGGAAGTGGTCGGCGCTGGGGCCGAGGGCGACGTTGCCGACGGGTCGACCGGAGGCGAGGTCTGCGCCGTCGTGATCGCGGGCGGCAACGACGACCCGGTGGGGTCGGCGGGTGATCCGTCTGCGGCAGGCACCACGAACTGCGACCGAGCGGTCGGTGAGGCGTCCTGCGAACTGTTCACCGACGGAGACGGCTCGTCGCCGCTGGTGCGTGCGGCCGCAGTGACCACGGTGCCGGCTGCACACACCGCCACGATCGCCGCGAGTGCGCCCCCGAGATGCCGAGACTTGTTGACCCTGGTCATCCGCTTGGAGGAGGTGTCGCTGTGCCGTGGGCGCTTGGAGACCACCGGGGCGACCGCACCCACCTCCACGTCTGCGGAGTCCCGATCCACGGCAGCGAACCGATCGGTAAGCACCTCGGGCGGTGCCGGGGTGGGCCGCCGACCCACCGTCCGAGCGATCCCGGCAGCGCCGTGCGCCGCCAGCAGTTCCGGCTGCTCGGGCACGTAGACCGGCATCGACACCGCGTCGAACAGGACCTGCCGAATTATCTGCATGTTGGCACCACCACCGACAGCGACGATGGCGTCGACGTGGATGCCCTGTGCACCGACCTCGTCGAGCACGTCCACGGCCATCGAGACGGCTCGGCGCACCGCGTCGCCGATGAGCTCGTCGAGATTGCCACGCCACAGCGATGCACGTCCGCCGACGAACGGTCCGATGATCGACACGCTGCGAAGCAGTGCCAGTTCGTGTTTCCCGGCGCGGACGTCGTGAACGAGCCGCCGCCGAGCCTCGACCGTCAGCGCCTCGGCCGCACCGAACGTCGCGATGAGGTGATCGCACAGCACCCGATCGCAGTCGTCACCACCGAGGGCGTCCGTACGACGCGACGCGAGGACATCACCGCTGTCGACATCCACCACGGATACCGAGGTACCGGATGCACCGACGTCGAACAGAGCGACGCAGCGCTCACCGGCGAGCACCCGCGTCTCCCGCAGCGCACCCAACTGGGCACCGAGTTCGGAGACGAGCACAACGCCATCGGAGAAGTCCTGGTCGTAGGCCGTCTTGGGGTCGCTTTCGCGCAGTGCGAGCACCGGATGGAAATCCGCGGACGCATACTCGCTCGCCAGATTGTGAACCGACGTGATGACGGCATCCCACGGATCGGGAGCGAGGCCGTTGGGTGCCGGCCGGGATGCGACGGGCTCGTGTACTTCCAGGACAGCACCGGAGCGAGCGTTGTCGCTGATCACGCTGCGCAGACCACTCGACCCCAACGAAGCGCCGAGTACGGACACATCGGGAACCGCGGACACTAGAAACCTCGCTCTGGTAGGCCCCAACCCACGTCGAGTTACCAGAGTACCGCTACAACCGGACATTCACCACGTTTCGCGGTGAGAAACAGACCTCGGGATCGTTTACTCGACGCTGGAGCGAACGAAGTTCAGGTAGGCCTTCGACGGTGTCGGCCCACGCTGGCCCTGATACTTCGACCCCACCGCGGCGCTGCCGTACGGATTCTCGGACGGCGAAGACAGCCGGAAGAGACACAGCTGCCCGATCTTCATGCCCGGCCACAACGTGATCGGCAGGTTTGCGACGTTGGACAACTCCAGCGTGATGTGGCCACTGAAGCCCGGATCGATGAAGCCTGCGGTCGAGTGCGTGAGCAGACCCAGCCGCCCGAGCGAACTCTTCCCCTCGAGCCGACCGGCCAAGTAGTCCGGCAGCGTCGTCAATTCCAGCGTGGAGCCGAGAACGAACTCCCCCGGATGAAGAACGAACGGCTCACCTGCGGCAGGTTCGACCAGCGTCGTCAATTCGTCCTGCTGTAGCGACGGGTCGATGTGGGTATAGCGGGTGTTGTTGAACACCCGGAAAAGCTTGTCGAGCCGCACATCGACACTCGACGGCTGAACCATCGACGGGTCGAACGGTTCGATCGCGAGGTTTCCCAAGGTCACTTCGGCACGGATGTCACGGTCGGAGAGCAGCACCTCTGCAGGCTACTGGTCCCGGGCGGTCCCTCGCGACACACCCGAACCCCGATCACGTTACGTAGCTCCACAAAGGAAAAGCCGGACAATCGAGCGGCACGACCATTCACATTCGGGCAACTCCTATCAGGAAGAGTGAAATGACAATTCCGTTCGACGTCCCCTCGTACTGGGACGACAGATCACAATGCCTCGTTCTGGCCACCACTCCCGCCGAGAATCCGACCTTGTGGGAACAATTCCTGGACGGCGCAGAGGAAAGCTATATGCGACACGGTGTGACCACCGCACTCGAAATGTCGACCATTCGCGACGGCAGCACCACCTCACTGTTCTTCGCCGCACTCGACCGAACCGGGCAAATAGTCGGTGGAGTACGAGTGCAAGGACCGTATTCCTCGGTCGATCAATCTCACGCACTGATCGAATTCTCCGAGTACCCCGACGGGCTCCGGCGCGTGCACACCATGCTCGACGAACGCATCGGCCACGGAGTCGTCGAACTCAAATCTGCGTGGGTCGCTCAGGGCGCACCCCACGGCCGGGCCGTCACCGCGATGATCGCGGAATCACCCGCCTACAGCACCGCGCTTCTCGGCGCGCGCTACGCGTTGGCCACCGCGGCATCCCACGTGCGCGCCGCATGGCTCGACACCGGAGCGGTCATCGCCACCCAGATCGCACCGATCCCCTACCCCGACGAGCGCTATCGAACCGAGGTGTTCTGGTGGGACAGAACCACACTCGCATTCAACGCCGATCTGGCCACCTGGCGCCGGATGCGGCAGAACACCGTCACCCTGCTCGCGCACCGCCGCGCAGCCGCCGAACTCCCGGAAGCAGTCGCATCATGAACGATCAACACCTACCCGGCCACCACTGGAAGCCTGTGATATTCGACGAGACGGACGCCACACAGCGCGCCGCTCTCGACGAACTCAGACGCGATCCGACCCTCACATTTCTGGACGAGAGGAAGACGCAGAGAAAAGGCCTCCTCTCACTTCTTCCCAGCCCTGAGCAGAGCCTTCTCGACGAAAACGACAGGTGGGTCTTCTTTCCATGGCGGAAAACCGTCGTCGCGGTACTCGGACCGAACTCGTTCCGACACCTGAGGCTCGACAGAAACCGAAACAAGATAACTCTCGCGGAACAGAATTCTTTAGGAGATCTCACGATAGGAATCATCGGGCTCAGCGTCGGACATGCCATTGCCCACACCCTCGCACTCGAAGGAATCTGCGGGACGCTTCGCCTCGCCGATTTCGACGAGATCGAACTTTCTAACCTCAATAGAATTCCCGCGTCCATCCTCGATCTCGGCGTCAACAAAGCGGTCGTCGCTGCCCGACGCATTGCCGAAATCGACCCGTACCTACGCGTCGAAATCGCCGAGGACGGAATCACCGAGAACACCATCGACGAGTTCTTCGACGGACTGGACCTCCTCGTCGAGGAATGCGACTCCCTCGATGTCAAAGTCCGGGCCCGCGAGGCGGCCCGGTCGCGACGCATCCCGGTACTGATGGAGACCTCCGACCGAGGGCTTCTCGACGTCGAACGCTTCGACCTCGCGCCCGAACGCCCGGTGTTCCACGGCGTGCTCGGCGAGATCGACTCTGCGAGTCTGCGAGGGCTCGGCACGCGCGACAAGATCCCGATCGTTCTCGATCAGCTCGACGCCTCGCTGCTCTCGGCGCGCATGGCCGCTTCGATGGTGGAAGTGAGCGAAACCATCGAGACCTGGCCGCAACTGGGGGGCGACGTTCAACTCGGCGGTGCCACCATCGCCGCAGCCGTTCGACGCCTCGGCACCGGAGCGCACCTGCCGTCCGGACGAATCCGCATCGACCTCGACACCCATCTCGATGCGCTCGTGCCCCCGAACCCGACGCGTCGGGTGCAGGAGACCTCGGTCGATACCGCCGTCGACGCCCGACGGGCCTGCGTCGATCCCGACGCGCTCGTTCTCGAGGCTGCCCGTCGAGCGCCGTCCGGTGGAAACAGTCAGCCGTGGACCTTCACCCGCGACGGACGCACCGTGCGGATCGAAGTCGATCGTTCACGAACCTCGACGCTCGACATCGCCTTCCGCGGCAGTTGCGTCGCCGTCGGTGCAGCCGCCTTCAACGCCCGAGTGGTGGCCACCGCGCAGGGCAGGCTCGACCGCACCGACTACGGCGAGAACGGAGTCGAGATCACGCTGGGCGCGGGCGACCCACAACCCATCACCGATCGACGCCTGCTCGACGGCGTTCTCGAGCGGTGCACCAACCGGGAGTTGGGTACCGGCGCGCCGTTGGACGCGGACATCGCCGCCGACATCGCCGCTGCAGCGGCCGCAGAAGGTGGACGGGCAGTGCTGCTGACGACACCCGAATCCATTGCCGCGGCCGCGGATGTCCTCGCCGCCGCGGATCGCATTCGGTACCTCACACCGCACCTGCATCGAGACATGTTCTCCGAGTTGCGTTGGCCGGGTGATCTCGATCCCGATCGGGGCATCGAGGTATCGACTCTGGGGATCGACGACGCAGACCTGTCCAAGCTGGAGATCGTCAAGCGGCCGGACGTCATGGAGCTCGTGCAAGTCTGGGACGCCGGCGCGGCACTGGGGACCGATATGCGGGATCGAGTGCTGTCGAGTTCGGCACTTGCCGTGGTGGTCGTACCCGGATCGACCGCGGAACATTACATCAGAGGAGGATGTGCAACAGAGAACGTATGGGTAACTGCGCATTTGCGTGGATTGGCGGTGCAACCGGTTTCCCCTGCGTTCCTCTACGCCCGAAGCGCGGAGGAGTATCGGCAACTGTCGACGCACCACGCAGAAGCATTGCAGCAGTTGAGTTTTCGGTTCCGCGCACTGCTTGAAATGGAAAGCACCGAATCCGTTGCACTGGTGTTGCGGCTCAGTTGCGCCCCGAAAACAGCCATACATAGTCGCAGACTTCCTGTTTCAGCGTCTGTATCGGGGTAGAGTTCCGGCGAAGACCAGGGGGAACAGTCCTGCACTGAGTCTACGAGAGGCGGGAGTAGGGCCCTGGAGCACAAACGGACGCTCGAGGTCCTCGTCACCGGCGTCGCGACCGAACTCATGGGAGTCGATGCGGCGACGGTGCGCGAGGCCTACGAATCCGTGCTGCGGCAACTCGTGGACTACCTCGGCATCGACTTCAGCTTCCTCCGACACAACGACTTCGAGGCCAGGGCCACCAGACTCACCGCGGAATGGCCACCGCGACTGAGCGTGCCCGATCCGGATCCACTGGCTGTGGTCTACTTCGACGACGCAGACTCGGTATTCCGCCTGGCCGAGACACTGACCGAACCGGCAGTGTTTCGGCCGGATCCGGAACAGGAGGACTACCGTCGACGCGTCGAGCAGGGGTCGGGATTCTCCGCGACCTCGATGGCCGTCGTGCCACTGCTGCACTCCGAACGCACCACCGGCATCCTCGGCTTCATCAAGATCGGTGACCGAAGCTGGTCCGAGGCAGAACTCAACGCGCTCAAAGCAATTGCGGCACTGCTCTCTCAACTGCAGGCACGGGTGATCGCCGAGGAGCAACTCCGATTCTCGGCACAGCACGACCCGCTGACCAAACTGCCGAACCGCACGGCTCTCGCACAACACCTCCGCGAACGACTCGACCCGTCCATGCCCGGCCCCGTCGCCGTGATGCACATCGATCTCGATCGACTCAAAGCACTGAACGATTTTCTGGGCCACCTGGCCGGAGACCACTACCTCGAGACCATCGCCGATCGACTGCAGAGCTTCGTCGGCAGGTCGGCCGGTCTCGTCGCACGCCTGGGCGGCGACGAGTTCCTGGTGGTACTGGCCGGGCCGTGCTCGGCCCGCGTCGCAACACACCACGCCGAGATGATCGCCGAAGCCGTGAACGCCCCCGTCACCCTCGGAGTCGAACGCATCAGCAGAAGCGCGAGCATCGGAATCGCCTTCGGCCAGCCCGGCAAGCACACCGCCGAGTCGCTTCTGCGGCAGGCAGATCAGGCCGCCCTGGTGGCCAAACGCGCAGGCGGCCACGACATCGCCCTGTTCACCGAAGAGATGCACGCCGACGCCGAACTCCGCAACGACGTCGAGATCCACCTGCGCGAAGCCATCGCGGGCGACTCGCTCACCCTGCACTTCCAACCCGAGGTGGACCTGGTGACCGGACGCATCACCGCGGTCGAAGCCTTGGTCCGATGGCAACACCCCACCCGCGGACTGCTCCCCCCGTCCGCATTCATTCCGGTCGCCGAGGAGACCAACCTCGCCGGTGAACTCGGTCGCTGGGTCCTCGACCACGCCTGCCGCACCCTCGCCGACTGGCAACGCGAGATCCCCCACCTCGACATCGCGATGCGCGTCAACATCTCCCCCGTCCAACTCGTCACCAACGGATTCGTCAGTGCCGTCGCCAGAGCACTCACGGAATTCTCGATAGCCGGGCCCGACCTGTGCCTCGAGATCACCGAAGTGGCAGTGGTACAGGACCTTTCCCGCACCCGCGTGACACTGAGCGAACTCCACGAACTCGGCGTGCAAGTGGCGATAGACGACTTCGGCACCGGATACAGCTCCCTGTCACACCTCAAGGAACTCCCCGTCGACGCACTCAAGATCGACCGTGCCTTCGTCACCGACCTCGGCAACGAGAACACCGGCGACCTCGCGATCGTTCAGTCCATCATCGGACTCGCCCGCGCCTTCGGGCTGACCATCATCGCCGAAGGCGTCGAAACACAGAGCGCCAGAAGAACCCTGATCGAACTGGGATGCACCCGCGCGCAGGGATACCTGTTCTCCAAACCGGTGCCGGCCGACGACGCACTCGAACTCCTCCACGGCGTGCGCATCGACATCTGACCATCCTGATAACCTGACATCCGCACCACACGCCGGTGTAGTTCATTGGTAGAACGCGACCTTCCCAAGGTTGAGAGGCGGGTTCGATTCCCGTCACCGGCTCCACCGACCGCCCACCTCGGGCCGTCCTCCTGCAGGCTCCACTCCTGCCCATCCCGGTCGTTCCTGCAGGCTCCACTCCTGCCCATCCTGGTCGTTCCTGCAGGCTCCACTCCTGCCCATCCGATTTGCTCCCGTCTCGTCCGTATCGCTGAACTCACAGACGCTGCACAGTCACTGCGGTCACTCCTGAAACAAACCGACCACCGCTCAATATTGGTCGATACCCTTGCTACCGACCGGTAGCATGTGCGAATTCATTCATTGTATTCGCAAGAATTCCTGCATTTCCGAAGAAACTTCTTCCGCCTTCTTCGCCGTGCTAGAAATCAAATGTCGACATCTTTTCACCGACAAATGACCTGACAGGAATCCCCCTCATGCGATCACTTTCGACAATTGTCGCGGTCACCCTGACGACGATGGCCGTGGCCGTCTCGTCGGCGACCGCCGCCCCGTCACTGGCCACACCTCCGAGAACCCAAGGCGGAGCCGGAACCCTTCTGTGGGAGGATCAATTCAACGGATACGGTGGACCCGACCCCGCCAAATGGGGATTTCAGACCGGCCGCTGGGGCGCGAGTTCCGGTGAGCAGCAGTACTATACAGATTCCTGGAACAACGCCAACCAGTTCAACGGCTCACTGAACATCACCGCGCGTCGGGAGAACGCACCCGACCGCAAGCGGGCACCGTACAACTTCACCAGCGCCCGCGTGGTCAGCATGGGCAAGCAATCGGTGACGCCGCCGGTGCGCATCGAAGCATCGATCAAAATGCCGAGCGCCCAGGGTCTGCTACCCGCATTCTGGACCCTCGGTCTCCAACCCGGTGGCGAATATTCATGGCCCAGCCAAGGGGAAGTGGACATCGTCGAAATTCCCGGGCTGTACGGGCCGTCATTCAATTTGCACGGCCCCTCCAAGTGGAACTCCAATCAAGATACGAAGACCGGCGGAAGTATGAATCCGGTCAACAACGGATTCCACACATACCGAATCGACTGGTTGCCCAACAGCATCACCTGGTTCGTCGACGGAGTCGCTCGGTTCTCCCTCACCCAGGCCCAGTACGAGGCGAAGGGCGGCAACTGGAAAGCGTTCTCGGGCTCGTGGCCGCACTACATCCTCTTCAACGTCGCCGTCGGCAACAACTGGGTCGGCAAGACACCGAACAGCACGCCGTACCCGCAGACGATGAGTGTCGACTGGCTACGCGTGAGTCGCCTCTGACCTGCAGAGCAGCACTTCCTGTCCACACGGGGCCCAGCCACCACGGCTGGGCCCCGTGCGGTGTGCGCAATCGGCACGGTTTCGACGGCAGAACAATTCTTGTGACTTTTCTCAGCGACGTCGTCTCGTCATAGGGACATTCCACAGTCAGGGGAATATCGTCTGTTCATGCGCGGGCCACGGCGGAGTCTGATCACCCTCGTCATCGCCGCTGCCACCGCACTGCTTGCGCCTTCCGCACACGCCGGGCCCGTGATGCCCATCGCCGCCGCCCCCGAGCAACCCGACCACGCCGATGCCATCCGCTACTCGGCATCGAACCGCGACGCCGCCCCGCCCGGAGCCAACGACATGAGCTGCACACCCACCGCAGCCCACCCGAATCCTGTCGTCCTGGTGCACGGCACCGATGCCACCGCGTACGCCGACTGGGCAGGCTTCGCGCCGATCCTGAAAGCAGCAGGCTTCTGTGTCTTCGCCATCAACTACGGCACGTCGCCGGACGGCAGATCCAACGGGTACGGCGTCATCGAAGACAGTGCAGCGCAACTGAAGGCGATGACGTCGTCGATACTCCAGGCAACCGGTGCCGCCGCAGTCGACGTGGTCGGCTACTCCCAGGGTGCCGCGGTGGCTCGATACTTCGTCAACAGACTGGGCGGCGCCGACGTCGTCGATCGATGGGTGGGAATCGCATCGCCGACGTACGGCGGCACCATGTACGGAGTAGCGCCCGTCGTGCAGGCGGTGCCGGGTGCAACCGGTGTCCTGGCAAGCGAATTCGGTCCTGGCCTCGCCCAACTGATGGCCGGATCCGACTTTCTCGATCGGCTCAACGCCGGCGGCGACACCGTGCCCGGGGTGGAGTACACCTCCATCGCAACACGGGTCGACGAAGTGATTCAGCCGTACACCAATGCGCTGCTTCGAGATCCGGGAGCGCACAACATCGTGGTGCAGGACGTGTGCCCCGATACCGAGGTAGCGCACTTCACGTTCACCTACGATCCCACCGCGCTGCGGCTGGCGCTCAACGCCCTCGACCCGGCGAACGCGCGTCCCCCGACCTGCGTACCGGTGCCGCTGGGAGCCGGAATCCTCGACGTCGTCCTCGCCAGCCACTGATCCTCAGGTCAGGAGCTGATACGCCCTGAGCCCGACGTACAGTTCGGCGGCCTGGATCGGATCACGAAAGTCGCGACCGGTGAGCTCGGCGATTCGACGTAGCCGATACAACACCGTGTTCCGGTGGTAGTGCAGCGATTCGGCGGCATCGCGGGTGGAACCGCCGCAGGAGAACCAGGCGTCGAGAGTATCGAGCAGGCTCTGCCGTTCGGCTCGCGGCAACGCCAGCAGATCGCCGAGTATCTGACGGGAGGCGATCCGGCCCGATTTCGGATCGCGGACCAGCAGCAGCGGCACCGGCACCGAGTCGTAGCGCACCGGTGCGGGCGGTGATGCCTCGCCCGAGGTGCACGACCGCGCCAGCCGGGCCTGGCCGACGGCGTCACCGATACCCGACGGCGACCGGAACACCGAGCTCACCCCGACCCGCCCCGGACACAGCTCGCTCAGCGTGACCACAGCGGAGTCGATCTCCGATTCCGTTGCGGCACAGATGAGCCCGACGGTACCGTCCACCTCGGCGTCCCACACCGATTCGGCACCCGCGGTACGGAGGCGGGCGATCAATCCGTCGATCCCCATCGCTGCGGTCAACGGCTCCTGCGAGACCACCGCGAAGTAGCCGTGGTCGGGAATGCGGAACGTTCGCAACGCGTCCGCCGCCGCAGTCGGATTCGCGCCGTGATCGGCGAAGAGCACGCGGATGAGGCGTCCACGAGCTTCGGCGCTTTCGCGCGCACGCATGTCGGCGCTCTCTCGATAGGCTTCCGCTGCCTCGTCGGAGTACACGTCGACCAACGCCCAGACCTGAGCGGCCATGTCCAGCAGCGCATGACTCGCCCGGCCGTCCGAGCGTTCCATCAACTCGTCCCAGACCAACCTGCCGCCCAGCCGAAAGGCGTGCAGCAGGGCAGCCAGCGGTACCCCCTGCTCGGCCTTGAGCCGGCCCGCGTCCCGCGCCGACTCGAGCCGCATGGGAGCACGACCGGACAGCTTGCCCAACATCGAGGCCAGATTGCTCCGCGACGCCTCGTAGAGCTGCTCGGTGGTGAGCAGCGTCGATTCGAGGTAGGCGTGCTCGGCCCCCAGGATGCGTCGCACCAGCTCGGTCGCGAGATCGTCGACGCCGTCGAGCATCGTCGCGGCCAGATCGGTCGGTGACGGATGCACATCGAACTCGGTCGCGGTCATGACCGAACTCTAGCCGTACCCGTGTAAGCCACGCCACAGCGAAATTGTGCGGTGGCACAAACTGTCGCATCCGATTGAGGCCCCCGGCCCATAGCGTCCCGCGCCCGAGTGCGACCACAATCACAGTGAAGCCGTGTACCCGAACGACGAGTGGAGCCGAGAAGTTGACCAGCGACGTCACCCCACACCTGCAATCCGTACCGACGACGGGACCAACCGAGGCAGTCGACTCCGCACTCGCCGATCTGTCCGCGGGAGAGAAGAACTGGGAACGCCTCACCCTGGCCGAACGCCGAGCGCTCCTCGAACGTGTGCATGCGCTGACCACAGCTCACGCGCAGGAGTGGGTGACGGCGGCAACGTCGATCAAGGGACTCGACGCCTCGTCCAGCCTCGTCGGAGAAGAATGGCTGTCGGGTCCGTACTCGTTCCTCAACGGACTCGGCACCGTGGCGCACACACTCGCGGCGCTCGAAGCAGGCACCAGCCCACTGGCCGGTGCGAAGTTCGGCACGGCACCCGGTGGGCGCACGACGGTGTCGGTGCTGCCCCTCAACATCTTCGAGCGACTCCTGCTCAACGGGTTCAGCGCCGAGGTGTGGCTGAAGCCCGGAATCGACCGTGCAACCGCACAGCGGACCGCGGGTCTCGCCCAGCTCGATCCCACCCGCACCGCAGGCATCGGAGTGGTTCTCGGCGCAGGCAACATCACCTCGATCGCGCCGCTGGACGCGTTGTACGAACTGATCGCGTTCAACCGGGTCGTCGCACTCAAGCTCAACCCCATCATGGATCCGCTGCTGCCCGTGTTCGAGAAGATCCTCGCCCCGCTCGTCGACATCGGCGCACTGCGTCTGCTCACCGGAGGAGCCGACGTGGGCACCTACCTGGTCCAGCACTCGTCCGTCGACCACGTCCACATGACCGGCAGCGCCATCACGCACGACGCGATCGTCTTCGGTCCCGGCCCGGACGGAGCTGCGCGCAAGGCGGCCAACGACCCGATCCTCACCAAGGAGATCTCCAGCGAACTCGGCGGAGTCTCGCCCACCATCGTTCTGCCCGGTGAGTGGAGCCGAGCCGACATCGAGTTCCAGGCCGAACACATCGCCACCCAACGCCTGCACAACAGTGGATACAACTGTGTCGCTTCGCAGGTCGTCGTACTGTCCTCGGAATGGAAGCAGCGCGACCAATTCGTCGCCGCCCTGCGCGCCGCCCTCGACCGCGCTCCGGCACGAACGCCCTACTACCCCGGCAGCGACAAGCGAGTGTCCGACGCCACCGCCACCTACCCGTCCGCCGAACGCCTCGGTGAACGCGGCGGCCGCGTGCTCATCACCGATCTGAACCCCGGCGAATACGCACCGCTGCTGCAGACCGAGTACTTCGCACCGGTCATGGGTATCATCGAATTGCCTTACAGCGGAGCAGCATTCGCCGCCAAGGCGGTACAGGCCGCGAACGAGGAATTCACCGGAACACTCGGCATCAACATCATCGGCACCCCCGGCACCATCAAGGGACTCGGGGAGAAGTTCGACACCATGCTCGCCGACCTCCGGTACGGCACCATCGCCGTCAACGCCTGGACGGCCATCGGATTCCTCACCGCAGCGGCCACCTGGGGCGCATTCCCCGGCCACACCGTCGACGACGTGCAGAGCGGAATCGGCGTCGTGCACAACGCATTACTGATCGACGGGGCCGAGCGAACAGTGGTGCGCGGGCCTTTCCGGCCACTGCCGCGCTCGCTGGTCAACGGCGAACTCTCCATCTCGCCGAAGCCACCGTGGTTCGTCACCAACAAGACCGCAGCATCGACCGGCAAGCTGCTCACCGCATTCGCGGGCGCACCGTCCTGGTCCAAGCTGCCGGCAATTTTCGCCTCCGCCCTGCGCGGGTAGAACCCAGCGTCGACGACGATCGAAGGACAATCATGAGCTCTCAGCGCACGACGGCCGACTACATCGTGGTGGGCGCAGGTTCGGCAGGCGCGGTGGTGGCCAATCGCCTCAGCGCAGACCCACGCAACGAGGTGATCCTGCTCGAGGCCGGCCCCGAGGACAAGAACAAGTTCGCCCACATTCCCGCTGCATTCTCCAAACTCTTTCGCAGCGAGGTCGATTGGGACTACCTCACCGAACCGCAACCGGAACTGCGCGATCGCAGCATCTACTGGCCGCGCGGCAAGATGCTCGGTGGCTCGTCGTCCATGAATGCCATGATGTGGGTGCGCGGATTCGCCGCAGACTACGACGACTGGGCGGCAGTCTCCGACGACTCCTGGTCGTTCCGCAACCTCGTCGGCTACTTCCGCAAGATCGAGAACATCGAGGGGACAACCGAACTCGACTCCGGTACGGACGGCCCGCTCGTCGTTTCGCACCAGCGCAGTCCCCGTGCCCTGACGTCGTCCTTCCTCGACGCCGTCGAGGAGGCCGGTTATCCGGTGGAGACGGCAAACCTGCCCGAACCCAGGGGCTTCAGCCGCACGATGGTCAACCAGAAGCGCGGCGCACGGTGGAGCACCGCCGATGCGTACCTACGACCGGCTAAGAAGCGCAAGAACCTCACCATCCTCACCGATGCGCAGGCCACTCGCGTCCTCTTCGAGGGCAGTGCCGCGGTGGGCGTCGAATACACCTCGGGCGGCGCAGTACACACCGTTCGTGCACGCAAAGAAGTCGTACTGTCCGGCGGAGCGATCAACACCCCGCAACTGCTGATGCTCTCGGGCATCGGCGACCAGGAACAGCTGAAGTCGCACGGCATCGCGGTCCGGCATCACTCACCCGGAGTCGGACAGAACCTGATCGACCATCTGGCCGCACTCATCGGCTGGAAGACCGAAACCGACTCGCTCTTCCACGCCGAGAAGATCCCGGAGCTGGTCAACTACCTCGCACGCCGACGCGGCATGCTGACCTCCAACGTCGCCGAGGCCTACGGTTTCGTCAAGAGCCGCGAGGACCTCGCCCTGCCCGATCTCGAAGTCATCTTCGGCCCTGCACCCTTCTTCGACGAGGGACTCATCGCGCAGGACTCCCATGCCGCCGTCATCGGAACGGTGCTCCTCAAACCGGAGAGCCGCGGCGAGATCACCCTCCGGTCGTCCGACCCGACGGCCAAGCCCATCGTCGAACCGCACTACCTCGGCGATCCGGAGGGCCTCGACCGCCGGGCGATGATCGAAGGCCTTCGGGCATGCATCGCGATCTCCGAAACACCCGCTCTGAAGGGACTGCTCGGCGACGTCGTACGCCCGAGGGTGGCGTCGAACATCTCCCCGGCGGACCTGCTCACCGAGGCTCTCGAGCAGAATGCGCACACGCTGTATCACCCCGTGGGCACTGCCCGTATGGGCAACGACGCCGACAGTGTCGTCGATGCCGAGTTGCGGGTACGGGGCGTCGACCGCCTTCGCGTCGCCGACGCGTCGATCATGCCGAGCATCATCCGCGGACACACGCACGCGCCGTCGGTGGTGATCGGCGAACGAGCAGCGGACTTGATCCTTCGTTGATCCGCGAGTGAACCTTCGGAAAATTTCCGGTTTGGCAGTCCGGTTTGTCGGGTAACAGGTGGACACGCTCCCTTGCAGGGGATCGAGATGGAACCCATCCGCTCGGCAAGCAGCGCCGAATGACCCACAACGCTCGAGAGACGAGCACGGAAGGTTGACCGACATGTTCACTGTTCGTAAAGCTTTGGCCGCCACCGCAATCGGTGCACTCACCATCGTCCCGCTTGCCGCATGCTCCAGCGAGGAAGCGTCCGACACTGTCGACGCAGCCACCTCTTCGGCAGCAGAAGCAGTGGAGAGCACCCCCGAGCCCGCAGCCGAGGTCGACAACCTCACCGGTGTCGACACCGCAGTTGCGCTCGATCCCGGCTTCACCGGTGCACTGACCACCCTGGGCCTCACGCCCGGTGTCGTCGGAACCGCCACTCTCGCAGACGGATCCATCCGCTTCCCGATCACCGGCGGAGACGTCAAGTACTGGGAGCCTGGCACCGTCGATCCCTACGTCCAGGGCGAGATCAACCACGACGGCAGCGGCCTTTCGCTGACCGCAGGCGAGACCGTCGTCGAGCTCACCAACTTCGACATCGACCCCGGCACGTCGCTCCTCACCGGTGACGTCTTGGTCAACGGCGAAGAAGCAGCCGCAGACGCAGTGCTGTTCGATCTCGACGGCCGCACCCTGCAGCCGCTCGCTACCGGACCCGACAACACTGCAATCCTGCAGGGCACCCAGGTGAAGATCTCGGAGACCGCTGCCGGACTGCTCAACAGCACCTTCAACACCGATGCTGTGACCCCGGGACTGCTCGTGGGCGTTGCGACCATCACCATCAACACCGCTGCATAACAGTTTCCTGACCCCGTGCGCGAGGCGTCACCGTCGACGACGGTGGCTCTCGCGCACGGGTGTTTGCATCGCAGGACCAGGAGCCGACCGATGAGAGCGTTCACGAAGATCTACGGCGGGCACCCGCTGCATGCGGTCGGTCTGCTGCTCTCGTTCGCCCTCGTCGGCTACGTCGTCACACTCGCAGGGCCGCAGACTCTGTGGAACAGCGACGTGTGGTGGAAATCCGTTCTCGTGTGGTTCTTCGGATCGGTACTGCTGCACGACGCAGTACTGTTCCCGCTCTACTCACTGGCCGATCGGCTCCTCACCAGCATTCCGAGCCGCCACCTGGCCGTGTCACCGGTGAACTACGTTCGCGTTCCCGCTCTCGGGACAGCACTGACGTTTCTGATGTTCTTCCCCGGGATACTCTCCCAGGGTGCGGAATCCTATCGGGCCGCAACCGGTTTGACCCAGGAACCCTTTCTCGGACGTTGGCTCGCGCTGACCGCGGTGTTGTTCACCGTGAGCGCCGCCGCCTACTTCATCCGATGGACTCTCGTACGGAGCCGAGCATGAGCGTCACCGCCGATACACTCTTCAACCGCGCAGCAGCCGGACTACCCTGCTGGATAGGCGATTCCGACGGCAGCAGGGAGCAACTTCCCACCGCGCGGTGGATGGGCGGCAGCGCCTCGTCAGCCGAGGATCGCCGCGCGGATCACGCCATGCTCAGCCGATGTACCGGCCCCACCATCGATCTCGGCTGCGGGCCGGGTCGACTCACCGAAGCACTTGCGCGACGCGGCGTCTCGGCACTCGGTGTCGACACATCCCGAACAGCAGTCGATCTGACCATCGGGCGCGGCGGCAACGCCGTTCTCCGCGACCTGTTCGAGCCACTGCCCGACACCGGCAACTGGTCGTGTGTCCTCCTCGCGGACGGCAACATCGGCATCGGGGGCGACCCGGTGCGTCTGCTCCGCCGGGCGGCCGACCTGCTCGCACCCCACGGAGCCGTCATCGCGGAAGTGGACGCGCCCAGCGACACAGGAATTCGTCACCGCACCGTTCGGTGGGAAACCGACACCATGGTCGGCGATTGGTTCGCCTGGTCGAGCGTCAGCGCCGACGCCACAGCGGATCTCGCCAATGCCGCCGGCCTTCGAGTGGTCGACGTGGCACCGATCGACGGGCGCTGGTTCGCTCAGATGACGCTGGCTCCGCTCACCAGTTCGTGAACAGCAGATGATTGATCGCCAATGCACCGATCACCTGCAGCGCCAACCAGAAGCGATGCGTCCTGATCGGCAACACAGCGGGCGCGATCAGCATCCACATTGCGAAGGGCAACCAGATTCTCTCGGTCTCGGCCTTGCTCAACTGACTCAGATCCGCCATCACCACCGCAGCGACACCGCCGATCACCAACAGATTGATCGGTTCGAGCCGGGTGAGAATCCGTGGGAACGCCGCGGGCACAGCAACACCCAGCGCACAGAACAGCGCCGCGAAATTCGCCCAACCCCAGTACTCGAACGGACGGTCCTTCGCGATGCCCTGGTAGTAGCGCTCCTGCACCAGCAAGTAGCCGTCGTACCACCAGAATCCGTACGCCGTGAAGATCCCCGCGACGATCAGTGCACCGATCAGCGCGCCCACCAACGGCAGAATCCTCCGCCCGGCAATCAACACCGCGACCGCAGGCAGGCCCATCAGCACCAGCCCGTAGTTGAGGTAGATACCGAAACCGAGCAGCACTCCAGCACCGATCGACGCCGGCCACAGGTACCGCTTCGTGGAGATCGCCAGCAACGCAACGCCCCACGCGGCAACACCGGCATAGAACGCATCCGCCGAGACGGCGATCCAGATCGCCGCCGGGGCGATCGCCACGAACGGTGCTGCACGCCGCGCGATGTTCTCGTCACCGAGCACCTTCAGTGTCAGCACCAGCGCGACGGCGGCACTCGTACCGACCAGCACGCACAGCGTCGCCGCCCAGGCTCCACCGCCGAGGCCGAGACGATCGAGCCACACGAAGGTGAGCAATGCGCCCGGTGGATGACCCGACACATGCGTCGTCCACGAATCGGCCTGGTAGTCCAGGATCCGCTCGGAGAACCCGCGGAGCGTGGCCGGAATGTCGGTGACACCGGGCACCTCGTGCAGGTACTCGTCCGTCGACGCCAGCCGGTCGACGAAGCCGCGCTTCCAACCGTCCACCATCGCCAGCGACATCGTCCAGGCCGCCGACGCACCCCACACGAGGAACAGCAGTCGCGTCCACGACAGTCGACGTGCCACCGTCGGCCCCCACAACACGGTGGCCACGGCGATCAGAACGGCGACGGGAGTCCCCCATCCCACGTGAATCTCACGGAAGCCGAACAGCGGTGCCGCATCGGCGAAATCACGCACCTGCTGCGGAGTTCTGTTGATGATGGGAGTGACGAGTTCGTTGCCCAGGTACGGAACGACGAACGCGACCACGACGAGCACGACGGCCAACGTGCCGGCGACGGCTTCTCTCCAGTAACGGATAGTCTTTTCTCCCTGCGGACTCGAGGCGACCACGACTTCGGACCAGCATATCGACCGACGGTGATGGAGGATGAGCAGATGAACAACGACGCGAAGGGACGGGCCGAGATAGCCGTCATCGGCGGCAGCGGCTTCTATTCGTTCTTCGCCGACGATGCCGAGGAGGTCGTGCTCGACACCCCCTACGGCGCTCCGAGCGCCCCGATCACGTTGGGTGAGGTCGAAGGTCGGCGAGTCGCGTTTCTGCCCAGACACGGCCGGAATCACGAGTACTCACCGCACACGTTGCCGTATCGCGCCAACATGTGGGCGCTGCGGATGCTCGGGGTGAGCCGAGTGTTCGCCCCATGCGCGGTCGGATCCCTGGTGTCCGAATACGGTCCGGGGACAGTCGTGATCCCCGATCAACTCGTCGACCGAACCTCCGGGCGTGCGCAGACCTACTTCGACGAAGGCGGAATACACGTCGAATTCGCAGACCCCTACTGCCCCACGTTGAGGAAGTCCGCTGTCCAGGACTCGGCGATCGACGGCGGCGTCATGGTCGTCGTCGAAGGTCCTCGGTTCTCCACGCGCGCCGAGAGCCAATGGTTCGCCCGCCAGGGTTGGACGCTGGTGAACATGACCGGCCACCCCGAGGCGGTCCTGGCTCGCGAACTCGAACTCTGCTACGCGCCGATCGCATTGGTGACCGACCTCGACGCAGGGATCGAGTCCGGCCAGGGCGTCAAGGCAGTGGACGTGTTCGCCGAATTCCAGAAGAACATCGAGCCGCTCAAAGCACTGGTGCGCTCGGCCGTCCGCGACGCTCCCACCGGTGACTGCCCGACGTGTCGAGTGCACACCGGCCTCACGCTGCCGATCGAACTGCCATGACGCGGGTACTGCTCACCGGCGCAGCCGGATTCATCGGTGGCCACATTCTCGACGCCGCCCGCGATTCCGATCTCGAGATCGTCGCCGTCGACGCCATGCTGGAGTCGGCTCACGGCCCAGGAGCGCGAGCCGACGGGATCATCGATCTCGATGTGCGCGACAAGGACTCGCTCGTCGACGTATTGCGCGGGGTGGACGTCGTGTGTCACCAGGCCGCAGTCGTCGGAGCGGGCGTCGATGCCGCAGATGCCCCGGCCTACGCCAGTCACAACGACTACGGGACGGCGGTTCTGCTCGCGGCAATGTACGAGGCGGGGTGTTCGCGCCTGGTTCTCGCGTCGTCGATGGTCGTCTACGGCGAAGGGCGGTATCTCAACTCGTCCGGTGAGACGGTGATTCCTCGGCCCCGCACCCGAGCCGACCTCGACGCGGGACTGTTCGACAATCGCGACCCGATATCAGGCGAGCCTCTCGATTGGCTTCTGGTCGAGGAGGATTCGACGCTCGAGCCCAGAAGTACCTACGCCGCGAGCAAGCTGGCACAGGAGAACTACGCCTCCGCATGGGCGGTCGCCACGGGCGGCTCGGTGATCGCACTGCGGTACCACAACGTGTACGGACCGCACATGCCGCGAAACACCCCGTACTCCGGTGTGGCGGCGATGTTCCGGTCTTCGCTCGAGCTCGGTCGGGCCCCGACGGTCTACGAGGACGGCAAGCAGGCCCGCGATTTCGTGCACGTGCACGACGTGGCGGCCGCGAACATCGCATCGATCGAGGCGGAGCTGGACGGCTTCACCGCCCTCAATGTCTGCTCGGGACAACCGATCACCATCGGTGAGGTCGCCACCATCCTCGCCGACGCACGCGGCGGGCCGACGCCCGAGATCACCGGACGCTACAGGGCGGGCGACGTACGGCACATCGTCGCCAGTTCCGCGTTGGCCGAACAGACCCTGGGATTCCGCGCGACGATCATGCCGAGGGACGGTCTCACCGCCTTCGCCGACGCACCGCTGCGCGACGCCGAAGGCACGGGACCGCCCCGTGTCTGAACCGAAGTCCGTCACAGTCGTCATCCCCTGCATGAACGAGGCCGAATCGCTTCCGGCAGTGCTCGATTCGGTCCCGGCGGGCTACCTGACGATCGTGGTGGACAACAACTCGACCGACGCCACCGCCGCCGTCGCCGCTGCCCACGGAGCAACGGTGGTCTCCGAATCGGTGCCCGGTTACGGTGCAGCAGTTCATGCAGGCGTCGTCGCGGCCGACACCGACATCGTCTGCGTCCTCGACGGTGACGGTTCGATGGATCCACTCGACCTGCCGACCCTCGTGGCGGCCCTGGATCACGCGGACCTCGCCGTCGGTCGCCGCCGACCGGACAGGGGAAGCTCGCCCCTGCACGCCAGGATCGGCAATGCCGTTCTCGCACTTCGACTTCGCACCAAGTACAAGCTGCCAGTGCACGACCTGGGAGCGATCCGCGCAGTACGCCGTCAGGCACTGCTAGACCTCGACGTCACCGACCGACGCTCGGGCTACCCGCTGCAGTTGCTCGTACTGGCGGCCGAAGCCGGCTGGACCGTCGTCGAACACGACGTGGTCTACCGGCCACGGACAGCAGGTACGTCCAAGGTCTCCGGCTCGGTGAAGGGGACGATCGTCGCCGTGCGAGATTTCTGGAAGGTGCTCTCGTGACCGTCACCGCTCTCGTCGTCGCCAAAGCCCCCGTTCCCGGGCTGGCCAAGACACGCCTCGCCGCCACGATCGGCGACGAAGCTGCCGCCGAGCTGGCCGCAGCCTCGCTGCTGGACACCCTCGACGCCGTTGCGGCCGCCGACGTCGACCGTCGTGTCGTGGCCCTCACCGGCTCCCTCGCCGACGCCGCCCGCGCGGACGAACTCACCCGTGCTCTGGCGTCGTTCGCCGTGATTGCACAGCGCGGCGACGGGTTGGGCGAACGACTGGCGAATGCACACGCCGACGCAGCCACCTCCGGTGCCGTACTGCAGATCGGTATGGACACCCCCCAGGTCACGGCGCGACTGCTCTCCGACGCGGCGGCGCGACTGGGCAGCAGTGACGTACTGGGCTCGGCCGAGGACGGTGGCTGGTGGGCGCTGGGCCTGCGTGACCCCGACCTGGCACGGTCCCTGCTCGACGTGCCCATGTCTGCGCCCTCGACGGGCACCGACACGCTCGATGCTCTGACCGCCGCAGGAGCGTCGATCACGATGCTCCCCGAATTGCGCGATGTCGACTTCGAGTCCGATCTCGACCCGGTGGCACAATTGTGCGCACCGAACAGCAGATTCCGTATTGCTGTCATGGCAATGGGTAATTGATCCGGTTTCGATCCGTTCCGAGAGGTCTGTTTCCACCCGAGCTCGGCCGGTTTCACCAAATCTCCACATCCGTTGTGGAACAGCACGTTCGATCTGCCCGAATTGCCGGACCGTAAACAACCAATATCGAATCGCAACAAATCCGAACCACCGTTTCACGGCGATTTCACAGACACAGGTGCTAGAAAGTGTGACATGACCGGGTTGTTGATAGGCGTAGCCGTATGGATGGTGATCGCGACAGTCGTCGCGACCGTCCTCGGCCGCGTCGCGCGCCGGGGCGACTCCGAAGAATTGGGGTCCACCATCGAATGGGACGTCGAGGCTCTCGATCACGAAGTTCACCACGAGAACTGACGGTCAGTCGACCCGTTCGACGATCTCCGTCAGAATACGGGCCGCCGCGGCCAGTGTCTCCCGCTGCTGCGGCGTCAACTCGTCCAGTTGCTCTGCGAGCGCGATCTCCCGAGCTGCGACCTCCTGACGCGCAGTCGCAGTCCCGGCATCGGTCAACCGCAGAACCACCTGCCTGCCATCCGTCGGATGGGGCTCCCGGCAGATCAGCCCCGACTCGACCAAGGCGTGCGACGACCTGGACACCGACGGTGGCTTGATTCGCTCCCGCGCCGCCAACTCGCCCGTCGTCATCGGTCCCTCACGGAGCAACGTCGTCAGAATCGACAGGTGAGCGACGGGCAATCTGTCGCTGGAATGGCGCAGCCGGAGTCTCCGATTCAGCCGCATCGCGCTGACGGACAAATCCCTCGCCAGCCGGGAATCGGGCAGATCACTCACGTTGTCCAGATTACGACACCGAGGTGCAATCGCCCGATTTCCCGAAACAGCGGATACCTCGTCTTATTACCTCTCGAACAAACCGCTGATATGGTTCTTCCCGGTTGTCGGGGAGAGAATCGAAATGGGGAGAACGTCGTGAGTCGCGTGGGTTCGAGAATGTTGACCATTGCCGTCATTTCCGTGGCCACATCGCTGCTGGTCACCGGCCCCAATGCACTTGCCAATCCCAACGCGGTCAATCCCATCGCCGGCCTCAACGGCACGTTCGGGCTGCCGCAACTGAACGGCCGCACACAAGCCGTCGCTCAGGTGACCGGGATGTCGAGCCCCAACAACACCCAGAACGTCAACATGATCGGCACCGACCTCGGCATCATGTGGGACAACGGCCGCGGCGAGGTGCTGACGGCTTTCGGCGATACCGCCGGACTCGGCGTACCCAACCTGCTGCAGGGCAGCCTGTGGTCGTGGCGCAGCAACGCCATCGTGCGGAGCAACGACCGAAACCTCGCCGACGGCATGAACTTCGACAGCGTCGTACTCGACCCGATCGGCCAGACCAAAGAGGTCGTCCCCAGCCCCAAGATTCCGTTCGTCGAGATCAGTCGAATCCCGACGGCAGGAGTGGCCGTCGGCGACAGCCAGTACCTGAACCTGATGTCGGTGAAGAACTGGGGACCCGCAGGAACCTGGGACACCAACTTCTCCGGCCTGGCAGTGTCGAACGACAACGGGGAGAACTGGGCAGCGCTACCCGAGACCCAGCGGCCGAGCGTCGGCGGCGATCGCAACTTCCAGCAGAGCGCGTACCTGAAGGACGGCGGCTACGTCTACCAGTACGGCACCCCGCCAGGCCGCTTCAATCTCGGTCACGTGGCTCGCGTCAAGGAGCAGGACATCGCCAGGCTCGGCGAGTACGAGTACTGGACCGGCCAGGACTGGAAGAAGGGCGACCCGGCGGCAGCCGCACCCATCGTCGGGGGCGTCGGCGAACTCTCCGTCGCGTACAACGCGACCCTCGGTCAGTACCTGATGCTGACCACCGACAACGCCAACTCGATCGTGCTGCGACGCTCGCCGTCGCCCGTCGGGCCGTGGAGCGCGCCGGAGGTTCTGGTCGACACCCGCGAGGTCAGCTCCATCTACGCGCCGTACATCCACCCCTACTCGACCGGCCGCGACCTGTACTTCCTGGCGACGGTCTACCAGAACTACAACGTGCTGCTGCTGCGCGCGACGCTGTAGAAACCCCCACTAGGCTTCCCCGGGTGGACGCCGCAGACTGGGATCGCAAGTACGAAGGCCGAGAACTCGTGTACGGCGAGGCACCGAACGCAACGCTGGTGGAAGTCGCGACGACGCTGAAGCGTGGTCGGGCACTCGATCTCGCGTCCGGTCAGGGCCGAAACGCCATCTGGTTGGCCACCCGCGGCTGGACCGTCGACGCCGTCGACTTCTCCTCGACGGCACTGGACAGGGCCAGCCGTGTCGCCGCCTCGGCACCTCGGTCGGTGCGCGAGCGCCTGACCTGGGTGCACGCCGATGTGACGCAATTGTCAACCGAACCGAACTATGACCTGGTTCTCATGTTGTACCTCCACTTGCCCCCGGAGGCACGTCGCACGGTCGTGTCCGCCGCAATTTCGGCGCTGAAACCTGACGGAATCCTCATGATTCTCGGGCACCACACCGACAACATCGAGACCGGCACCGGTGGACCACAGGAATCCGAAATCCTCTATACGCCTGAGGATTTGACGGCGGATATCGACTCGCGATTGACCATCGTCACTGCCGAGAACCGCTACCGCGACGTGAGCGAGGGCACAGCCGTGGACGCACTGCTACTGGCGAGTAGGTCTCCCCTTGGCAGCACAGCGGATCGGGGGTAACATCCCCTATGTTACCGACGAGTAGCTAACTTGGGCGGTACTTACGAGACCGCACCACCGACTGGAGAGCGAACGAGCAATGGGCCATTACAAGAGCAACCTTCGGGACCTCGAGTTCAACCTCTTCGAGCTCTTCGGACTCGACGAGACCCTCGAAGGCGACAACTTCGGCGACATGGACGGCGAAGTTGCCCGCGACATGCTGCGCGAGGTCGTTCGCCTGGCCGAGGGACCGCTGGCCGAGTCCTTCGCGGACGCCGACCGCAACCCGCCCGTGTTCGACCCCGAAACCCACAGCCTGAAGCTGCCCGACTCCTTCAAGAAGTCGTTCAAGGCGCTCTACGACGGTGAGTGGTGGCGTGTCGGCCTCGACGAAGAAGTCGGCGGCATGGCAGCCCCTCGCAACCTCCTGTGGGGCATCAACGAGATGCTCCTCGGCTCGCAGCCCGCAGCATTCATGTACTCCGCAGGCCCCGGCTTCGCGAACATCCTGTTCCACAACGGAACCGATGAGCAGAAGGAATGGGCCAAGGTCATCGTCGAGCGCGGCTGGGGTGCCACCATGGTGCTCACCGAGCCCGACGCCGGATCCGACGTCGGCGCAGGCCGCACCAAGGCCATCAAGCAGGACGACGGCTCGTGGCACATCGAAGGCGTCAAGCGCTTCATCACCTCGGCTGTCTCCGACGACCTGTTCGAGAACATCTTCCACCTCGTGCTCGCGCGTCCCGAGGGTGCCGGACCGGGCACCAAGGGCCTGAGCCTGTTCTTCGTACCGTCCATCCTCTTCGACTTCGAGAAGGGCGAACTGGGCGAGCGCAACGGCGCATTCGTCACCGGCGTCGAGCACAAGATGGGCCTCAAGGCCTCCGCCACCTGCGAGCTCACCTTCGGTGGCCATGGCGTCCCCGCCAAGGGCTGGCTCGTCGGCGAGGTCCACAAGGGCATCGCGCAGATGTTCGACGTCATCGAGCACGCTCGAATGATGGTCGGCACCAAGGCAATCGGCACTCTCTCCACCGGCTACCTCAACGCACTCGAGTACGCCAAGGAGCGCGTCCAGGGCGCTGACCTGACGCAGATGACCGACAAGACCGCCCCTCGCGTCACCATCACCCACCACCCCGACGTGCGTCGCAGCCTCATGATGCAGAAGGCGTACTCGGAGGGCCTGCGCGCGGTATACCTCTACACCGCCGCACACCAGGATCCGATCACCGCCAAGCAGGTCTCGGACGCAGACACCGACATCGCGTACCGCGTCAACGACCTCCTGCTGCCCATCGTCAAGGGCGTCGGCTCCGAAATCGCCTACCAGGTACTCGCGGAGTCCCTGCAGACCCTGGGCGGCTCCGGCTTCCTCCAGGACTACCCGCTCGAGCAGTACATCCGTGACGCCAAGATCGACTCGCTGTACGAGGGAACCACCGCCATCCAGGCGCAGGACTTCTTCTTCCGCAAGATCGCCCGCGACCGCGGCGTGGCTCTCGCTCACGTTGCCGGACAGATCAAGTCGTTCATCGACAGCGAAGCAGGCAACGGCCGACTCAAGGCCGAGCGCGCACTGCTCGCCACCGCACTCGAAGACGTGCAGGCCATCGTCACCTCGATGACCCAGCACCTCATGGGCGCACAGGACCAACCCACCGAGCTGTACAAGGTCGGCCTGGCATCGGTGCGCTTCCTCATGGGCTTCGGTGACCTGCTCATCGGCTGGCTGCTGCTGCGTCAGTCCGAAATCGCCATCGCCGCACTCGACAACGGTGCAGAGGGCAAGGACAAGGCGTTCTACGAAGGCAAGGTCGCCGTGGCCTCGTTCTTCGCCAAGAACATCCTCCCGCAGCTCACCTCCACCCGAGCAATCCTCACCAACATCGACAACGACATCATGGAACTCGACGAAGCAGCATTCTGATTGCCTGACATCGTCAACGGCCGCACCTGTTCTCGGGTGCGGCCGTTGCCATGAGGTGGGGATGGTGGGGTGGGGCCCGGTTGCCGCAAACGCGCGCGCATTCGTCAGATGCACGCGAATTCTGCAGGATCCTGAGGCAATTTCGCGCGCGTTCAGCAAAAGCGCGCGCGTTTGTCAGGGTTGCGCAGTTGCGGGTCCCGGCTGCCGCAAACGCGCGCGCGTTCGTCCGGGTTGCGGAGTTACGGGTCCCGGCTGACGCAAACGCTCGCGCATTCGTCAGATGCACGCGAATTCTGCAGGATCCTCAGGCAATTTCGCGCGCGTTCAGCAAAAGCGCGCGCGTTTGCCGGCCAGTCGGCGTACTCCGCACGCTCCCTCGCGGTGGCGGCAGGGCAGCGGCCCGCTCCACGGCTCGAGCAACGCGTGCCACCACCTCCGCCGGATTCGCCAGGTCTGCCCAGGTCCAGCGCACCACGGGATAGCCGAGATCGCGTACGGCGTCCTCCCGCACCTTCTCCCTGAACACTACGTCGCCGGGGTTCTCATCCTCCCGTAGGTACTTGGTGTACTTGGCTTTACCATCGAATTCGCACACAACAACGCCATTGACCAGCCAGTCGATTCGCGCCAGCGCCCGCCCATCCGGATCCAGGATCTCCACCTGCGACTCCACAGCGAATCCGTTCTCGCGCAGAATGATTCGACTCTGAGATTCGCCAGGGTTTTCGCTTCGCCCGTCCATGAGAGAGACGGCTCGCCGCGCCTGCGCCACACCTTTCCATCCCCGAGCACGCTGCAACTCCGCGTCGAACTCCTGTGGATCGCAGCGCTTCAGAGCCGCGTCACCGGCAATCACCGCCGACACAAGGGGCTCGGTACGAGCAAGGTCGACAACCGTCCGCGCCAGCGAGGTCACGGAAATTCCGTCGACGGTCGCGTACGGCACCCACGGCGCACAGTGCACGATCACCGCTGCGTTCGTGCGACCTCCGCCGCGGCGATGTCGAGTGACGTGCACCTTGTCGAATCCCCCTGCGGGTAAGGGTAATTCGTGCAGCAGTGCTGCAGATCGATGACTGGCGGCGCTGCCCTCGGCAATTGTAGGAAGTACGGCGTCGATCAACAGCCGATGCCGTCCCTGCTCCGAGAGGCCGGCAAGCCTGGACGACGGAACGTAGACGCCGTTCACCAGACGCTCCCAGCCCCCGCGTTCGTACAGCGCCCGCAACTCGTGATCGGCGTGGCCATCGGCGAGCGCCTCCGAGCGTCGCACCATTCGGTCATCCTTCATTCTGCGAGTTTCGACTACGCGCGCGACGTCTCGAGAAGAAAAGTAGCCACCTGTGCACAAGTACGGACCTGTGGATGAATACAGGTACGGGGGTACCAGTTTGCCCCACCGTTGGTCTCGTAAACGCGCGCGCGTTTTGCGAAATCCCAAGGCGAACAGGTACGCAACCCGGGGCCAGCAAGGCCGAATCCCCGGGGCCGACCACAACAAACGCGCACGCATTCGTCAGACGCGCGCACAATAGCCCCCGATCAGGCCACCAATTCGCGCGCGTTCGGCAAACGCGCGCGCGTTTGCGAAATCCCGAGGTGAACAGGTACGCAACCCAGGGCCAGCGAGGCCGAACCCGCGGGGCCGACCACAACAAACGCGCGCGCAGTCGTCAGATGCGCGCACAATAGCCCCCGATCAGGCCACCAATTCGCGCGCGTTCGGCAAATGCGCACGCGTTTGCGAATTGCAGAGGCGAGAACAGCGAGGCCGAACCCACTAGGCCGAGCGAAACGAAGGACTATTGCTGCAGTTTGCGAAACTTGCTGCCGTGGAACACGATTGGGTTCACTTCGCTTTGCACGTCCAGGGAATGTATGCGCAGCAACACTATTGCGTGGTCGCCCGCGGGGATCTGCTGTTCGATGGTGGTGTCCAGCCAGGCGGTGGCACCGACGATGAAGGCTGCGCCCCCGTCGGTGACGGTGAGATCGAGGCCGGCGAAACGGTCACCGGTCTTGGCGGCCAGGGTACGGACGGCGTCGTTGTGTGCCTCGCCGAGAACGCTGACACCTATGTTGGGTGCCAATTCGAGTTTCGGCCAGGTCGTCGATGTGTTCTGGATACACACCGCGACGAGCGGCGGGTCGATGGACACCGAGACGAAGCTGCTGGCCGCCAAACCCACCATGACACCGTCGATCTTCGCGGCGATTGCGACGACGCCGCTCGGGAACTGCGCGTACGCCTCGCGAAGCGTCTGCTGATCGAGGACGGTACGTGTGAGCGACATTGGACGAAGCTCCCCTTCCGATCTAGTGGTGCACCCCCGCGTGGGCGCAATTCTGACGAGCGAACACCTAGTGCAAGCAAACACCCGATCGGGCGGCGACGCCACAGTCCGAATCGCCATGATTCGAACCGTCGGCGCGCGGTTGCGGCATCACTCGTCTTCGTCCGGTTCCGGAGCTGGGTCCGCTGCGGGTGCCGGAGCGGGGTCCGGGCGATCAGGCTGAACGCACCGCACGATGGGGATCGGGTCGTACTTCACCGTTCTGGTGTTCCGTGAAATTTCCCTTCCCGACGCTGCATCGCTGATCACCCTGGTATCGCTGGCGGTGAATCCCTGGCCCCCGCCAGACGCGACGCAGCCTGCGCCTGCAGGCAATGTCACCGTATTCGGTGAGGTGAAATTGGTTCGCGAACCGGTGATCGATTCGACGTCGACCGTTTTCGTTCCCCACAGTCGGACGGTGACGCTGGACGAGTCGGCGAACGATTCGATGACCACGCCGGTGTCGTTCGGGTTGGTGAACTTCAGGTCGATGGCACCTTCGAAGACCGTCGCTTCGCGCGCCTCGGGGTATCGGCTGATGTAGTAGCTGTGTTCGGTGTGATCGGTGTCTTCCATACCGGCGAAGTACGACGCGTTGTAGAGCGTCGTCGCGAATTGGCTGATGCCGCCGCCGATTGCGCGATCGGGTCGACCGTTGTCGATGATCCCCGACTCCACGAAACCCTGCGCGCTTCCTCGCGGACCGGTGTACCCGTTGAGCGAGAACGTCTCTTTCGGCTTCACGAGCGCACCGTTCACGATCTGCGCCGTCAGCCCGATATTGACGCCCGACGCGTACTCGAACCCGCCGGTGGTGTACTCGGCGATCACTTCTCGCACCCCGAGGTTCTGAGCGGCCTCGGTGGTGAGAGCGGGCGGGGCCGGTTCGTAGATCGCCTCGGTGGTGCGCGGTCCGTCGGCGGACAGCAACGCGGGCAATTGTTCGAGAGTCTTGCGCCACTCGACCAGCTCGCCCATCTCTCCGGGAACGACGGTCGGGGCACCACCGGAGAAAGTGAACGACGCGTCCTTCGGCGGCGTCTCGGTGCGCACGAGTTGCGGCGCGAGAATGCCTGTGGCGACGTCGGTGTCGTAGATCGGAGTCAGTCCGCCCTGGCCGTCCGGGTCGAAACGCAGAACCTCGCCCACACGATCCGTCGGAAGGATCGCGTCGACGTTCTGCCGGCCCGCTACGGTCACCGGTGCCTCGACCGCAGGAACGGCGATGTCGGCGAAGGCGCGATCCACGGCGTCCTGAGTCACCGTGACGGGTGTTGTTTCGTAGGCCGCTTCCGTTGCGCCCGAGGCCCATTCGGCCTGCAGGTTTCGACGCGTGCCGTCGGCGTCGAGCACCCGGCCGGACAGCGCCGCGACGGCAATCGGTGTGCTGCCGTCGAACACCACGTCGCCCTCGACAGGATCTCGGTCGGTCTCGACGCGCAGTCCGTCGACGGCAGCGGTGAGCGCTTGCTCGTCCGTGGTCGACACGACGCCGATCTCGCGGCTACCGAACAACGACGTCAGCCGAGTGATCGGATTGATCGGCTGCGATCCGGCTCGGTCGAGCGTCGCGTTCCAGTCCACACCGAGGCCGGCGGCGGCCGGGAGTATCTCGACCTGTCGATCGCCGACGTCGACCGACACAGGCTGCTCGGCGCGCGCACCCAGCTCCGAGCGCAACAGGGCTTCGGCGTCGGGGTGACTCTTGCCGCCGACCTCGATCCCGGCGACTGTGACGCCGCGGGGCACTCGGTCGCTGGAGGTGATCCAATCCGCCGCGTACAGCAGCGTGAGAACGGCGACCACCGCGCCGGTCCCGATCGCGATCTTCCGCCACGGCGGCACGAATCCGGACCCGTCGGCGGCCTGCGGCGAGCCGTCCTCCGGCGGAATCACAGGTGGTCCGGCCGGCGACTCCGATTCGGGAGAAACAACGGTCTCGGGAGGAGCACCAGCTTCTGCAGCAGTAAGAGGCTCCGCAGGAACGATTGACTGCGCGACGGTCGGCGATTCGTCGGCTGCGGGCGGCGGTTGCGGGGCCGGGGTCTGGTCGGGCGCGGCGTCCCCGGGAACGACGTCATCGGCGTCGGTGGACTCGGCCTCGTCGACGACCGGATCTGCGGCCACTGTGTCTGCATCGACCGAACCTGGATCGACCGACTCAGCATCGACGGACTCGGCGTCAACCGACTCGGTATCGTCCGACCCCGGATCGACGACATCGGATGTCGCGTCGGAAGGCTGCTCCGCCTCGGAGGAATGCTTCGGACCGTCGGTCTCGTCGCGGATCGCACCGAAGACCTCGGTGGGAGCGTCGTACGGCGGTACGTCGGGTTTCGGTTCGGCACCGTTGGGCGCGTCACCCGACCTACTGTTGCCCTCGCTCACGTTCGACCCTTCCAGGACCACCGTTGGTTGTGTTCCGCCCTTCTGCCCGGCGTACCCCTCGCACGAGCTTACGCAAACCGAACGGTGCCGCTCACTTCGGAGACCATCGGCACAGAGACGAGCAAAGGCCCCGTGCTGCTGCCGGGTCGGGGGTCAGGCAGCAGCACGGAGCCACTGGGAATATAGGCCCACTGCGGCACGCCGTTACAACGACCGCGAAATTGTCTCGTCATTTCATTCGGTTGAATGATCCAGGGGTCGTCGAGCTGTCCCCTTGCCCGACGGCCCGGGCCCAATGTCCGGTTCTGACCAGCGCGAGAGTGAGGAGAAGCCGATCTCGCGGATCGGTCAGATCCTGACCGGTCAACTCCTCGATTCGGTGGACCCGGTAGATCACGGTGTTGCGGTGGCAGTAGAGCGCCTTGGCGGCGTTGGTGGGCGAGCCGTCCGACGCGAGCATGTGCGCCAGGGTGTCGAGCAGAGTTCCTCGGTGCGGCTCCGGGTGCGTCCACAGCTTTCCCAGAGCATGGCGGACCAGCAATTCCGACGATCGATCATCGGCCGCCATGATCACGCGGGGCAGTCGGTCCGTCGCCAACGCCACGCCACTGTCTTCGGTGATGGTCTCGGCCGTCAATGCCGCGAGGCGATACGCCGCAGCGAACGACGACAGGCCCTCCGGCGAATGCGCGACCCCCACGGGCCCGACGGCCCGAGCAGCGAGTGCGTCGACGACGGAGTGCCACGATCCCGTTCCGAGTGCGACGAGCGCGAACTGGTGGCCGTCCCTGGTGTTCCAATGCGAGACCGCACCGATCTGATCCATCGCGTCTTCCGGTGCCGGGAGCGGCGGCGACCCTTGATCGTCGAGCGGACCGACGACACACGCAATTTGCTGTGATGCCGAAAGGCCAAGGGTGGCACGCGCTTCCATGACGAACGCTGGATCACCGCCCCGCCCCGATCGAAGGCCGTCGAGTATCACCAGCACGTTGGCGAGATCGCGCTGCTGCATCCGGGCGCTTTCCTGCCGGTATGCCTCGACGAGTGTTTCGTACTGGCTGTCGAGCGCGCGCCACAGCTGTTGCCCGGCCACGAGCAGCAGATGCTCGTCGATGCTGGTGCGGCACTGCTCGCGCTCGAGCATCAGCTCCTCCCACAGCGTCCGACTCCCCAGCGTGTACGCCTTGAGCACCAACTCCATCGGAATCCCCTGGCGCGCACGCTCTCTGCCGGTACGGCGCCATACCTCGCGCGCGTTGTCACCCGCGGCGGTCAGCCCCGACAGGGTGCGGAGCCCCTGGTTGATGTGCTCGCGAGTGCTGCGACGAATCTCGCCCGCGATGTCCGGAGTGGAACTGGCCAGGTAGCCGGGTTCCTGCTCGATCAATGCGAGCGTGATGGAGTCCGCGATCGAATCCGCCCGTGACGTCAGGGCTGCCCAAGCACGGCGAATCTGCTCCTGGTCTGCGTCCGTCACCGCTCCCCGGGCAGCCGAACGCGCGGATCCGCGTCGACCATCGGGAGCTCCCACCTGCACAGTTTTGCGCACTGAGCCCACATCGCAGGTCGATTTGACCGTTACTGGTGCCCAGGGACCCAAATATTCTGTGCGCAGCGCCCATATCGCCCGTTGTGCGAAACGCACCATAGTGAACGCAACAGATTGTGAGGTGGATCACTTGAACTCTCTCGACACGTTGGACCCGGTCCTCACCATGACGGACATCGAAGTGTCGTTCGGCGGAATCGTCGCGCTGTCCGGAGTCAGTCTCGAGGTGCGACCCGGCGAAGTCCTCGGCGTCATCGGACCCAACGGCGCAGGCAAGACGACGCTGTTCAACGTTGCGTGCGGACTCGTCCGACCGCAATCGGGAACACTCGGACGACACGGCGACACGCTGACTCGACTACGGCCCCACGACCTCCCCCGACTCGGTATGAGCCGAACACTGCAGGGACTCGGACTGTTCGATCGGATGACAGTTCTCGACAACGTCATGGTCGGTGCAGATCGAACAGCGCACACCGGAATCCTCGCGGGCCTGCTCGGCCTGCCGTCGAGTGCATCCGACGATGCCGCGGTCCGCTCGACCGCAATGGCCACCCTCGAACGCCTGCGAATCGACGACTACGCGCACCGATTGCCACCGAGCCTGCCGTACGCGGTGCGTAAACGCGTCGCACTGGCACGCGCCCTGGTGAGCGAACCGACACTGCTCCTGCTCGACGAACCCGCCTCGGGACTGTCCAGTGACGAGATGAGCGAACTCGGCGACGAGATCCGTGCGCTCGCAACGTCGACGGGTCGTTCCGCAGGCCCCACCCCTGCGGCATCCACCGGCTCCGAACCGGAAAGACCCGCAACATCGGTCATGCTCGTCGAGCATCACATGGATCTGGTCATGAGTGTGTGCGACCGGATCTACGTGCTCGATTTCGGCAAGGTGATCGCTCAGGGAACGCCCGACGAAATTCGCGAGGATCCGGCCGTGCTCGCTGCTTATCTCGGAAACGAAGTGGCACATGAAGACTGACGCGGCGCACCTGACGATCACCGATCTGACCGTTCGATACGGACCGGTCACCGCCCTCGACTCGGTGTCGATGACCGTCACGGCGGGAGCTGTCACCGCCGTGCTCGGCGCGAACGGAGCAGGGAAGACGACCCTGCTGCGCACCATCTCGGGGTTGCTGAAACCGGTATCGGGGAGGATCGAACTCGCCGGCGTCGACATCGTCGGCGTTGCACCGGATCGGATGTCCCGCAAAGGTCTTGCGCACGTTCCCGAGGGTCGGGGCGTGATCGCCGAGTTGACCGTCGACGAGAATCTTCGACTCGGCGCGATGGGACGCAACCGAAGTCACGACGCCGTCACCCTCGACCGCATCTACGACATGTTTCCGCCCCTGACCGGTCGTCGAACATCCTCGGCGCACACCCTGTCCGGCGGCGAGCGGCAGATGCTCGTGATCGGCCGGGCGCTGATGGCGACACCGTCGGTACTTCTGCTCGACGAGCCGTCACTCGGACTCGCGCCGAAGGTCGCTGCGCAGATATTCGAGACGTTGCGCGGACTCGTCGACTCCGAGTCGATGACCGTCGTACTCGTCGAACAGAACGCCCGCAGCGCTCTGTCGATCGCCGAACATGCCGTCGTACTCGATCTGGGCAAGGTCGCGGTGGAAGGCCCCGCCGACACCTTGGCCGGGGACGACGCCCTCCGACACGCCTACCTCGGGTTCTAGAGCAAGCCGAAAGGACGCCAGCCACAGTGCAACAACTGCTCACCATCCTCATCAACGGCGTGACCACAGGCATGATCTACGCCGCGTTCGCGCTCGCCCTCGTACTCATCTGGCGATCGACCCGCATCGTCAACTTCGCACAGGCCCCGATGGCCATGATCACCACGTACGTGGCACTGGTCGTCATCGACGCCGGCTACTCGTACTGGATCGGATTCGGGGTCGCGCTCCTGTGCGGCCTGCTCCTGGGAGCCTTGACGGAGCGACTCGTCATCCGATTCGTCGACAGCTCGTCGCACATCAACCCGGTCATTCTCACGCTCGGGTTGTTCATCATCATCCACGCGGTGGCCGCCATCGTCTTCGGCAACCAATTCCGTTCGTTCCCTGCGCCGTTCGGCCTCACCGGCCAGCGGATCGGCGACGTGAACGTGGCGTTGACCGGGTACGACATCTTCAAGATCCTCGCCGTCCTCGTGGTCCTGGGATTGCTGATCCTGCTCTTCCGGTTCACCGATCTGGGACTGAAGATGCGTGCGAGCGCCTTCGAGCAGGAGGTCGCCAAACTCCTCGGCGTGCGCGTGAGTCGAATGCTCACTCTCGGTTGGGCGCTGGCCGCAGTGGTCGGTTCGCTGGCCGGACTGCTCATCGCAGGCGGCTCGCTGGTGCACCCGGGCTACATGGACTCGATCGTCGTGTTCGGTTTCGTCGCAGCGGTTCTCGGCGGACTGGACAGCCCGGCGGGCGCAGTCGTCGGTGGCCTGCTGATGGGCGTAGGGCTGAGTTTCGTCAGTGGTTACCTCGGTCAGGATCTGGTCTCCAGCGCAGCATTGGTGATCCTGATCGTCGTTCTTCTGTTGCGACCGAGCGGGTTGTTCGCCAGCTCCGCGGCCAGGAGGGTGTGACATGAACGCGACTCTCACTCGCCTCACCGCAACACCGGTTCGACGCCACGTGCTCGGTGCCGTCATCGGGCTGGTCGTCATCGTCCTCGCGCTCGAATCCCTGAGCACCTTCCGTCAGAGCCAACTCACCTCGGTGGCCTACCTCGCCATCGCGGCCGGCGGCCTGACGGTGCTGACCGGGCTGAGCGGCCAGCTGTCACTCGGGCACGGCGCATTCATGGCGGTCGGTGCGTACACCGCGGCATTGATGTTGCGGGCCAACGATTCGGGATGGTCGGTCCCCCTCGTCCTGCTCGCCGCCACCGTGATCTCGGCGGTGGTGGGTGTCGTGGTCGGTGTGGCGGCCGCCCGACTGCACGGGCCGTACCTGGCCGGCGCGACTCTGGCGCTCGCTGTCGCGGTACCGGGCCTCGCCCTGTACTTCTCGGACTACCTCGGCGGCGAACAAGGACTCGTCGTACCGGCACCGAAGGTGCCCGAGCTGATCGACGACATGATGTTCTTCGTCACCGGAAACGAGCTCAGCGGAACCAAATTCGTCGCCTATGTCAGCTGGATACTGCTGGTGCTCGTGTTCTTCCTGTTGGCGAACGTCTCGTCGAGCCGAATCGGCCGTCGCTGGCGGGCCGTCCGGGACGACGAAGTGGCCGCCGAGTTGTCCGGAATCGATCTCGGCCGCGCACGCATTCTCGCGTTCGTGGTCAGTGCGGCCTGTGCGGGAGCGGGCGGTGCAGTCCTGGCGATGTCGGCACGAATCGCGGCACCGAGCGGATTCACGCTGACTCTCTCGCTGACCTTGCTCTCCGCCGTCGTCATCGGCGGGCTGGGAACCCTTTCCGGCGCGTTGATCGGGGCGGTTCTGCTGACCTACATCCCGCCGGTGGTCACCAACTTCGGGCTCGATCTGGGTCTGAGCAGTCTGCAATCGGCAGAACTCGCACCACTGGTGACCGGAATCTTCACCGTCCTCGTCATCCTGTTCGCCCCACTGGGTTTGGTGGGCACGTATCGCAAGTTACGTACAACGAGAAAAGGAATGAAATGAAAAAGTTCGGATCGGTGGCTTTCAGAACGACCGCGCTCGTCGCCGTCGTGTCGTTGGCCGCGGCGTGCGGTGCAGGTGGCCGAGAAGAGACGACGGAATCCTCGGAAGGGTCGACGGTCGGCATCACCGACACCTCGGTGAAGATCGGTGCCCACTTTCCGTTGACCGGGGTCGCAGCGCCCGGATACAGCGAAATCCCCACGGGCGCACAGGCCTACTTCGACTACGTCAATGCCGCAGGTGGCATCAACGGCCGACAGATCGAGTACGTGGTTCGGGACGACTCCTACGATCCGACGACCACGACCCAGGTCGTCAACGAACTGGTTCTCCAGGACGAGGTGTTCGCCGTCGTCGGCGGACTCGGCACCGCGACCCACAGCGCCGTCATCGACTTCCTCAACGAGGAAGGTGTGCCCGACCTGTTCGTCTCCTCCGGTGCGATCATGTGGGGCAACGATCCGGAGAAGTACCCGAACACCTTCGGGTGGCAGCCCGACTACCAGGTCGAGGGCAAGATCATCGGCGACTGGGTTACCAAGAACCGGCCCGACGCCAAGGTCGGACTCTTCCTCCAGGACGACGACCTCGGCCGGGACAGCGAGGCCGCAGTGCGCCAGTATCTCGACGATCAGATCGTCGAGGTCGTGCGCTACACCTCGGGCAACACCGACGTCGCACCACAGATCGCTGCTCTGCAGGGTGCCGGAGCGGATCTGGTCCTCGGCTTCAACGTCCCCTCCTACACCGCACTGAGCCAGCTGACCGCGATGCGACTCAACTACGACCCCGAGTGGTTCTACAGCTCCATCGGATCCGACGTCGACCTCGTCGGTTCTCTGCTCGGACGGTTCTCTCAGGGCGCGGTCACCGACGGCGCGCAATCGCTCGAAGGGATGATCTCGCTGGAATACATCCCGGGCGTCGACTCTCCGGAGAATCCGTGGACCCAACTGTGGCAGAAGGTCTGGGCCGAGAACGGAACCGGTGACCCGTTGACCAACTACCGCATCTACGGACTGAGCCAGGCATACGCCTTCGTACAAGCCCTCCAGGCGGCAGGCGAGAATCCCACCCGTGAGGGCATCGTCGCAGCCATCCAGGAAGGCGGAATGGACTTCGAGGGACCGCAGTTGGCCCCGTTCCGATACTCCGATTCGAGCCACCTCGGAATCTCCGGTGCCAGTGTCTTCCAGATCCAGGGAGGCGTGCCCGAGTACCTGACTCCGGTGCTGCAGACCGACATCGGGGATTCGGCGGTGGAGGAATACACCGGCGAGGAGTCCACACCACCGGAAAGCGGCATACCGGGCTGATCACACGTGAAAGGGCACGCAGAGCGAACTCTGCGTGCCCTTTCCCACGTTGTGGTCGGCAGATCCGAAAACCCCTCGATTACCGGATCCACCGACCCTATGACCCCCGGTCGGAGAGCAGCCGAAGCTGCAGTGATCAGCGCTCGATGATGGCGGTGACGCCCTGGCCACCGGCCGCGCAGATCGAGATCAGGCCACGGCCCGAGCCCTTCTCGGCCAACATCTTCGCCAGTGAAGCCACGATGCGTCCACCGGTCGCGGCGAACGGGTGGCCCGCCGCGAGCGAGGATCCGTTGACGTTGAGCTTGCTGCGGTCGATGGAACCGAGAGCGCCGTCGAGGCCGAGACGCTCCTTGCAGTACGCGTCGCTCTCGAAAGCCTGCAGAGTTGCGAGCACCACCGAGGCGAACGCCTCGTGGATCTCGTAGTAGTCGAAATCCTGCAACGTCAGGCCGTTGCGTGCGAGCAGACGCGGAATCGCGTAGGTCGGTGCCATCAGCAGACCGTCCTTGAACGAGCTGTTGCCGTGGACGTAATCGACGGCGGCGGTCTCGGAATCGACAAGGTGCGCCAGCACCGGCAGGTTGCGCTCGGCAGCCCACTCGTCGCTCGACAGCAGCGCAGCCGACGCACCGTCGGTCAGCGGCGTCGAGTTGCCTGCCGTCATGGTGGCGTCGCCCAGCTTGGTTCCGAAGACCGGCTTGAGCGTCGCGAGCTTCTCCACGGTCGATCCCGGACGCAGGTTGTCGTCGCGAGTGAGTCCGAGGAACGGCGTCACCAGGTCGTCGAAGAAGCCGCGATCGTAGGCCGCTGCCATGTTGTGGTGGCTCGCTGCGGCCAGTTCGTCCTGGTCCTCGCGGCGGATGCCGAATTCCTTGGCCGTGATGGCGGCGTGGTCACCCATCGACAGGCCGGTTCGCGGCTCACCGTTGCGCGGGATCTCGATGCCGAGCATGCCGGGACGAACGTTGCCGAGCAGCTTGATGCGGTCGGTGGTGCTCTTGGCCCGGTTCAGGGAGAGCAGGAACTCGCGCAGTTCGTCGTTGACGCCGATCGGAGCGTCGGACGTGGTGTCGACACCACCACCGATGCCGGCATCGATACGGCCCGACGCGATGGCGTCGCCGACGGCGATGATCGACTGGAGGCCGGTGCCGCAGGCCTGCTGGATGTCGAAGGCCGGGGTGTACGGGCTCAGTGCACTACCGAGTACGACCTCGCGAGTGAGGTTGAAGTCGCGGGAGTGCTTGAGCACGGCACCGGCGGCGACGAGGCCCAGGCGCTCGCCCTGCAATCCGAATCGCGAGACCAGCCCGTCGATGGTCGCGGTGAGCATGTCCTGGTTGGACGCCAGCGCGTACTTCTTGTCCGAGCGCGCGAACGGAATGCGGTTGCCACCGACGATTGCGACCGGTCGTAGCTGCTTGCTTGTCACTGACGTCTCCAAACATCGTCGAATAAGGCCCTGGTGGAGTTTCATCTTACTGGCGAGTAAGTTGGTTGTCGACACCCGGTCGTGCGCCTCGCTCCTCGAGCGAGCAGCGCTGAATGAAAGGTACGACAGTGGCAGCCTCCAAGGGAGCCCCAGATCTCTACTCAACGTTCCTCGCGTCCGCGCCGGGAGCCTTCATCGCCAAGCAGGCCGGCCTGCCGCAGCCCGAGAAGCTGCGCCGCTACAAGGCGGGCGAGCCGCCGCTGGCCGGACCGGTCCTGATCGGCGGTAGCGGTCGCCTCGTCGAGCCCCTGCGTGAGCTGCTCTCGGACTACCCGCAGTCGCAGCCGCACGACGACAAGCACGGCGGACTGGTGTTCGACGCCACCGGCATCGGCAACGTCGCCGAGCTGGAGCAGCTGTTCCAGTTCTTCCAGCCGGTCATCCGCAACCTGGCACCGTCGGCGCGCGTCGTCGTCATCGGTACGACGCCGGAGGAGACCTCGAGTGTCGACGAGCACGTCGCTCAGCGCGCTCTCGAAGGCTTCACCCGCAGCGTCGGCAAAGAGGTCAAGCGCGGAGCCACGGCGCAGCTCGTCTACATCTCCCCCAAGGCGTCGACCGGCTTGTCCGGACTCGAATCCACCCTCCGCTTCCTGCTCTCGGCCAAGTCCGCGTTCGTCGACGGCCAGGTCATCACCGTGGGTGACGCGGACTCGCAGGCCCCGGCCTCGTGGGACAAGCCGCTCGCAGGCAAGGTAGCCGTCGTCACCGGAGCCGCACGCGGTATCGGTGCCACCATCGCCGAGGTCCTCGCCCGCGACGGAGCCACCGTCATCGCAGCCGACATTCCCGCTGCCGGAGAAGCACTCTCGCAGACGGCCAACAAGGTGGGCGGCACCTCGCTCGCGCTCGACGTCACCTCGCCCGACGCCGGAGAGGTGCTCTCGAAGCACCTCCTCGAACGTCACGGCGGCGCAGACATCATCGTGCACAACGCAGGCATCACCCGCGACAAGACACTCGCCAACATGGACGAGAGCCGCTGGAACTCCGTCATCGGTGTCAATCTCGCTGCGCCGCAGCGCATCACGGATGAGCTAGTCAAGTCGGGTGCACTGAAGGAAGGCGGCCGCGTCGTCGACGTCTCCTCCATCGCCGGCATCGCGGGCAACCGCGGCCAGACCAACTACGGCACGTCCAAGGCAGGCGTCATCGGCCTGGTGCACGCGTCCGCACCGGTGCTGGCGAAGAAGAACATCACCATCAACGCCGTCGCTCCCGGGTTCATCGAGACCGCGATGACGGCTGCGATTCCGTTCGCCACCCGCGAGGCCGGACGACGCATGAGCTCGCTGCTGCAGGGCGGCGAGACCGTCGACGTCGCAGAGTTGGTCTCGTACTTCGCTTCTCCCGCATCCAACGCCGTCACCGGCCAGGTCGTGCGCGTGTGCGGCCAGAGCCTTCTCGGCGCATGAGCACCGTCACGCTCACCGCGCAGCCGAAGACCTCCGACATCTACACCTCGGCAGCGCTGGGCGCACTGCCGTTCTTCGGATCCAGGTCGTCCTCGGTTCCCAGCACGGTGTACGAGCTCAAGGGTCTGCGAGTGGACCCCGACAACCTCGCCGGGTACTGCCGGGCGACGGGGCTGCGATTCGGCGATCAGCTCCCGGTGACCTATCCCTTCACCCTCGTCTTCCCGACGGTGATGAAATTGATGGTGTCCAAGGGCTTTCCGTTCGCCGCCATCGGTTCGGTACACGCCGAGAACGTCATCGAGCAGTACCGTGGCATCTCCGCGTCCGAGCCGCTGGACGTGCGAGTGCACGCGGAGAATCTGCGCGAGCACCGCAAGGGGTTGCTCGTCGACCTGATCAGTGAGGTCAAGGTAGGACGCGAACTGGTCTGGAAGCAGACCTCGAGCTTCCTGAGCCTGCAGAAGACGTCACTGTCCGGTGGCCCCCGCGAGGCACCGCCGGCCGACGAGGTTCCGCCGCCCCCGACCCGCACACTGCGCGTCGACCAGCGGATCATCAGCCGGTACGCGGCCATCTCCGGAGACCGCAACCCGATTCACGTATCCTCGCTGGGCGCAAAGGCATTCGGGTTCCCGAAGACCATCGCGCACGGAATGTGGAGCGCGGCAGCCGTGCTGCAGACCGTCGAGGGCCGAATTCCGGAGGCTGTGAACTACAGCATCCGCTTCGGCAAGCCGATCATCCTGCCCGCGACGGTGAACGCCTACGCCGAAGCCGTCGGCACCGGCTGGGACCTGTCGCTGAAGAACCCGAAGAAGGGCTACCCGCATCTGACGGGAACCCTGCGGTAACCGCCTCACCCTCGAACTCGAAGTTGTGGACGGATTTCTCCGGATTTCCGTCCACAACTTCGAGTTGGTCGCGGAGCTCAGGTGGTGGCGGTCTTCTTTCCGGCCAAGCCGCGCCAGGCCAGGTTTTCCAGTAGGTCGGCGGCCGCGTCGACCTCGATTTCGCCGCCTGCCACTCTGTCGGCCACAGCCTCGCCCGCCCCGACCAACGCGACGGCCATCAGCCCGAAATTCTGGGACTGCTCCGGATCTCTCGTACTCATCGCGAGCAAGCCGGCCGTCAACTCGATCAACCGATCTCGGCTGCTCTGCACCTGTGAGGCGAATGCCTGCTGACCGATGGCCTGACGGTAGAGCACCATCCACGACTTGCGGTTCTCGCCGACGAATCCGAGGAAACCGATCAGGGCCTTGCGCAACTGCTCGCGCGGCGTCAGCGTCGGATCTGCGGCTGGAGTCAGGGCCTCGACGAACTTGACGCCCTCGCGGTGGATGCAGGCTGCGAACAACTCGTCCTTGGACCCGTAGTACAGATAGAGCATCGGTTTGGAGATGGCCGCCTTCTTGGCGATCGAATCCATCGATGTCTCGTGAAAACCGTTGTCGGAGAACACATCCACCGCCGCGTCGAGCATCTGCTGCTCACGGACGGCGCGGGGCAATCTCTTCGTGCCACCAGCCATGGATCCTCCAATACGTACGAACTACTAGACCTTACTCCACAGTAAGGTCCAGTACCGCACAATCAGGACCCGCACGCCCCCTTGAACCGAGCAACCGTAGCAGCGGCCTCGTCCACCTGAGCCGCCGGCAGACGTCCCGTCGCCACCGCGTCCTCGAGATTGTCCAACACCGCGGGCACCTGATCGGTGGTGAGCCACAGCGCCACATCGGCTCCCGCGACCAACGCCGCCTCGACCGCGTCGACGATCCCGAGCCTGGCCGTGATAGCCGCCATGCCGCTGAGGTCGTCGGTGAAGATGGGGCCGTCGAACGGCGCGGCACCGTATCCGACGCCATCGCGCAACAATGCCATCGCCGCCGGGCTGATACTCGCCGGCACCCCCGGCTCGGTCAGTCCGGGCACATCCAGATGCCCGACCATGACACCGACGCCGGTGTTGTTCAGGGCCGCGAACGGTAACAGATCCTTGGTTTTCAACTCGTCGAGCGACGGGGTCGTCACCGCGCCGGTGTGCGAGTCGCCCGAACCCGAACCGTGCCCGGGAAAATGCTTGATGACGGGCTTCACACCCGCGTCCTCCAGACCCCGCGCGTACGCCCCCGCGTAGTCGATGACGGCCTGCGGATCGTCGGAGAACGACCGATCGCCGATGACGGAATCGTCGGGCTGACCGCTCACGTCGACCACCGGAGCGAAGTCGACGGTGACACCGAGATCCTTCAACCCCTGGCCGCGCGTCAACGCCATCGAATACGCCTCGTCCACCGACACCGTCTGCGCCAGTTCCCGCGCCGACGGTGCGGCACCCAGCAGATCCGCGACCCGCGAGACCCGTCCACCTTCCTCGTCGATCGTGACCATCGGAGCCACCGCGGAGGCGGCCAGCACCTGCGGTACTTCTCGATTGCCGAGCATCGACTCGTCGGTCCAACTGCCGACGAAGATGCCGCCGACCTGCTCGGTGGACATGATCTGCACCGCGTCCGCAGTTCCGGTGACCCCGACGGTGAGCAACTGAGCCAGCCGCTGCCGCTCCGACAATCCGTCGACGAACGCAACGCAGCCGTCGACGGGCGGTACCGGTTGCGGCACCGTCGTGTCGACTGCAGTCGTCGTCGGAGCAGCCGGTGCCGTCTGCGTCGACGCGACCGGCGCAGACTCGGTGGAGCACGAGACCAACAAGCCGACACCGACGGTCATCACCGCAGCGGACCGAACCGAAAACCGAAGTCGCATGGAATACGACGGTAGCCCAGATCGTCGGTGTCGCTGCCGACCCGGGGTCCGGATCGATGCGCCTTCGTTGCACTCCGACCGACCGAAACCCACATCGATCCGACGAGGGGTGAGGGTAATCTGGACGAACGCGACATGAGGAGGAGATCGACCGTGACCGCAGACCTCATACTCATTGCCTACGACGGATCCGACAACGCCAAACGCGCCATCGACTATGCCGGACGGTTTCTCACCACCTCACGCGCGATCGTCGTCACCGCATGGGAGCCGATGGTGCGTCAGGCCGCCCGCATGTCCGGCCTCTCCGGTGTGATGCAGCCCGAATGGGTGCCCGACGACGAGGCCGAGGACGTGGCGCTCACCGACGCGAAAGTGACCAACAGCGAAGGCGTCGCGCTGGCCGAGGCCGCAGGCCTGAAAGTGGAGGGTCAGTGCACCGAATGCACCACCGCCATCTGGGCCGCGATCGTGGAAAAAGCCGACGAGATGAACGTCGACATCATCGTCACCGGTACGCGAGGCACCACCGGTCTACGTGCGCTGCTCCAGAGTTCGGTGGCCGAGCACGTTCTTCGGCACAGCCATCGACCCGTCCTGATCGTTCCGCCCGGCAAGTAGAGCGTCCGACGGCTGTTTTCCGTGACGCAGGTGATACCGTGATGCCCGCGTGGGGGTCCACCTCGCCCGCTACCGTTCTGAGCCGACTGACTGGAGAACCGAGATGAAGTTTGCTGTCCCGGGTGTCATTGCCGCCGTCGTCGGAGCCGTACTGGGTGCGGGCGTCGTCTTCGGAGTCACCGCAGCTGCAGCCGACAACTCTCGTCCGGATATCGATCGCTCCGGAAACGCCGACTCGTCCTTGCTGAACCAGGTTGAGTACGGCAGCCGCTGACGCTGGTCGCTCTCGTGAATCGGTGATCTCGGCCGAGCCGCTCGGCCGCAAGTGGCTTCTCGGCGTCTCGATCCTGGCGTTCCTCCTCACCTTTCTGCAGGTCCCCGGCTTCACCGTTGCCGACACCAAGTACGACCTGGCACAGAACCCTCTCGGATTTCTCGAACGCGCCTCCCATCAATGGAACAGCGCAGCCCCGCTCGGCCAGGTGCAGAACCAGGCCTACGGCTACTTCTTCCCCCACGGTGCGTTCTTCGCCGGCGGTGATCTGCTGTCGATCCCGCCGTGGATCACTCAACGCATCTGGTGGGCGCTGCTGCTCATCGCCGGGTTCTGGGGAATCGTGCGGCTCGCCGAAGCTCTCGGTGTCGGCAGCCGTAGTTCCCGTCTGATCGCAGCGACGGCCTTCGTTCTGTCTCCGCGAGTGATCACCACCCTCGCGTCGATCTCCTCCGAGACGATGCCGATGATGCTGGCACCGTGGGTGCTGGTCCCGATGGTGCGGTATCTCGCCGGCGACGATGCGAAACAGACGGTTCGGCGCTCGGCCGCGCAGTCTGCACTGGCGGTGGCCCTGATGGGCGCGGTCAACGCCGTCGCCACCGCCGCCGCCGTTCTGGTCGCCGTGTTCTGGATACTCACGCATCGGCCGAACAAGCGGTGGTTCGTCTTCGGTGCCTGGTGGTCGGGCTTTCTGGTGCTTGCGACGCTGTGGTGGATCGTTCCACTGCTGTTGCTGGGCAAGGTCTCTCCGCCGTTTCTCGACTACATCGAATCCTCCGGCACCACCACGCAGTGGACGTCACTGACGGAAGTGCTGCGCGGTACCGGCAGCTGGACGCCGTTCGTCTCTCCCGAGCGAGTGGCCGGTGCCGTTCTGGTGACGCAGCCGGCGGCCGTCATCGCAACGGGCTTGATCGCGGCCGCTGGAATCGCGGGCCTGGCGATGCGGTCCATGCCCGCCCGCGGTCGGTTGACGATCATGCTGTTCATCGGTCTTGTCGGCCTCGGTGCCGGGTTCGTCGGCGATCTGGACGGCCCGTTCGCTGCCGCCGTTCGAGTGTTTCTCGATTCTGCAGGCGCACCGCTACGCAACATCCACAAACTAGAGCCGGTCATTCGAATTCCGTTGGTGCTCGGGCTGGCTCATCTGTTGGCCCGGGTACCGCTGCCGGGTTCCGCGCCGCGATCGCAGTGGAAAACGGCCGTCGCGCATCCCGAGAAGCACCCGATGATGGCGGTGACCGCGTTGGTGCTCGTCGCCTTGACGCTGTCCACCTCGCTGGCGTGGACGGGCAAGCTCGCGCCCCGCGGTGCGTACGAGGCCGTTCCGCAGTACTGGCACGACGCGGCGGATTGGCTCACCGAGAATGCGTCGGGATCGAGTCCCGACGGTTCCGACGCGCAGCGGGCCCTGATCGTGCCGGGCGCACCGTTCGCTCTGCAGACCTGGGGATTGACCCGAGACGAACCGCTGCAGGCTCTGGCCACCACGCCCTGGGCCGTCCGCGACGCCGTACCCCTCACCCCGCCGGGTGCCATCCGGGCACTGGACTCCGTGCAACGACTCTTCGCCGACGGTCGGCCGTCGGCCGGATTGGCCGATACCCTTCTGGGCCAGGGCATCAGCTACGTCGTCGTGCGCAACGACCTCGATCCCGAGAACTCCCGGTCCACCCGTCCGGCATCGGTGCACCAGGTGCTCGACGGTTCCGCGGGACTCGAGAAGGTGGCCGAATTCGGTGAGGACGTGGCCCCCGGTCAGGTCGACGGCGTTGTGCTCGACGGCGATCTTCGACCGCCGTATCCGGCTGTGGAAATCTATTCGGTGCGTGATTCGGCGGGCATTCCCGCGTCCGGCCCCTACACCGTCGATCTCGATCGTGTCCCGGTGGTTCAGGGTGGGCCGGAGTCCATTCTGCGCTCGAACGAGTTGCGGAACAACGGGATTCGCAATCCGGTGCCGTCAGGCCCCACTCTGCTGGCTTCGGATGCGGCCGCGGCCGGCATTGCCGTGGACTCGGTGACGGTGACCGACACCCCGATGAACCGTGAGACCGACTTCGGCCAGGTCGACAATCACAGTTCTGCCCTGCGGGCCGCCGACGAGCCACGGCGTTCGCTCAACGAGGTTCCCGACTACCCGGTGTACGGGGCGAAGACCGTCGACGCCGAATGGGAGGGCGCGACCCTGACGGCGTCTAGCTCGGCGTCGGACGCCACCCAGATCGGCGGCAGCGCTCCCGGCAGCGGTGTCGCCGCCGCGGTGGACGGCGACCTGGCCACCAGCTGGATCAGCAACGGCATCGAACGTGCTGTGGGGCAATGGCTTCAACTCGACTTCGATACTCCCGTGCGCGGCGGGCTCTTGCACATGCGCACCAGCCCCGGGACGATCGGCGACCCGGTGAAATGGGTGGAGATCACCACCCCGAACGGCTCGACGGCGGCGCGCGTCGACGAGCCGGGTGAGCCGATGACGGTGTCACTGCCGGGCGGTGAGACGCCGTGGCTGCGCATCACCGCGAAGTCGACGGTCGACGGAACCCGAGGCAGCCAGTTCGGCATCAGCGAGGTGTCGGTGGACGACTACTCCGACCGGGACAACCCGAAGCAGGTACCGATCGTGCACCGCGCGGTGCTGCCCGAGACTCCCGCCGGGGCGAGCGTCGACGCCTGGGAACTGGGCCAGGAATTCCCAGGCCGCTCCGGGTGCCTCGACACAGAGGATCGAATCCGTTGCAGCAGTGGACTGTCCAAGTCACCCGAGGAACTCGGGCGCTTCTCACGCACGATCGACGTGCCGATGGGCACCGCGGTGATCCCCGATCTGACGGTGCGTACGCGGCAGTCCCCCGAACTCGAAGCGCTGCTCGCGCAACCGGGGCGGCCGTTGGCCGGCGGGGCGTCCGACGTCGCGGACCTGCACGGCTCGGCGTTCGCGGCGACCGACGGCGATCCGCGCACGTCCTGGACAGCGCCGGAGAAGTCGATCACCGACCGAGCAGGGACCAACCCGACCCTGACCATCGAATTGCCAGCTCCCACACTGGTGGACGGGCTCGAGCTCAGCCCGAGCCTGGGTGCACTCCCGGCCCATCCCACTCGGGTCGCGGTCAACCTCGGCAACGGGCCGATGGTGCGCGACGTCGACACCGACGGCTCGACGACCCTCGAGCTGGCACCGCAGGTGACGGACAGGATCGTCCTGTCGATCGTGGACTGGGACGGGGTGTTGGACCGAAACTCTCTGGGTTTCATCCAGTCTCAGCCGCCCGGCTTCGCAGAAGTGACACCACTGTCCGGTGGTGAACCGATCGGCGCACCGTACGACGGCGATCGCGAGATCACCGTCGACTGCTTCGACGGCCCCATCGTCTCCATCGCCGGGCAGACGGTGCGCACGTCGGTGACGGCCACCGCAGACCAGTTCCGATCCGGTGAACCACTGAAGGCCTCGGTGTGCGACGCCGACACTCCGGTGAACGAGAACTTCGTCAACCCGGTCTCGCTGCCCGAGGGACACCAGGACGTGGTGGTGGAGCCGGGAGCATCGTTCTTCGTCGACGGCATTCGGTTGCGCACCATGCCCATTCCGGCCGACTGGCCGACGGAATCGGCCCCGCAGTCCGCCAGGACCACCGCCTGGAGCCCCGACCACCGCGAGGTGACGCTGACCTCCACGACCGAGGACCGCTTGCTGGTCATCCCGGAGAGCAACAACAGTGGTTGGCGCGCAACCACTCCCGGTGGCGTCGAACTGTCCCCGGTGGTGGTCGACGGGTGGCAGCAGGCCTGGATCGTTCCGGCCGGGGCGTCGGGCACGATTTCGCTGGATTTCGCCACCGACCGCTGGTATCGGCTCGGCATCTTCGGTGGGCTGCTCCTGCTGATCCCGCTGCTGTTCGCAGCGCTGCGTCGGCCGCGCAGTATGCCCGATCTCGGGCCCTCGCCGCGGCCGTGGCGGAGCGTTTCGGCTGCCCTGGTGGCACTGCTCGGGGCGACGATCGTGTTGGCCGGAATTGCCGGTGCGATCACGGTGGCCGTGATCGGTTTCGGCGCGGTGTTCCTGGACCGCCGTTACGGTCGCGCGCTCTCCTCACGCGTGTTGGTCGGCGCGGCAGGCGGATTCGCGTTGCTGGGCGCGGCGCTGCTCTCGCTCGGGCCTTGGCGATCGACCGACGGGTACGTGGGCGAATCGTACGGAGTGCAGCTGGCCGCGCTGATCGGCATCGTCGCGTTGGCGATCAGTGCGATGCGGAAACCGTGATCGGCTTCTTCGGTGCGAAGCGTCGTCGGGCAGGTTCTTCGACCAGCGCGTAGCTGGCCGCGGCCACCGGAATCGACAGCGCGAGAGTCACCGTCAGTACGAACCACATCCCACCCGAGAACGGGATGATGCCGAACACCGGGAACACCACGGCCAGGACGGCCAGGTGCCAGATGAAGATTCCGTACGACCACCGCCCGAGCGTGAGCATCACCGGATGCTCGAACACTCGGTGCCGACGACCGGTGTCGGCCAACACCAGTGGCGAGAGCATCGCGAACGCGAGCACGGCGCCGAACACGATCTTCAGCTCGAACTGCCACGGCTCGGGACGTACCAGTCCCTGTGGGCCCGCCAGCGGAGTCGCCGACAGCACGAAAGCCGCGACCGCGATCGACGGCATCACCCATCTGCGCCGAGCCCACCGATGCACCCATGTCTGTGGGCCCACGGACACCTCGGCCAACACCATTCCGGCGGCGAACCACGGAAAGTACCCGGGCAGCCAGTTGTCGTGATGGATGGCGTCCGCGGTCGTGATCGGGACGAAGGCCCAGGACAGCGTCACCGCAGATGCACCGAGCAGCACCGAGATCCGGTGCTTGGCCGAGGCCCCACGCAGTCCAACCATCAGCCAGGCGAACACCGGTAGCAGCAGGTAGAAGGCCACCTCCACCGACAGCGACCACATCTGCGTCATGCCCTCGGTCAACGTCAGGGGCACGAACACCTGCGTCAGAGACAGATTGGCCAACCACACCCGGTAGTCGCCACCCGCATTCGGCAGAAACAGCAGCACCAGCACGACGACGACCCAGTAGGCGGGCAGGATGCGCACTGCCCGCGACCAGAAGTAGCGACGAGCCGGCTGAGCAGGCGCGAGTCCGCGGGCCTGCGCGGCATGGGGGCGCCACAGCAGAAACCCCGACAGCGCGAAGAAGATGGCAACGGTCAGATCGAACCTGCCCCAGATACGCCCCATGAGCGGGGAATTCGCGGCACCGGTCTGGAATGCGACGTGGGTGACGACGATGCCGATCGCGGCCAGCGCGCGCATTCCCTCGAGCGCAGGGACGAACGCGCGCAGCGGAACGACGGAGGGCGAGTGGACTCGAGTGCTCATGGTGGTCTCAAGTGTGCCGTGTCGAACCGGCGCAGACGAGACCGGTGCCACTGTCTGCTGTTACTGTCACCTGCGACGTGTCGTATCAAATCGGGCATCGGGTCGGGGCTGACGTCTTTCCCGACCGCGGTGTCTTCCATGAAGCGGTCAACTAAGGAGATTCAGCATGGCGGAGCGCTCAGGGCCGAGCCGGATACTTGCCCTCGTACTCATCGGCTTGGGCGCGTTTCTGGTGGTCGCCGCCATCCTCATTCCCACGTACACCATCTCGGCGCTCGAGAAGACGCCGTTGGACCTCGAAGTCACCACCGTCTCCACCGGTGAGGGCAGCGTCCTGAATGCGAGCTCGCTCGCGGCCGGTCGCGCAGTCGTCGACCAGAACGTTCCTCTCGTCTCGCAGCGATTCGTCACCGTCGAGGATCCCTCCGACGCCGACATCATGACGCTGCAGGCAGGCCAGACCCTGCGACGCAGCGACAAGCAGGCCGATACCGGGCTGCTGACGGCGAGCGTCGATCGCGTCACCATCGACCGCAAGACGTCGATGCCCGTCGAGAACCCGATCGGCACCATCCAGGTGGCAGGCAACGCGCCGGCCGACGAGGTGGCCCACACCGGACTGCAGTACAAGTTCCCGTTCAACGCGGAGCAGAAGAGCTACCCGTACTTCGACGTCAACGCCCGCGCATCGAAGGACATCGACTTCGTCGAGGCAACCGAGATCAACGGAACGCCGGTGTACCAGTACCAGCAGACCGTCGGCCCGGTCGACCTGTCGACCGTGGTCAACCTGCCGACCAACAAGGTGACCCTGCCCGCCGACACCTGGGGTGTCGAGGGTGGAGCCGCTCCGGTGACGATGACTCGCTGGTACGAGAACACCCGCACCCTGTGGGTCGAACCCGAGACCGGCGTCGTCGTCAAGGGCGAAGAGCAGATTCACCAGTACTACGCACGTGAAGCAGGCCGGCCCGAGGTCGACGTCCTCAATGCTCCGATCACGTTCGACGAGAACACGGTCGAATACCAGATCCAGCAGGCAAAGGACGGCCAGGACCGGATCTCGCTCTTCGGCCGCACCGTCCCGATCATCGCCGGAATTCTCGGTGTCATCTCGCTGATCGCCGGAGTGTTCTTGCTCCTGCGTGGCGGCGCAAACGGCGGACATCGTCAGCCGGCCCGAGCGGACAACACTCCGCGACCGACCCCCGGCGGCGGAACCGCGACGAACCGCGACTGGACTACCGACCGCACCGAGGAAATCCCGAGGACGAACCTGTCCAAGGAGTAAGTGCCCGGAGCAACCGAAACAACCCGATGGCGTGGTCATGTGAGAACACATGACCACGCCATCGGTGTTTTCTCACGCGGTCGACAGAATCCCGTAGTGGTGGGGTTGACGCATCAGGACGAGGTCTTTGCGTCGCACGACATTGGTCGGATAGGGCCCGCCGAGATTGGTGGTGTCGACGACACTCGTCGCGTGGCCGGGTTCGGGCCCGTCGACGATGGCCTCGGTTCGGGGGAAGGCAAACGTATCCGGTCCGAACACGCCGCTGTGTCCGACGATTCCGCGACCCGGGTCCACTGCGTTGGCGAACGCGAAGTAGACGTTGTTCTCGCCGGCACGCACGCGCATGTGGTGCCAGTGGGTCGCATCGGGCCCGGTGAGAACCTCGGCGGCAAGAGGAATCTCGGTTCCCGGGTGTGATCCCACGAACGTTCCTGCCAGTGCGGACGGGCAGGCGATCAGATCGCAACCACGCAATGCGAGTACTCGCCCCGATTCCGGCAGCAGCGCATCGTTGCCGATGAGAAGCCCGACTCGTCCCAGAGGAAGATCGACCACCGTCCAGGTGTCGCCGGCGTCGAAAAGCGGAGTGTGCTCCGTGGACAGGTGTATCTGTCGGTAGGAAGTGCGGACCCCGTCGGTTCCGAGCAGGACGGCGGCGTTGTACACCCGATCGTCGTCGGTGTCACGCTCTGCGATACCGACGACGATGGACAGGCCGTGCCGGACCGCGAGGTCGGCGATCCGAGTGAGCGAGGGTCCGTCGAGGGCTTCGGCGACGTCGCTGGGTGGTCGATCCGCGGAGACGGGACCGGTGATCGACAGCTCAGGGAATACGACGAGATCGGTTGCACCGGCTACTTGTCGGACCCTGGCCTCGATCTCGGCAAGGTTGCTCTCGATCGAGGCACTCGGCGTGCACTGCACCACGCTCACAGCAGACGTGCCACCCGCGGGCAGCGGCGAGTGGCCGTACAGGGTGAAGAAGTCGAGAGGGTTCCAGCTGTACGTGTTCGTCTGCAGCTCGCGGTACAGGTCCGGTCGACGCGTCGGACCCAACTCGCGGGTGCGTCGAACGTCGATCTCGCCTGCGACGATGCCGTTGCCGACGTCGATTCGACCGGTGACTGTGCCGTCGGGCTCGATGATGCATGTGCCGCCACTGAATTGGACCGTCCGTTCGAGTCCCCATCGATTGCTCTCGATGACGTAGCAGTTGTTCTCGAAGGCTCGGCTGATCCAATACGGTGCCGGAGTTCGTTCTGCGAGCCAGTTGCTGATGTGGCAGATCACGTCTGCCCCTTGCAGGGCGACCACCCGAGCAGTCTCGACGAAGTGCAGATCCATGCAGATCAGCATCGCGATTCGGCCGAGACGGGTCTCGAACACCTGATGGCCCAGGTTTCCCGGTGCCGCCCATTTGGGTTCGGCGATGTACGGGTGGGTCTTGCGATGGGTTCCGACGATTCCCTCCGGTCCGACGAGAACTGCACTGTTGTAGAACAATCCACTCGTCGGATCGACCTCGGGCATGCCCAGCACGATGTAGCAGTCACGCCTGGCGGCAATCTCGACGAACGTATCGGTGGTGGGCCCCGGAATCTGCTCGACGACGGTCGCTGCTTCCTCGGGATCGTGGAAACAGTAACCGGTGGTGGCCATTTCGGGTGTGGTGATCAGCTCGGCCCCGTCGGCGGCGGCCTTGTCGACCAGGTCCGCCAGGGCAGCGATGTTCGCGTCCTTGGCGAACAACGTGGGCTCGAACTGGACGGCCGCTGCGGTGAATGTCATGACGCTACAGTCCTTTCGGTTGCCGGAGCTTCGGCTGAGACCGGCGGTTCGTAGTACTTCCCTCGTGTTGCCACGGTGAGCGGGATGTAGATGATCGGTCCGAGGATCATCGCGATGAACGAGGCGTAGTAGGACGGGTACAGACCGAACACACCGATGCCGCCCACGGCCACGCCTGCTGCCATGGCGAAGATTCCGCAGGGGTTCCAATTACGGACTCGTCCTTCGCGAAACTCGATGTCGTTTCGCGGAGCGAGGCCGAGCATCCGCCTGCAGACGAAGTAATCGGCGAGCAGAATGAAGATCCAGGTGTTGGTCATGATCCCGGTGACGGCCAGGAACTTGTCGGTGTACTGCAGGATGTTGACCGGGTAGCAGAGCACGCCGACGACGAGCAGCGCCACCATCCACCATTGGCGTCCGACCTTGCGAGGCGAGAGCACGTCCCAGGCATTGGACAGGGCGAGGGAGCCGGAGTACAGGTTCATCACGTTGATGCGAACCTGGGTCACGACGGCGAAGATCACTCCGAGCAGTCCCATCACGACAGCGAAGTAGAGTCCCGGATCGGTGGCCGAAAGTTCGGGTGTCGCAGTACTTCCGGTGAAGTGACGCAACATGGTGAAGCCGAGGAAGACGCCGAGAATCATCACGACGACGATCATCAGCAGCTCGGCGAGCATCAGTCCTGCGGTGCCGACGTAGCTGACGCTCTTCTTGACGAACCGTCCGTAATCGGTGGCGATGAGCGCCTGGAACACGACCTGCCCGTTGGCGAGACTGAATGCCTGCCACATCGCGGTGGCGGTGAGCCCGCCGGTGGCCTCCCACTGACCGGGACCCACCAGAACGTATCCGCTGGCGAGCATGTACATACCGATGGCGAACAGAATGAGGAAGATCGGCATACCGAATCGCTGCAGAATGTTCATCGAGTGCATCCCGCGCCAGGAGAAGAACAGCGCAACCAGGGCTACCAGTGCGAATACGACTGTGGCCCAGGCAGAGTTGATGTCGATTCCGGCCAGTTCACTGAGGCCGTGCGAGACGATGCTGCCCTCGAAGATGAAGTAGAAGACGTAGTTCACGGCGTAGACGAGCGATGCCACGGCCGAGCCTTTGGTGCCGAACCCGAGCCCGCGAGTGAGCAGAGGGAGCGACAGGCCCTCCTGGCTGGCGATCCGCATGATCAGGCTGCCGACGAGCGTCGCGCCGATCACCATGTAGGCGACGGGGATCAAGAACATCGGCCACCCCACCAGGAAGCCGATCTGGCCACCGAGGGCGAACCAGAACATCGCGGTGACGTTGCCGGTGAGGACCAGCAGGATCGCCGGCCGTCGCCAGCGTTGATCGTCGGGCACACGAGAGGTTGCATAGCTTTCGATCTGGTCGTCGAGGCTGGTTGCAGGCCCCTCGAAGTACTTCTTCATGTTCATGAACGTGTGTCCACTTCGGTTCGCGGCAAGAGCGCTGATTGCGCTGCATCGGAACAATACTTTCCGTGGACACTATTGCAACGTGAAACATGTTAATTGGAGATCACGAAAGTTCACGACCACGCACAGGGGCAGCACACAGAGGGGCGACAGCCGGAACAGTAAGCCGCTCAGTGAGCGAGCGAGGACGCCTTCGCAGTGGCCTCGAGCGAGCGCAGCAAGGATTGCAATTGCTCACGGTCCGACTCGGACGCGAACACGGCCGCTGCAACGGCTTCCATGACCGGGGCAGCCTCGTCGTACTTGGCCCGCCCGCGCGCGGTCAGTCGTATGAGCACCTGACGACGATCGACCGTGCCGGTGCGACGGTGCACGAGATTGTTGGAGACCAGCCGATTGACGGCTTTGGTCAGAGTCGGGGGCGCGAGCAAGGCGAACTCTGCGGTTTCGGCCATCGTGTGGCCCTCGCCGTCGGACAGCAACGACAGCACTCGCCACTCTTCGAGATCGAGTTCCCACGGTACGAGCGCACCGCGCAGCCGATCCGAGACGGCACGCTCGACCACCGTGAGCAAACGAGCCGCCGAACCAGCCTCGTCGTGATTCACGCGATCATGCCCCTCTGCTCTTACCCTGCCACGGCGCTACAGTCTCCCTCAGCGATTCTAGAGCGAATCGACACGGATCGGACGGACAGCACGATGAACAGCGATCGGGTCGGCACGTTTCGCGTCGGTTTGATCTTTCCGATGTCCGGGCCGTTCGGCCTGGTCGGGCCGTCGAGTGAACTGTCGGCGCAGTTGGCCAGGGACGAACTCAACGCCGCGGACGGCGTACTCGGTCTGCGCGTCGAGCTGATCTCGATCGACGGTGGTCGCGACCCCGCTGCCGTGGCCCGTCAGGTGGCGACTCTTCTGGACGCAGGTGCTCTCGATGCGGTTGCGGGGATGCACACCTCGGCGGTGCGACGAGCCGTGATTCCGGTGACGGTGAATCGAATTCCCTACGTCTACACGTCCCTGTACGAGGGCGGCGATCGCTATCCGGGCCTGTTCATCACCGGTGAGACTCCCACCAACCAACTCGTCCCTGCCCTCGACTTCCTGGTCCGCGAATTCGGACGCAGGCGCTGGGCGATCGTCGGAAACGACTATGTCTGGCCACGCAAGAGCGCAGCCATCGCTGCCTCCCGCCTCCGGGAGCTCGGGGCGAGCGTGGTGCATGCCGAATTCCGGCCGGTGGGCAGCACCGACTTCGCCACCTCCGTTGCCGCGTTGGAACGGTCCGGAGCCGACGGTGCCGTCGTTCTCCTCCTTGGCGACGACGCCGTGTACTTCCATCAGCAGTTCGCTGCGGCAGGGCTCGACGCGCGATGTGTTCGGCTCAGTCCGTTGATGGACGAGAACATGTTGATCGCGGCCGGCGGCGACAGTACACACGGGCTCTACGTGGCGTCGGGATACTTCGAAACACTGGCCACCGAGGACAGTTTGGGGTTCTCCGCTCGTTTCGCCCGGGCGTTCGGGGTCGATGCGCCGATCGTCGGTGCTCTGGGTCAATCCTGCTACGAAGGCATCAAACTGCTGGGAGCACTGGTGAACAGGGCAGGCACCGTCGATGTCGGCGTCATCGAATCGATCTCCGATTCGGTGTCGTTCACCGGGGCCCGCGGGCGGCTCTCGCTGTCCAACGGCCATGTGGCGCAACCGATCTACCTGGCGCTGGCCGGCGAGGTCGACTTCGAGATCCTCAGCGAGATCAGGCCCGTCGCCGACTGATGTCCTTTCCCCACAGGGCGAGTCCGCACACCACCACCATCGTCACCGCGGCAGTGGCTGCAGCGACGGTGACGAATTGCGCGAGAGTCGACGCCACGAACAGCAACAGCAACACCTCTGCGGCCAGGGCGATCCAGGCAACGACGGCGAGGTGGGTGCGCTCACCTGCGATGGCCCACAACAACGCGCTCTGCAGCACGGCCAGACACGCACCCTGCAGCACGAACAGCCAGACGTAGTTCTGCACACCGGAATACGTATCGCCCACCACCAACGGCAACAGTGGAGACGCCAGTGCACCGCCGATCACCAGAACCGTACCGAGCCCTGCGACGACGGCCAGCGCCGACCGCACCGCGGCAGCAGAATGCAGAGGGTTCGCCATCCGTGGGTACAGCACCACCCCGACGGCCTGCGGCAACCAGAACGCCGCTTTGGACGCAACGGCCCCGACGGCGTACAGCCCGGCCTCGTTGGAGCTGAGCAGCGTGCGTGCCAGCACCAGATCCAACGCGGACATCGCGATCAACACCAACTGCACCTGCGACGCCTGCAGTACGGCCAGCACGGTGACCTTGGTTTCCGACACCGAGTTCACCGGCACCCCGGCCGTCCATCGCGCACCGAGGGCCACAACGCCGATGCCCGCGGCCGTGGCGAGAAGAACCGAACCAGGACCACCGCCGAGCACCAACACCAGCACGGCCGGAGCCACCTTGCCGAACCCGGCGGCGGCCAACACGATGCTCAGGGCTCCGAAACGCCCCCGTCCCTGCAGCAAACCCTGTTCGGCGGCCAACAGCACCAGCACCGGCGCAGCGATGACCGCCGACACGGTCGCCGCCATCGAGACGTCCATGGCCGCGGACAGTGCGGGTGACAGTGCCAGAGCGAGCACCCCCACCACCGCCGCGCACCGATACCCCACCGTGCGTAGTTCACGAGAACTGCGCCCGCGCACCACCTCACGCGCGACGACGGATTGCAACGCCAACGCCGGAACCGCGAGAACCAATTGCGCAGCAAGCAGACTCGCGAATTCTCCGTAGCCCTCGACGCCGAGCATCCGGCTCGCCAGAACCTGCAGCAGGTACGCCGCAACGTTCGCGAACATCGAACCGGCCGTCACCATCCCCATCCCGGCGACCGACGCACCCGCGGTGTGCTCTGCCTCGGACGAGGCACGGAAAGACATGAGCCCACGGTATAGGGTGCCGATCATGGCGTGGTCGAGGTCGAGGTGGACACCGCCGCTGTACAGTCTGCTGCTCGCGGTCGTGATTGTCGGCCCGCTGCTCGGCCCCGGCCATCTCCTGCTGCGCGACGCCGTCAGCACTCCCCGTTCCTACTTCACCGACTCCGCCTGGGGAATCGCCGACGCGGCCGCGAGGGCAGTACCGCAGGACGCCGTTATCGCCACGCTGTCGACAGTGTTCGACGGTGGCCTGGTCGTCAAGACCATTCTGCTGCTGGCCCTGTGGCTGACCGGGTGGGGTGCCGCGATCATGGCACGAACAGTTCTGCCGACAGCCCCACTACCCGCACTGCTCGTGGCATCGACGGTGGCCGTGTGGAATCCGTACGTCGCCGAGCGGCTGCTGCAGGGACACTGGAGCCTGCTCGTCGGATACGCCGCCCTTCCGTGGACCGTGGTCGCTGCGCTCGCGGTCAGAGAGGGCCGTTCCTGGTGGGCGCTCGCAGCCTGTCTCGCCGCGGCCGGGCTCACCCCCACCGGCGCGTTGCTCGCCGCAACCATCGCCCTGGTGGTCCTCGCCCTCCCCGGGGGTGTTCGACGCGGCCTGCGCGTGGTCGGCGCCGTCGGGCTGGCGGCGGTGGCGTCGGCGCCGTGGCTGGTGGCGACGGCGGTGTCCGGCGGTGGCGTCGAGCAGGCGGATCCGGCGGGTTGGGCGGCGTTCGCAGCGCGGGCCGAGCCGGGTCTGGGCACCCTCGGCAGCCTCGCCGGTCTCGGTGGAATATGGAATTCCGATGCTGTACCCGCTTCTCGCACAGGTCTTTTCGCGTTCGCGGGTACGGCGCTACTGCTGACCGTTGTCGCGTTCGGTGTGCGTCCGTTGCTCAGGCGTCGAAGAAATCCGGTGATCGTAGGGCTCGGTGTTGTTGCCGTGCTTGCCATCGCAGCCCCTGCGCTGGCAGCGACGGGACCCGGTCTGGCAGCGGCCAGGGCGCTCGGCGAGACGGTGCCCGGTGCCGGCCTGCTCCGCGACTCCCAGAAATGGGTGGCGCTGGCCGTGCCGATCTACGTGTTGGCCGCGGCGGCCGCTTTCACTCCCCGGCATCGACCGAATCCGGTGCAACCAACCGCACTGACCGCGGTCCAGCGCACCCGATTCGGCAGCGCCGTTGCAATCTCGGCCCTGCTGATCGCATTGCCCGACCTGGGCTGGGGCGTCGGGAACTCGATGCGACCCGTGGCGTATCCGGCGTCCTGGCAGGCGGTCGCAGCCGAATTGCAGGGCAGCGACGGCGATGTCGCGGTACTACCGGCCGGGATGTTCCGCCGCTTTCCCTACAGCGGGAGCGCTCCCGTTCTCGATCCCGCGCCGCGCATGCTGCCACTGGACGTACTGCAGACCGGCGAGCTCATCGTCGCGGGCGGCACGGTGCGGGGCGAGGGGGCGCGCGCGACCGAGGTCCAGAATGCCCTGCTCGCAGGTGAACCCACGAACGTGATCGCAGAGCTGGGCGTCGGCTGGGTACTGGTGGAGAACACCACCCCCGGCGAACTCGGGCGGTCCGAGCAAACACTGGATGCACTGGACGTCGTGTATTCCGACGACCAACTCACGCTCTACCGGGTACCCGATCCCGTGCCGACCGAGAGCCGGCCGGCAGCGGCCGTCGTCGTTGCCCACCTCGCCTGGGCAGTGCTGCTTCTCGGGGGTCTAGCGGTAGGACTGCTGGGCCGAATCCGAGTGCTGCGCACCCACCAGACCTGACGACCACGTGCCGCGCGTCGTCGCGTCGAGCACCGAGTAGACACCCTGCGCGCACTGCTCCCAGGAGAATTCGGCCGCGCGCACTCGGGCCTTCTCGCCCAGGCGAGTTCGGGCTTCGGTGTCCTGCAGCAGCTCCGACACGGCAGCGGTCAGGCCGGAGACGTCCCGGTCCCCCTCGGCATCGGAAAGCCCGCCCACCAGAACACCGGTGACGCCGTCGATGATGGAATCGGTGAGCCCCTTGGAACTTCGGTAGCCGACGGTCGGCACGCCGTGCTGGGCTGCCTCGACGACCGCGAGGCCCCAGCCCTCCTTGCGGGAGGGCATGATGTGCACCCAGGAGCGACCGAGCAGGGCGTGCTTGCGGTCCTCGTCGACGTGTCCGTGGAAGGTGACGTACTGCTCGATGCCCAGTTCTCCGACGTAGTCGCGGAGGTTCTGTTCCCACCAGCCGCCACCGATGACGTCGAGGTGGATGTCGGGGATACGACCGCGCAGCGCGGCGACGACGTCGAGTGCGTCCTCGATCTGCTTGTGCGGAACCAAGCGGGACAGAACGGTCAGCGACGGATGGGCGGTGCGGGTGCTCTCGTCACCCTCGGGCACCGACTGCGGAATCTCGTCGGCTCCGTTGCGCACCACGGCGATGCGCTCGCGGTCGACACCCAGTGCGACCAGTTCGTCCGCGGACGGCAACGACACCGTCAGGTACTGATTGCGGCGGTGGACCCTCGGCGACACCGTCGATTCGAGCCACCAGCCGAGCTTGGCCATCATCGGCCCCGCGACCGGCCACTGCTCGCGGTGGCAGTGGTGCACCAGCAACGTCACCGGAACGCCGAGCGCTGCCCGTGAGAAGAAGGGAATGCCGTTCTGGGTGTCGATCACCGCGTCGGGTGCGATGCCCTTGAGCGGGCCGAAACCGAGCCGTCCGGCTGCGATGGCGGCCAGTGCGCGGGGATACACCGACAGGCGTCCACCGCCGCGACTGATGCGGATGCCGTCGACGATTTCCTCGGCGGGAGCTCCGGGGTACGACGCAGTCCTCAGCGTGACGCGGACGCCGCGTCGAGCCAGACCCGCGCCCACCTGCTCGAGGTAACGCTCGCTGCCGCCGCCCTGCGGGTGCCCGGTATCGCGCCAGCACAGCAACAGAACCTCGCGCACAGCTCGCTTCACCCAATTTCCGCATGCTCGTCTCGACCGCAGTCGATTACCGCTGCCACAGTAACCGCTAGGGTTCGTTTTCGTGACTTCCGCCGTGACACGTCTGTTCGCCTCTCGCGCGACACTGCGCCGCTCGGTGAGTCTGCTGAAGGACTTCGGGCACGAGCAGAGTGCTCCCGACATCTTCTACGGCGCGCTCGCTCGCGATTCCGTGGAGCTGATCGGCGATCTGTATAGGGGCCTGACCGGCACCGACATGTCCGCGGCGACCGTACTGGACGTGGGCGGTGGACCCGGATACTTCGCCGAGGTCTTCGGTGCGAGCTGCGCGCGCTACCTGCCCGTCGAGCCCGACGCGTCCGAGATGCACGCAGCGGGACTGCAGATACCGGGCTCGGTACGCGGCTCCGGGATGGCGCTGCCGTTTCGTGACGACAGCGTCGACATCTGCTTCTCGTCCAACGTCGCCGAACACGTCCGCGAGCCGTGGACCATGGCCGAGGAAATGCTGCGAGTCACCAAGCCCGGCGGGTTGACCGTGCTCTCGTACACCATCTGGTTCGGTCCGTTCGGCGGCCACGAGACCCGACCCTGGCACTACCTCGGCGGCGAATACGCAGCCCGCCGCTATGCCCGCACCACCGGTCACGAACCGAAGAATCGATTCGGCGAATCACTGTTCGACATCAGCGCGGCAGACGGTTTACGTTGGGCGCGAAGCACACCCAACGCAACACTGCTGGCCGCATTCCCGCGCTACCATCCCCGCTGGGCCTGGTGGATGATGCGAGTACCCGTTCTCCGAGAGTTCCTGGGCAGCAACCTCGTCCTCGTCCTGACACCGAACACATAATCTGGACCGATGACGGCACTCGCGCTCGACATCGGCGGCACCAAGATGACAGCGGCACTCGTCGGCGACGACGGGCGGCCACAGAATCCGGTGACGGTGCCGACTCCCGAGTCCGGGGTGTGGAAGGCGTGCGCGTCGTTGCTTCGGAAGATGGCTCCCGGACAGCACATCGACCGCATCGGCGTCGCCTGCTCCGGTCCGGTGAACCTCGAGACCGGGTCGGTCGCACCGATCAACATCGACGAGTGGAAGAACGGTTTCGGCCTGCGCGATCACATCGCCGTGGTCTTCCCCGAGGCCGACATCCGCCTCGCGATGGACGGCAGCGCAGCGGCACTCGGCGAGCACCGCTACGGTGCGGCCGTAGGTGTGCCGGATGTGCTGAGTCTGGTGGTGTCGACCGGGATCGGCGGTGGGCTGGTGCTGGGCGGGAAGATCGTCGCCGGTGCCAGCGGCAACGCGGGCCACATCGGCCACATCGTCGTTCCCGGTTCGACGACGCCCTGCGCGTGCGGCGGAATCGGCTGCGTGGAAACCGTCGCGAGTGGGCCTTCGGCGGTGCGGTGGGCGCGTGAGCTGGGTTGGACCGGCAGCAGCGGAACCGAATTGGCCGCCGATGCCGCCGCCGGGGAGCCGATCGCCATCACCTCGTTGCAGCGCGCCGGGGTGGCGCTGGGCCAGGCGATCGCGTCGGCCGTCGCCCTGGTGGACGTTCGCATGGTGGTGATCGGTGGTGGCTTCGCCCAAGCCGGCCCGCCGCTGTGGAATCCGATTCAGGAGTCGATCGCGCTGCACGCACGCCTGAAGTTCCTCGATGGCCTGCAGGTGGTGCCTGCTGCGTTGGGTGGACTAGGCACCCTGGCCGGGGCGGCCGCGCTCACTGCCTGAGCGTCCATATCCACACAGCCAGAACGGGACCCACCCCTCGGTGAGTCCCGTTCTGTGTCGTGAATACTACGCGCCCAGGCGCTGCTTGAGGGCGTCGAATTCGTCCTGAATTCCGGTGGGCAGTTTCTCGCCGACGAAGTCGAACCACTCCTGGATCAGCGGGATTTCGGCCTTCCACTCGTCGGAGTTCACCGCGAGTGCCTCGGCCACGTCCTCGACGGTGGTGTCGAGTCCGTCGATGTCGAGTGCCTCGGCGGTGGGGACGACACCGATCGGCGTCTCGATGCCGGCGGCCTTGTGCTCGATGCGCTCGACGATCCACTTGAGCACGCGCGAGTTCTCACCGAATCCGGGCCACAGGAAGCGCTTGTCCTCGCCGCGACGGAACCAGTTGACGTAGAACACCTTCGGCAGCTTGGACTCGTCGGCATTCTTGCCCAGGTCGATCCAGTGCTGGAAGTAGTCGCCCACGTTGTAGCCGAGGAACGGCAGCATGGCCATCGGGTCGCGTCGGACGGTTCCGACGGTGCCCTCGGCGGCAGCGGTCTGCTCGGAGCCGACGGTGGCTCCCATGAACACGCCGTGCTGCCAGTCGCGAGCCTCGGTCACCAACGGAACGGTGGTCTTGCGGCGTCCACCGAACAGGATCGCCGAGATCGGGACACCCTTGGGGTCGTCCCACTCGGGAGCCATCGACGGGCACTGCGCCATCGGCACGCAGTAGCGCGAGTTCGGGTGCGCGGCATCGGTTCCGGACTCGGGGGTCCAGTCGTTGCCCTTCCAGTCGATCAGGTGATCGGGCTTGCCTTCGAGGCCCTCCCACCATACGTCGCCGTCGTCGGTCATGCCGACGTTGGTGAACACCGAGTTGCCCTGATCGATGGTCTTCATCGCGTTGGGGTTGGAATCCCAGTTGGTACCCGGTGCCACACCGAAGAAGCCGTATTCGGGATTGACGGCGTAGAGGCGGCCGTCCTCACCGAAACGCATCCACGCGATGTCGTCACCGATGGTCTCGGCACGCCAGCCCGGGATGGTGGGCTGGATCATCGCCAGGTTGGTCTTGCCGCACGCGGACGGGAACGCCGCTGCGATGTAGTACGCCTTGTCCTCAGGGGAGATCAGCTTGAGGATCAGCATGTGCTCGGCGAGCCAGCCCTCGTCGTGGGCCATGGCCGAAGCGATGCGCAGCGAGTAGCACTTCTTGCCGAGCAGGGCGTTGCCGCCGTAGCCGGATCCGTAGCTCCAGATCTCGCGATCCTCGGGGAAATGCGTGATGTATTTGGTGTCGTTGCACGGCCACGGCACATCCGCCTGGCCCTCGGCGAGCGGAGCGCCGAGCGAGTGCAGCGCCTTGACGTAGAACCCGTCGTCACCGATCTTGTCGAGTGCGGCCTGGCCCATGCGGGTCATCACGCGCATCGAGACGACGACGTACTCCGAGTCGGTGAGCTCGACGCCCAGCTTGGGGTCGGCCGCGTCGAGAGGGCCCATGCAGAACGGCACCACGTACATGGTGCGTCCGCGCATGCAGCCGCGGTAGAGATCGGACATCAGCGTCCGCATCTCGGCGGGGTCCATCCAGTTGTTGGTGGGACCGGCGTCGATCTCCTCCTTGGAACAGATGTACGTACGCGACTCGACGCGAGCGACGTCCGACGGATCGGAGTTGCCGAGGAACGAGTTGGGCTTCTTCTCGTCGTTGAGACGAGTGAAGGTGCCTGCCTCGACCAGCTTGGTGGTCAGGCGCTCCCATTCGGCGTCGGATCCGTCAGCGAACACCACGGATTCCGGTTCGGTCAGTTCGGCTACCTGGGCAACCCAGGCGAGCAGTTCTTTGTGTCGAGTCGGCACGTTGTCGGTGCCGCTCAAACCGGGAATGGTGGCTGAGGTCATCTAACTCTCCTGGGGTGAGCCGGAACCGGGAAGTACTCGCACGATCACTGTTGGGCAAACATGCGCGAGCAGATCTCGGTTTTCCCCTCTCGGCGGGGCGCTGCTCGACCGTTCGAGCCGCAGTACACCATCGTAACGGGTACAGCAAGCCGAGCGTCGAGCGCCGGGTGTCCTGGTACTCAGGTTAACGCCGAGCGACGTAAATCCGGAAACAGGGTGTTGTCCGATTAGTCACAGGACCGATTCAGATAGGGAAAGATCCGCGCAAGAAGGCGTCTACCAGCACCGACGTCCACTCGGGACGGACCGACTACAGCTCGCCCGATTCGGTCATTTCACCCCGGCCGATACCGTTCGCTTCTCGAAAAATTTCCCAGGATCGGTACTGCCCGTCACGTCCGAACGATGTGAACTTGTCGGTCACACCATCGCCGTCGACGTCGGTCGCCACGGTCATCCCGGCGTCGGTACGGCGTACGGTGGTCTCGAAGTGACCGTCTCCGTCGAGATCGAACAGGTCCGTCGAGACCCTGGGCTCACCCGAATCCCCGACGTCGTGAGGTTCGGCCTCCTCCGCGAGGAACCCACCTGCTGCGAAGCCATCCACCGCGATCATCGACGCTCCTCACCTCGCTCAACGAACCGATACTGCACCTACTGACTCCGACGCACCGGCTCGTCGAACGGTTCCACCTGCTCCGCAGAGAAATGGACGGGTTCACGGGCTACGAACACACCGCGATCGAGCCCGCGGAATCGCTCCAACCCCCGCTCGAGTGCAGACAGATCGCGATCGCAGGCAGACAGTAGTGCCGATCGATGGTCGGCAAGCCGACGAAGCTCGGCGTCCACCTCGGCGAGTGCGACGTCGATGCGGGCCACAGCATCGCGATCCGCAGTCGCGACGGCGGACGCGAGCATCGACTCGGCATCGAGAATCCGCGAGAGCACGTGCTGCTCCACCGACGATCTCACCCGGGCCAGGCTTTCCTGTGTCCAGCCGCGCAGGCGGGCCCGATCGGCCACCAGCGCCCGTGACCGCGTGATCCACCAGGCGAGCGCACCTCCGAGGACGAGTGCAATCACGGTGTTGGCGACTGCCCAGGCCGGCACCAGCGCCATCGGCGACACCACCAGCCGCCCGAGTCCTACCCCCGCCGACGCACCGACGACGATCATGACCGCATCCTCGATCCCCCGCCGCCGGGACGGCTCCCCGATGTCGAGCGGGGAGTCCTCGACATTCGATTCCGCCTGCGCCGGCGTGACCCCGAGATCGGTCTCCACTGCCCGCAATCGCGCTGTGAGCGCCGCGTCGGCCCGATTGCGGGCTCCGCGCGCGGACTCGGCGACATGTACGGGAAGGTGAGTGAGTTCGGCACGCCCCGACCCGTCGATCGTGCGCTTGAACTCGGCGAGCAGGGCGCGAAAATCTTCGGCGGCAGCATGGAGGGACTCCACCCGCACCCGTTGAATTCGATTGTGCAGCAATGCCCGTCGGTCGCCACCGAGATTGTCCCGTTCGCCGACGAGCTCGGCTCGCCGCGCACGGAGTTCGGCCGTGTCACCTCCCCCGGTCACCGCGCGCGCTCTCGCCACGATCGACGATTTGGCTCCGGCTGCGCAGTCCTGCACTGCCGCAACGTATTTGCGCTGAGATCCGATAGCTGTGGCCTGCAGCAGCAGCGCGCCGAGCCGGTCCGCCACCGCTCCGAGACCCGACTCCGCGGACATCGCGGCGTCACCGCTGTCTCGGCCCGTCCGCGCCGACCGAACCGAGATCGGGTGGAACGTGCACTCCACCGCCCGTGGGACACACTCGGCCACGAGATCTCTGTCGGCGGAGACCACCTCACGCCAGTCTCGATGCACGTCGATCTTGTTCACCAGGAACAGGACAGGCGTGGATTCGAGGACTGCTCGCCATTGCTCGACCTCGACGCGGCCCACCGGAGCCGACGCGTCGACGACGATCATCACGACCGCGGCATCGGCCATCGAGTCCGTGAAGCCGATGATGGAACCACCGAGTCGGGACAGCTCCCGGCGCAGTTCGGACTTGCCCGATCCGGGGGTCCCGGTGAGATGAACCCCGGCGGGTCGACTGACCCTTGCCCGTTCGATCTCGTCTAGTGCACCCGAATTCCAGCGTCGGAGAACGCTTTTCAGGTCTTCCGACAGCGGCGTCATCGGCGCAGCATTCGTACGTGCCCTCGGCACAGCGCGAGTGCCGCGCGACGCACGTCGGGGTCCCCGGCAGCAGCCGCACGCTGTTTCCACAGCACCGCCTGTTCCAGCGCGACCTCCTCCGAACCGGTCTCGATCGGCACCCCGAGACGGAGAGCCGCGTGGCGCATCTCGGCAGCTACCGCCTCGTCCGAGGCCAGGTACGACTCGACGGCGGCACGAGCCCGCCGGTTCCGGGCGGAGATCCGGTGCAGTCTGCGATGCAGCTCGACATCGCGAGCCGCCGCGGCCGCCGAGACGGCGGTGGAGACCGCGGCGATGACGGCGTCGGCACCGGTGGCATCGGCGAGTATCCGTACGGCATCACCGTCGGACACAGCCGTTGGTTGCCGCAGCAGGTCGACGAGCAGGGCGAGACCTCGAAGTTCGATGCATTCGATCAGCGCTTCTCTCCGAGACGTCGACACCGCGAGGTCGGCGGCGCGAAACCGATCGACGGTCATCAGGTCGGTCGGACGCAGATCGGCCGCTGCGACGGCGCGCACGTCGGACATGTCCAGAGGTGCGCCGGCTCGGCCCACTCCCCGCAATCCCGCCGCGGTGGTTCCCATCAACGGCAGAACCGTCCGCCCCAGCTGCTCCGACGCCGCTGCGGCCGCGGCTGCGGGATCGTCGAGTGTGTCCGCCTTGGTCAGCACGACGACGGTCCCGTCCGGAGGATCGCTCGGCCGAGAACTCAGCAGTGCAGTGTCGACCGGCGACACCGCACCCGCGATCACGTGGACGAGCACCTCGCCCTCGCTGCTGTCCGCTCTGCCCTCGTGCCATCGGACATCGAGGCCGTCGGCATCGAGCGGCGCCACGTCGAGAACGGCGAGCACCGCGGATTTCCCGACGCCGGAGCGGCCGGTCACCCGTGCGGTCATCGGCCGTAGGCGATCGTGGACGACGGTGTCGACGGACTCGCGTGCGTCGCTCGACGCAACGCGGTCACGCAACAGGCCAAGACCGACCTCGGCGACATCCATGATCGATTCCCCCACCGACGACCCGCCGCCCACGTCGAGAGGCGACGCACAGCCCCCTGCTGCGGCACCGATTCTGGCACATGTGGGCGCTCACGAGCCGACCGTCGGGAATTGCATCGTTGTAATTAGCCGGGCTCGTCCCACCGCTGATCAGCGGTGGGACGGTAAGTCTCAACTTCAACTCGAGACCCACCTGTCACACGCCCCGTCGATGCGCGACAATGGACCGGTGAACGAGCCCCAGGACCCCTCTGTCGACACCGAGGACAATGCCGTGAAGACCCAGGAACGGGGCTCACGGCTGTACCCCCGCGTGACGAGTTTCCGCTCTCGGCGCGGAGCGCTGACCGAAGCGCAGCAGACCACCTGGGACAACCTGTGGCCGCGCATCGGCCGCGACGTCGCCGACGAGCAGATCGACATCGACGCCTGGTTCGGCCGCAGCGGACCGGCGATTCTCGAGATCGGCTCGGGTACAGGCACCGCGACCACGGCGATGGCCTCGGCCGAGCCGCACGTCAACCTGATGGCCGTCGAGGTCTACCGGCCCGGCCTGGCCCAGACACTGCAGCAGATCGAACGCGAAGGCATCGAGAACGTTCGGTTGCTGCGCGGTGACGCGATGGACGTGCTCGAGAACATGCTGACCTCGGAATCGTTGACCGGCGTCCGCGTCTTCTTCCCCGACCCGTGGCCCAAGGTTCGACACCACAAGCGTCGCCTGCTGCAGGGTCCGACGTTCGCGATGATCGCGGATCGGTTGAAGCCCGGCGGCGTTCTGCACGTGGCAACCGATCATGCCGAATACGCTGAGTGGATTGCCGAGGCCGGGAACGCCGAGCCCGGTCTGACCGTTCTCGATTGGGAGTCGCCCATGACACACGAGCGACCGGTGACCAAGTTCGAGGGCAAGGCACAGCTGGTCGGTAGCTCGGTGACGGAATTGATCTGGGGAAAGAAGACAGCATGAGCGTCAGTACGGACATGCCCGACACCGTGGTCGACCCCTCAGAACTCGGCGCACTCGGTGAATCGCGCCACAGCAAACGCGTCCTGCTGGTGTGGGACGCCCCGAACCTGGACATGGGACTCGGCGCAATTCTCGGTGGCCGACCCACCGCTGCGTACCGTCCGCGCTTCGATGCCCTGGGCCGATGGCTGCTCAGCCGCACTGCCGAGCTCTCCACCTCCGGCACCGCGACGCTCGAACCCGAGGCCACGGTGTTCACCAACATCGCCCCCGGCAGCGCAGATGTCGTCCGACCCTGGGTCGAAGCATTGCGTAACGTGGGTTTCGCGGTGTTCGCCAAGCCCAAGGTCGACGAAGACAGTGACGTCGACGCAGACATGCTCGACCACATCGACTTCCGCAACCGTGACGGCGGCCTCGCCGGTGTCATGGTCGCGTCCGCCGACGGTCAGGCGTTCAAGGGTCCACTGGAGGCCATCGCAGCAACCGGAGTGCCCGTGCAGGTGCTGGGCTTCCGGGAGCACGCAAGCTGGGCTGTCACGTCGGACATCCTGGAGTTCCTCGACCTCGAGGACATTCCGGGCGTCTTCCGTGAGCCACTGCCACGGGTGAGTCTCGATTCGCTTCCCGACGAAGGTGCGTGGCTGCAGCCCTTCCGACCGCTGTCCGCCCTGCTCGTCGGGCGCCAAGGAGTTTCTTAAGTGTTCGCCAGATGGGGAGACATCGTCTACCGCCTGCGGTACACCGTTATCGGTGTCATGGTGGCCGGACTGCTGGGCTTCGCTGCCTACGGTCTCGATCTCAACAGCCATCTCAGTCAGAGCGGTTGGGACGATCCGACGTCGGAATCGGCCCAGGCTGCCCGTCTGGCGGACACGACGTTCGGTCGCGACAAGCAGGGTGACGTCATCGTCCTCTACACCGCACCCGAGGGCTCGACGATCGACGATCCCGAGTTCCAATCCAAGATCGTCGCCAACCTCGATTCGCTCGCCGCCGACCACCCGAACGAGATCGAGAAGGTCAACGGCAGCTACTTCCGCACGGCAACTGCCCCGAACCTCGCCGCCCTCGGTACCACCGACAAGCAACACGCGATTGCCAGCATTGCGATCGCCGGTGCCAACGACACCGAGCTGACCAACAACTTCCAGGCCGTCAAGGACGTCTTCTACATCGACGGTGTGAACGTGCAGGTGACCGGCTTGCAGGCCGTCGCAGGCGCGTTGCAGTCGACGATGGCAGGCGACATCCACCGGATGGAATTGCTGGCCATCCCGGCAGTGGCCGTACTGCTGTTCTTCATCTTCGGTGGCGTCGTCGCGGCTGCCCTCCCGCTGATCATCGGTGGCCTGACAGTCGTCGGCGCCAACGGCATCGTGAAGGTGTTCACCAACTTCACCGAGGTCAACTCATTCGTCGCACCCGTGGTCTCACTCGTCGGCCTCGGGCTGGCCATCGACTACGGATTGTTCATCGTTTCGAGATTCCGAGAAGAACTGGGCGACGGCTATTCGACGCCACAGGCCGTGCGCCGCACCGTCATGACGGCCGGTCGCACCGTGGTGTTCTCCGCGACGATGATCGTCGCGTCCCTCGGTGGTCTGCTGCTGTTCCCGCAGGGCTTCCTCAAGTCGGTGGCCTACGGCTCCATCGCAACAGTGGCTCTCGCAGCTCTGACGGCCATCACGATCCTGCCAGCGATGCTCGCCATCCTGGGACCCCGCGTCGACGCCCTCGGTCTGAAGTTCATGCGCAAGACCAAGTCCAGCGAGGAGATCGAGAACGGCATGTGGGGCCGTCTCACTCGTTGGGTGATGCGCAACCCCGTCAAGGTCACCGTCCCGATCGTGCTCGGCCTGGTGCTCCTGACGCTGCCGGTCGGCAACATCAAGTTCGGCGGCATCAACGAGACCTACCTACCGCCCGACAACGTCACCCGCGAAGCGCAGGGCGAGTTCGATTCGCTCTTCCCCGGCCAACGGACCGAACCCATCAAGCTGGTGATCAGCAACGCGCAAGGTGCCAACCTCGCCGCGATCACCAATCAAGCGAACAATGCTCCCGGCCTGGTCGAGCAGTTCTCTCCGGTCGGTGCCAGCAAGGACGGGATCATCGTCTTCAAGGCAGGACTGGTCGATCGCAACGACTCCAAGCCCGCCATCGACTTCCTGCGCAGCATCGACGTGCCGGACGGAGCGTCCGTTCTGGTCGGCGGCACCCCCGCCATCGAGCAGGACTCCATCAGTGCGCTCATCGACAAACTTCCGCTGATGGCCGTGCTCGTGGTGTTCATCGTGACCCTGCTGATGTTCCTGACGTTCGGATCGTTGGTGCTGCCGATCAAGGCGGTGCTCATGACCGTCCTCGGTCTCGGGGCCACCATGGGCATCCTGACGTGGATATTCATCGACGGCAACGGTGCGGGGCTGATGAACTTCACTCCCGGGCCGATCATGGCTCCGGTTCTGGTGCTGATCATCTCGATCGTGTTCGGCTTGTCCACGGACTACGAGGTGTTCCTGCTCTCTCGTATGGTCGAAGCGCGCGAGAAGGGCGCGAGCACAAGCGAAGCCATCCGTATCGGAACCTCGCATACCGGACGCATCATCACCGCAGCGGCCCTGATCCTCATCGTCGTGACCGGGGCGTTCGCGTTCTCCGATCTGGTGATGATGAAGTACATCGCCTACGGCATGATCGCGGCCCTCATCATCGACGCCACCCTCATCCGCATGTTCCTCGTGCCCGCCACGATGAAACTGCTCGGTGACGACTGCTGGTGGGCCCCGCAGTGGATGAAGCGGATTCAGCAGAAGCTCGGACTCGGCGAGACCATCCTCGAGGACGAACTGCTCCCCATGGCGGACGTGCCCGAGCTCGCTCTCGCGGGCGGTGCACCGTCGAGTACGGTCGCGCCGCCGATGCGTCCGGCACCGCGCCGCAGCGAGCCGCTCACCGAACCCATTCCCGTGGTCGCACCGCACGGCGGGGGCCCGATCCGAGCGACCCACGCGGCGAAGGAAGAATCCCGACGCAGTGTGACAGGGCGTCCGGCCACCCCACCCGAGCCGACCCGTGCGGCTCCCGCCACGCCTGCGGCACCGGCTGCTCGACCTACCCCGACTCCCCCTCGGACCCAGGCCGCTCCGCAGGAACGACCGGCTCCCAGGCCTGCCCCGAGCCGGCCGGTTGCGCCGCGGCCGACCGTCGAACCGGAACCGACCCAGGCAGCGGAGGTCGTCCGGCCCGCACCGCCGGTCAACCCGGTGGCAGCTCCCCCGTCGGCGGAGCCGCCCCGCGCACCGAGCGCACCGCGTCCACCCGTAGCGCCGCTGAGCCGAACCCGGGCCGCACGCGCGCCTCGCGCCGAGGAACCGGATTCCCGTTCCATCGAGAGCTGGCTCGCCGACCTGCGAGCACCCAGCGCATCACCACCCCCGAGCACACCGCGCAACGGTTCGACCGCCAACGGGTCCGATCACAACGGATCGAACCACAGCGCTTCGAACCACGGCGGTCGCGACGAGACCGGCTCCCCGCAGAACGGTTCCGATCGCAACGGCCACAGCAACGGGTCCGAACGAAACGGCACCGACCGAAACGGCACCAACGGGTCCGATCGCAACGGCACCGAGCAGACCGGTACCGAACGCAACGGCAGCAACGGATCCGCGTCGAGCGAGCCACGGTCCGAGAAGCCGTCGGGCCGCCGATCCGCACCGACCACCGAGGGTGGCGACAGCGGTCGTCATCGCGGCGGCGAGAACGGACAGGTGCTCAGCGTCAGCGAATTGCTCGCACGCGAGCGCAACCGTTCACGCTGACGCTCGTGTGATCGGCTAACCTCCCTGAGCCGAGGTTCACTCACGTGGCGACGGTAGTCGCGTGCATCCAGGGGGAGTTACACACACGTGTTCGTTCGATGGGGAAAGTTCGTCCACCGACTCCGGTACACCGTTCTCGGTGTCATGGTGGCCGGACTGTCGATCCTGGCCGCGTACGGCTGGGATCTCACCGACCACTTGAGCCAGAGCGGCTTCGACGATCCGACGTCGCAATCCGCGGCTGCGAACAACCTTGCCGAGGCGACGTTCGGCCGTAACACCGAGGGCGATGTGATCGTCCTGTACACCGCGCCGGAGGGGTCGACCATCGACGACCCGGCGTTCGACGCTGCGGTCGTCGGCAGTCTCGATTCGCTGGTGTCCGATCACCCGGACCGCATCGCGAAGATCAACGCCAGCTACTTCCGGACTGCCGAGGCCCCGGTGCTGGCGGCGCTCGGAACCACCGACAAGCAGCATGCCATCGCGAGCATCGCCATCGTCGGTACCGACGACACCGAGCTGACCGAGAACTTCCAGGCCGTCCAGAGCGCGTTCTACATCGACGGCGTCGACGTACAGGTCGCCGGCCAACAGGCCGTGGCGGCCGCCCTGCAGTCGACGATGACCGACGACATCCACCGCATGGAAATCCTTGCCATCCCGGCGGTGGCAGTGCTGCTGTTCTTCGTGTTCGGCGGCGTCGTGGCCGCTGCGCTTCCGCTCATCGTCGGCGCGCTGACCGTCGTCGGCGCCAACGGCATCGTGAAGCTGTTCACCCACGTCACCGACGTGAACACCTTCGTTGCACCGGTGGTGTCGCTGGTCGGACTCGGCTTGGCGATCGATTACGGACTGTTCATCGTGTCGCGTTTCCGAGAGGAACTGGGCGACGGCCGGTCGACGCCTGATGCCGTCCGTCGATCGGTCATGACGGCCGGTCGGACGGTGGCGTTCTCGGCGACGATCATCGTCGCCTGCCTCGGGGGTCTCTTGCTGTTTCCGCACGGGTTCCTGCGGTCGGTCGCCCTGGGTTCGATCGCGACGGTCGCTCTCGCGGCACTGAACGCGATCACCATCCTGCCGGCCATTCTGTCGATTCTCGGCCCACGCGTCGATGCCCTCGGCCTGGCGTTCATGCGTAAGACCAAGTCGTCGGAGGAAATCGAGAACGGGATGTGGGGCAAGCTCACCACCTGGGTGATGCGCAACCCCATCAAGGTGGTCGTCACGATCGTGCTCGGACTGCTGGCGTTGACGCTTCCGATCGGGAACCTCGCGTTCGGTGGCATCAACGAGACGTATCTGCCACCGGACAATCCGACGCGGGTGGCGCAGGAACGGTTCGACGAACTGTTCCCCGGCCAGCGCACCGAGCCGATCGAATTGGTCATCCAGAACGCCCAGGGGTCGAACCTGGCCGCCATCACCACCCAGGCGAACAACGCGCCGGGCCTGGTCGAGCAGTTCACCCCGGTCGGTGCCAGCAAGGACGGAATCATCGTCTTCAAGGCCGGACTGATCGATCGCAACGACGCAGCGCCCGCCATCGAGTTCCTGCGCAGCATCGACACTCCCGAGGGCACCTCGATGGAGGTGACGGGAACGCCTGCGATCGAACGGGATTCGATCGATGCGCTGGTCGATCGTCTACCCCTGATGGCGGTGCTGGTCGTCATCGTCGTGACCGTACTGATGTTCCTGACGTTCGGATCCTTGGTGTTGCCGATCAAGGCGGTGCTGATGACGACCCTCGGGCTCGGTGCCACGATGGGCATTCTGACGTGGATCTTCATCGACGGCCACGGCGCGGCGTGGCTGAATTTCACGCCCGGGCCGATCATGGCGATGATTCTGCTGTTGATTGCCGCCATCGTGTTCGGGCTGTCCACCGACTACGAGGTGTTCCTACTCTCCCGCATGGTCGAGGCACGCGAAAATGGCTCCAGCACAAGCGAAGCCATTCACATCGGCACTTCGCACACCGGTCGCATCATCACCGCGGCAGCATTGATCCTCATCGTCGTCACCGGAGCGTTCGCGTTCTCGGATCTGGTGATGATGAAGTACATCGCGTACGGCATGATCGCTGCCCTCATCATCGACGCCACCGTCATTCGCATGTTCCTGGTGCCCGCGACGATGAAACTGCTCGGCGACGCGAGCTGGTGGGCACCGGCGGGCATGAAGCGCATGCAACGCAGACTCGGACTGGGCGAAACGGCTCCGAAAGACGACTGACGCGCCGCCGCCCCCACAACGCGTCAATGGACCACTGCACCGCCGAGACGTATGCGATGGTCCATTGATGCGGTGTGGCCGGGCTCGGGTCGGACGCGTGAATGGACCACTGCACTCCTCAGACGTATGCAATGGTCCATTCACGCGGTGTGGGGAGGTCAGGAAGACACTGCCGCACTCTCTCGGTCCGCGAACACCTTCGCGTAACGGGTGCCCGCGATCAGCAGCAGTAGTCCCACTGCGATGAAGGCGATGACTCGGAACAGTCCGTCCAGGGCGACGAGGTCGAACAGGAACAGTTTTGCGATGGCCGCCGCGGTCAAGGACAGTCCGGCCAGCAGTGCCAGATGCGCGTGGGTGACACTGCGCAACCCGAATGCCAGGAGTGCGAAGGCTGCGATCATCCACTCGATGGTCGCCGCGGTGTGGCCTGCAGTGAATCCCGTTGTTTCGCCACCGATTCCGATGCCGAGGGTCACCGTTGCCGCCGTCAGGCCGTACAGCGCGAGTACGCCGGAGACGATGCCCAGGGTCCGCAGTCCGTCGTCGACCGGTTTCAGTTCGGCCAGCACGTATGCGAAGGCGAATGCCGTTGCAGCGAGCAGGATTCCGCCCAGGGCGATACCGACGCTGCCCACTGCGTGATCGGAGTCCAGCAGCGCCTGCGGCGGACTGACCGAGACGAACATCAGTGCGCCGATCACGCCGAATCCGCTGCCGATCGAGTATGCGAGTGTCGAGCGGGTGCTGTGGGCCACCGCGATCAGTGCCGACGCGACGGCGAACAGCACCACCGGGCGAATCTCGAGGGTCGTCGACTCGACTGCGGCCTGCAGCGTCGCCAGCGCTCCGATCACCGCGACGGCGATGCGAGCGTGCCCTGGCAACCACCTCACCAGAATTACGATCGCCACGGCTGCAGCAGCAAGAACCAGTTGGACAGAGACGGTCGCGGCGCGATCGAAAACGTCGGCAGAGACCAGCACCGGCACAGACGCGAGAGCGATCATGACGGTGGCGACCACATCGGAGACGTTGCGGCGCAGCAACTCCAGTGAGGTTCCGATCCCGAAGACGGCCACCGACACGACGGCCAGGAGCAGCCAGAGGTCGCCGGTGGATCCGGACAGATCGACACTCGCGATGGCAGCCAGCACCGCACCGACGAGGGGTACGGTCCGAACGACCTGCAGGAGTGGCCAATTGCGGCCGATCTGAGCCGGAAAGCTGGCGACGTACGTGGCGATGAGGAATGCGATCAGGGTCAGGGTGAGGCCGTCGGTCAGCACCGGTCCACACACCGCGACACCGGCGAGAATCAGCACCGCCATCGGCTGCGACGTCCACTGCACTGCGAGTGCCGTTCCGGCTGCGGCAATTCCGAATGCGGTGATCAGCCCGAGTACGGGATCGAGCCAGCCGTACAGGACGGACGTCGCGAGTACATCGAGGTACAGGCCCGCGATGCCGGTGGCGGCGAGGGCTATTCCGCCGATGCGTCCGCCGGAGCGGCCGAACACTCGGACACCTGCACCGATCAGCGCGAGTGAGAACACTGCGCCCGCGGCGACCCGCAGCGTAGGGCCGAACCACCCGGCCTGTGCGGCGAGGACGAGCAGCATCACGACACCGACGAGGGTGACGCCTGCGCCTGCGACAGCCAGCAGACGACTGATGACACCGTCACGCTGCCACCACGGTTCGCGCGGCGGAGCCGGCGGGCGAGGCGCGACGACCGGTCCACTGGGTGGTGCGGGGTAGGTCATGGTGGGCTGGGGCCGAGCTGCCTGCTGCCCCACCGGCTGACGGACGATGTGGCCGAACGGCTGACCGTAGGGCTGCGGAGGCAGCGGTGGTGACGCCACCGGAGGCGCAACGGCAGGAGCTGCCGGTGCCGACGCCTGCCGCGTGGGAGCGGGAGCCGTTGTGGCACCGAGCTGGGACTGCAGGTTCTGCAGGTCGACGGCCACCTGGCGCATGTGGTCGCCCAATGAATCGAAGCGGCTGGACAGTCGCGCGACGAGTTGCGGATCCAGCCCGGAGCTCTGGGGAGAAGTCATGGGTTAGATCCTGCGACCGTGGCGGCCGGAAAGCGTGAGTAGTGCTACTCGGATTGCTCGAGTAGAAGCGCCTCGCTAGCCGAACATACGACGGATCGAGCTACCGAAGGGATGCTTGGCGGTCACCGAACCCAAGCGAACCTTGCCCGAGACCACGAGATGCAGCGGCCCGTACGGAGGCCCGGTGCGGACCTTGTTGGTGGCGCTACCCGCCACCGTCTCGACGCGGTTGAGATCGACTGTCGCTTCGGTGGGCACGATCAGTGTCACGGTGCTGCAGTAGTCGTCGACGTGAATCTCGACCACCTGCGTGGACATGACCGCCTGGGTGAAGTCGAGTGTCACCGTCGACATGCGGGTGGAGACGCGCATGCTCGGCGGCACGTTCCACGGTCCCTTGCGGGTGATGGTGGACATGGTGCCGCGCAGTGTGTCCGACGCGCCGCTGCCGTGTCCCCAATGCTCGTGAACGACGCGGCGCGCCGTCGGTTGCGAGGTGGGCGCGGGAAAGGGCTTCGGTGCCGGGCGATGTTCCTCGGCGATCTGCATCCCGGGCAGGTCGGCGAGTACCGAGTTCAGTTCACCGCGGGTCTTCGACGCCAATGCGGTGTCCATTCGCTCGGTGAACTCACCGAGCGACAACATGCCCTGGCCCACCGCGCGCTGCAGAAGCTGCCCGACGTGTTCGCGTTCGGCATCGGACACTCTCAGATCCCTCGCCTCCATGGGTTCAGGGTAGCGAAGATCTCAGGCTGCGCGACCGCCGAGAACGGAGAGCATTCCGGACACCGACGCCGGCCATCCGAACTGTTCGGCGCGCAACCTGGCGGCGGTGCGGCGGCCGTCGACCGGTAGTTCGAGTACTCGTTCGATCTCGGCGGCGAATCCGTCTGCGGTGTTCTCGGAGGATCCGCCGCAGTGTGGGGTGACGATCTGCGCCAACGCCGAGGTCTCGGAGACGACGACGGGGGTGCCCGCGGCGAGCGATTCCAACGCAGCGAGGCCGAACGTCTCGTGCGGTCCCGGTGCGAGAGCGATGTCCGCGGAGGCCAGCAGGGCTGCGACGGCCGCTCTGCCGTCGACGAAGCCGAGGAAGTCGACGGGTAGGCCGCGGGCACGTCGTTCGAGGCCGGCTCGGCGGGGGCCGTCGCCGGCGATGATCAGCCGCGCCCGCATTCCCGAATCACACAGCGCAGCAAGCGAATCGATACTTCTCTCGACGTGCTTCTCCACCGACAGCCGGCCGCAGTGCACCAGCAGGCGATCGGCGTCGCCCAACCAGGCCGACCGGTTGCCCACGTGCCGACGCCGCGGATGGAAAAGGTCGAGGTCCACGCCGAGCGGCACTCGGTGCACGTTGCGCACTCCGATGCGCTCGAATTCCTGCTGCGCGAACTCCGTGGTGCACACGACGGCGTCGTACTGCTCGGCCGTACGCCGATTGGCCAGGTCCGCGATGGGGCGAGCACAGCGCATCGGCATCGTCTGCGCGAGCAGACGGTCCAGACGTTCGTGAGAGATCATCACGCTGCGCACGTCTCGGCGCGCGGCCCAGGCCCCCATGCCGCGCAGTGTCAGTCGGTCCGATACCTCGATCACGTCGGGCCGCAATCCGGCCGCGATCGAGGACACTCGGCGCGGGTCGGCCACCCGATACCCACCGGTGAGCGGAATGCGCGGTGCCGGCACCTCGATGCGCACCACTCCCGACGGGAGCAGCGTCTCACTCCGTCGATCGCCCGGCACGATCAGAGTCACCTCGTGGCCGCCGGCCACGTACCCCGATCCGAGCTGGTCGACGGCCGTCCGCAAGCCGCCGGACCTCGGTCCGTAGAAGTTGGCCACCTGCACGATGCGCACCCGACCAGTCTCCCCAGCCGAGAGTCCGCCCGACGGCGCGATGATGGACAGTGGCCGAACCCTCACGTAATTCTGTGTGGGGATCGCTACCAACGGGTAGGTGAGGCAGATGCGAGTGACACTGCAATCGACCGGTAACGCCCCCGCCCCCGAGGTCTGGGAACGCTACATGGAACCGACGGCCTGGAAGACCTGGGCTCCACAGATCATCGGCGTCGAGTACCGCGGTGAGCGCCTGGACGCCGACACCACCGGCCGAGTGCTGGGGCCGCTCGGGCTGCCGATCGACTTCCGGGTGCATTCGGTCGACGAGCGATCGTGGACGTGGGCATGGTCGGCCTGGTTCCAGAATCAGGCCATCGGGGTCGACCTGACGCACGGCGTCGTCTCACGACCCAACGGGACCAGGGCGTGGCTGACGATCGACGGCCCACTGCCACTGGTTCTGCCGTACGTCCCGATCGCCAAGTTCGCGCTCGGCAGGTTGTGCAGTCCGTAGCGCTACTCGGACCGTGTGACGGTCTTCTCCTCGGACTTGTCGGCCACGTCGGTCGGCTCGGGCGTCGGTAGCGAGGACTCCTCGCCCGACCCGTCCAGGTGGCCGTCGAACTCGTCGATAGCCTCGTCGCGCTCGGCACCGGTCTGATCGAGATCGGCGTCGACCCCCTTCGAGTGCTTCGCCGGGTCGACGGTGGTGTCCACTGCATTTTCGTTGTCGGTCATGGAATGCAGAGTGCCCCTCGGCTACCGACGCAAACCCTCACAGCCCTTTTTCGATGACGTATCGGGTCAGTTCGACGCGGTTGGCCAGCTGCAGTTTTCGCAAGGTCGCCTGGACGTGATTCTCGACGGTGCGATGGCTGAGCGTCAGTCGGGTCGCAATCTGCTTGGCGCTCAATCCTTTTGCGACCAGGCGCAGTACTTCGGTCTCGCGGTCGGTCAGCGTCGGGCGAGTGTCGGATGCGGGCTCGGGCGAGGACGACATCCGCCGGAACTCTCCGAGTACCAGGCCCGCGAGGCCGGGAGTGAACACCGCCTGCCCTGCCGACGTGGCACGGACCGCGTCGAACAGTTCTTCGGCCGATGCGCTCTTGACCAGGTAACCGGTCGCACCCGCCTTGATCGCGTCGAGCACGTCGCTGCGTTCGGCGGAGGCCGAGAGCACCAGGATCTTGGTCTCGGGCGAGGCGTCCAGGACGGCGACGGTGGCATCGGCTCCGTTGCCGTCGGGCAGATGCATGTCCATCAGCACCACATCGGGTGTGGTCGCTCGGGCGCGGCGCCCCGCAGCGGCAACGCAGTCCGCGGTGGCGACTACCCGGAATCCGGCGGCCTCGAGATCCCGGGCGACACCGTCGCGCCACATCGGGTGGTCGTCGACGACCATCACCGCGATGTCGGCATTCGCTTCCTCTGTCATTCCGGTCCCTTCGCTCGCGGAATGCGGATCTCCCATTCGGTTCCCTCACCCTCGTCGGTGTCGAGTATCGCAGTACCGCCGAGAGATTCGACGCGGCCGAGGATCGATTTCGAGACGCCCATCCGACCTTCGGCCTCGGCGGCGGCGAGCCGTCCGGCAGGGATTCCGCGGCCGTCGTCGCGGATACTGACGATCAATTCCCCGTCGACGTCCTCGAGCAACACGTAGGCCTTCGCATCGGCTCCCGCGTGGAGTTCGACGTTGGACAGTGCGGTGGCCACGACGGCGGCGAGTTCCTCGGCGACGTCGGATTCGACCAGCACGGGATCGGCGGGCGTCGAGACCGAGATCGATGTGCCCGCCTGAGTTCGCAGCAGCGCCCTGACGTCGACGATCGAGCCGGTGTGGTCGTCCCGAGGAGCTGCCTGTTCCGAGATCAGCACACGCAGAGCCACTTCCTGCTCGCCGGCCAGCTCGGCGAGTTCGGCTGCCGGCCCGCCTATTTCGAGACCACGCCGTCGTACCAGGGCCAGGACCTGCAGCACTCCGTCGTGCACCTGCCGGGCCAGCCGCTCTCGCTCCTCGGTGATCGCGGCCGATAGTGCTGCGCGGCGCAATTCTTCGTGGGCGCGCCTGGCGGTGTTCGACGCCAGTCCCAGTGCCAGTCCGGCCGAGAGCAGGACCGGGGCGGTGGCATCGGACCAGAGATCGGAGTCGAAGCGGTCGCGGACGAGTGCGCTGACCACCGACATCGCCACCCCCGATGCAATTCCGCCCTTGGGGCCCAACAGGATTGCGGCAGAGATGACGGCGTTGGTGGCCCACAGCGTGGTCGGCAGAGTTTGGCGGGTGCTGTACCACTCGTAATCGGCCACCAACCTCGTCGATGCCATCAGCGCGATGACGATGACCTGATCGGCGAGCACCACCTGCCAGCGTGGCAGTGATGCGCGTGCGAGCATCAGCGCCGATGCCCCGGACCACACGGCCATCAGAGCGACGAGGAACCAGCTCAGCCGCGGGTTGGTGTAATTGTCCACGGTCGCGGCCTGATAACTGATCGCGTAGACCAGTGTGATCAGCCGGAAAGCCTGCGAGGCCCGCCAGAGCGGGGTGTCGGGATCGGACGAGGTGAGCGTGGTCCGTACCCGGTCAGCCGTCCGCATCGGTCTTCGGACCTGCTGTCTCGGTATCGGCAGCCTCGGTATCCGGGGTCGTCAACTCTCCCTTGGCAAGCCGCTCAGGCACGTCGCTTCCGGGCGGAGTATCCGGATTGCTCGGCTCGGCGGAATACAGCGGGTCGGGCACCTCGAGTTCCTCGTAGACCTCGTCCGGGTCGTCGGCGAGCAGCGACCGCACGGCGGTGTTGAGGACGGCGACGATCGGCACCGCCAGCAGGCCTCCGACGATGCCCGCGAGCAGAATGCCGACGGTGATGGACAGGACCACCGCCAACGGGTGCAGTCGCACGGCGCGGCCCAGCAGGAGTGGTTGCAGCACATGGCCTTCGAGCTGCATGACGGCCACCACTATGCCGAGGGTGATCACCGCGGTGATCAGGCCCTTGGTGACCAGTGCGATGAACACCGCGACGAATCCGGTCAGCACCGCACCGATGATGGGGATGAATGCTCCGATGAACACCAACGAGGCCAATGGAAGAGCCAGTGGCACACCGAGAATGGCCAGACCGGCACCGATGCCGACGGCATCGGCGGCCGCGACGGCAACCGTCGCCCTGACGTATCCCACCAGGGACCCGAAGCCCTGGATGCCGGCGGTGCGGATTCTTCTGCGGGCCGCGGTCGGCGCCAGTCGGGTGACGAACTGCCAGATCTGATCGCCGCCGTACAGGAAGAAGATGAGGGTGAACAGTGTCAGCAGTGCGCCGGTGAGAATTTCACCGATCACCGCCGCGGTCGTCAGGGCTCCGCTCGTGACGGCTTCCTGATTGTCCTGAATGACCTTGACGAGGCTGTCGGTGGCCTGCCTGATCTGATCCTCGCTGATGTGCAAGGGACCGTTGCTGAGCCATTCTTCGATGCCGTTGATGGACTGGGTGAACTGGTCACCCACCTGCGGCAGGCCTTCGATGAACTGCTCGACGATGAAGGTCATGATCCCGGCGACGACACCGATGCTGGCGATGATCACGACGATCACCGCGACGGCACGTGGCACTCCGCGTCGGTGCATCCAATCGACGACGGGAACGAGCATCGCCGACGCCAGGAGCGCCAGGCCCAACGGAATGACGACGGTGCTGAGCTTGGCCACCACCAGGCAGAACGTGATGAATCCGGCAAACAGGACAAGCAGTCGCCACGTCCATTCCGCGCCGACCCGCACCAGCGGATGCACCGAATCCGCAGCCGAAGTGGGGCCCGGGGACGCCCCCGTACCTTGCGCCCGCAACTCGTCGGTGCTCACCCGCTAAATTTAACCCGTGCTGGCATCTTTCCGAGCGGTCTCGCTCACCCTGAAGAGTCGCTGGCCGCTCTATATGCTCTCGATGCTCATCGCCAACGTCTTCGGCGCGGTCCTCGTGTTCGCCTTCGTGCGATACGGCCTGCCCATCCCCGAATCGCAATCGATCGTCGCCGACCGCGTGCGCAACGTGTACATCTTCGGGGCGTACCTACTGGTGGCCCTGGTCGTCAGCCTGATCTATGCGTACTTCCTCCTGCGGTCGGTGATCAGGTGGCAGCTCCGCGGCGGCCCACCCACCCGCAAGGAACAGATGACGACGCTGCACGCGCCGTTGCGTCAGGCGATCGTGCACCTCATCCTCTGGATCATCGGCGGCATCATCTTCGTGCTGCTGACCATCGCGGAGATGCCGTCGCTGTCCATCGCCGTCATCGTCACCGTCGGTATGGCCGCCACCGTGACGTTCGGATTCACGTACATGCTCGGCGAACGGATCCTGCGACCGGTCGCAGCACTGGCGTTGAGCGAGGGCCGATTCGACCGCACCATGACGCCCGGCGTCGGCACCCGCATGGCCATGACGTGGGGACTGGGCACCTTGATGCCCGTCATCGGCATCATCCTGCTGTGCGCCACGCAGATCACCACCGATCTGGTGTTCTCTCCCAACGCGCTCGCGGTGGCCATCATCCTGCTCAGCGTGCTGGCGATCGTGCAGGCGTTCGTGCTCTCCATGCTCACCGCGAGCCAGATCTCCGACCCGATCAGCCAGCTGCACCGCGCCATCGAGCGCGTTCAGCGCGGCGAGACCGACGTCGAGGTCGACGTGTTCGACGGCTCCGAGATCGGACGCCTGCAGGTGGGCTTCAACCGAATGATGGAGGAATCGGCCGAACGACGCGTCCTACGAGAGCTGTTCGGCCAACACGTCGGTGAGGACGTGGCGCGTCGGGCATTGCAGTTCGGAACCGAACTCGGCGGCGAGACACGATTCGTCGCAGTGCTGTTCGTCGACATGGTCGGCTCCACGGCCACCGCCTCCGAGCGCCCACCGGGCGAGGTCGTGGTGCTGCTCAACGAGTTCTTCCGAGTGGTCGTCGACGTCGTGGGACGTCATCACGGCTTCGTCAACAAATTCATGGGCGACGCGGCCCTCGCGATCTTCGGTGCCCCACTCGATCGTCCCGACGCCCCGACCGCCGCGCTCGCCGCCGCGCGCGAACTCAGATTCGCGCTCGACGAGATCACCGGCCTCGACATCGGTATCGGTGTATCCGCGGGTCTTGCCGTCGCCGGAAACATCGGTGCGTCGGAGCGCTTCGAGTACACGGTCATCGGAGACCCGGTCAACGAGGCCTCGCGACTCACCGAGCTCGCCAAACTGCGTCCCGGACGCGTCCTGGCGTCGACCTCGGCCCTGTACTTCGCCGACGACGAGGAACAGGAACAGTGGGAGCTGGGAGACCAGGTGCAACTGCGTGGTCGACGACGGGCCACCCACCTGGCCTGGCCGGTGGACTATCCCGATTCCTCCTCGCGCGACAGTTAGTCTGACAAGGTGCCCGACCCCAGCTCCACCCGCGGACCCGCAGTGCGGCGTCCGCGAAACCGACTGCGGTGGGTCAAGTGGATCGCCGGAATCGCCCTGGTGGCGCTCCTGGTCGGCGAGGCGATCTACCTGTGGCCGCGGCTGCACGAATCCTGGACAGCCGTCCGCGAGATCCACTGGGGTTGGCTGGCGGCCTGCATAGTCGCTCAAGCGGTGTCGCTGAGCGCTTTCGGCAGGGTGCAGAAGCAGTTGCTCGACGCAGGCGGAGTGAAGGTGCGTCAGCGCAAGTCCGTGGCGGTCATCTACGGCAGTACCGCGATGGCGCTCACCCTGCCCGCAGGCCAGGTGTTCTCCACGGCGTTCACCTATCGCGAGACACGCCGCTGGGGAGCGAGCCCGGTCGTTGCGTCCTGGCAGTTGGCGATCTCCGGCGTCATCGCCGCGGCAGGACTGGCCGTGCTCGGCGTTGCGGGCGGACTGGTGGTCGGCAGCTCGTTCAACACGTTCACCGTGGTGCTTCCGATCGCAGGCGTCATCGCCATCGTCGCCGCCGTTCGCTACATCTCCGATCACCCCGAGTCGATCAAGACCGTCGCGCGCTGGGGACTGCGGAGATACAACGCGTTCCGCAACCACGAGCTCGACGCGGGTGCCGAGGGGATCGACAAGATCATCGGCCAGATCCAGTCCGTTCAGCTCGGCAAACGCGACGGCGCGCTCACCCTCTCGTGGTCGGCCGTGCATCGACTGGGCGACGTCGCCTGCTTGGCGTTCGCGTGCTTCGCCGTCGGCGCAGATCCGCGACTGTCCGGTTTGCTCATCGCTTTCGCGGCGGGCAAAGCCGTCGGATCCGTTCCCCTCGCACCCGGTGGCCTCGTCGTCGTCGACGCCACCCTCATCGCGTTCCTCACCAGCGCTGCCTCGATCAGTGCATCGCAGGCCGTCGCCTCGGCCCTGGTGTACCGCGGCGTGAGTTTCATCCTCGTCGCCATCGTCGGGTGGATCGTGTTTCTCGTGCTGTTCCGCAAGCACCAGCACGCCGATCTCGAGTTCGACATCGCACTCGAGCGGCAGGAGACCGCCGAGCTGCGACGTACCGAGGACATCCGCGACGCCAAGGGCGATCCGGAGCCCGCGTAGCGTCACGAGCTGTGTTGTCCGTCACCTTCTGTTCACTCGGAATATATACGGACCCTGGTCCGCTTGTGTACTATCAGCATTGAAACTTCAACCCTTAGGAGTCCCCATGACCACCGCGATCGCACTTCCCGAGCTCACCGCAGGCACCTGGGTCATCGACCCGGCGCACTCCACCGTTGGATTCACCGTCCGCCACCTGGTGGTCAGCAAGGTCCGTGGCCGTTTCCAGAACTTCAGCGGCACCATCACCGTTGCCGAGGACGGCACGCCGTCGGTCGACGCCGAAATCGACGTCGCGTCCATCACCACCGACAACGAGCAGCGCGACGGCCACCTCAAGACCGCCGACTTCTTCGAGGTCGAGAAGTTCCCCACCGCGACGTTCAAGTCCACCTCGGTCAAGGCCGACGGCGGAGACTTCGTCGTCACGGGCGACTTCACCCTCCACGGCGTCACCAACTCCATCGATCTCAAGCTCGAGTTCAACGGCGTCAACGCAGGCATGGGCAACGGACCGGTCGCCGGCTTCGAGGCCAGCACCGTCATCAACCGCAAGGACTTCGGCATCAGCATCGACATGCCCCTCGAAGGCGGTGGCGCTGTCGTCGGCGACAAGATCACGCTGAACCTCGAAATCGAGGCCGGACTGCAGGCGTAAGTCCGCCTCGCTTCGCCCCCTCTTCCGGATCAATGCGACTTCGTTGCAGTCCACGCGACTGACACCCACATCGATCCGCACCGGGTGGTCCCCCGAACGGCCCGCACCGCATTCGTCGGTGCGGGCCGTTCGCTGTCGGTGTCTACAGTGGTGCGCGTGAAGTTTCGTTCCCCAGTAGTTGCTGCCGTCATCGACCTGCTCATGGTCGTGCTGTTCGCCGCGATCGGTCGGCGCAGTCACGCCGAGGCCACCGCACTGTCCGGCCTGTTCCACACCGCCTGGCCGTTCGTCGTCGGTGCCGCCATCGGCTGGATCATCGCGTTCGCCTTGTACCGCAACAAGTTCGACGCTTTCCTCATCGTCCCGACGGGCATCGTCGTGTGGGTGATGACGGTCGCGGTGGGCATGGTGTTGCGTGCGGTGACCGGGCAGGGAACAGCCGGATCGTTCATCGTCGTCGCAACGCTGTCCACTGCAGTTCTGCTGCTGGGTTGGCGAGCGCTGGCGAAGTTCGTGCCGAGCGTTCGTTGACTGCAGAGTTCGTCGAGAACGGCCTCGGCGCGATAGGATGATCCACGGTGCGCCGGGAAGTCTGGTCGGCAACAACTCTGTGCTGCGTACCCACTGCCTGACATTCGGTCGGTTCGCAGCTCGACGAAGCTACCGAAAGGCGTTCTCACCGTGACAGATTCATCGACTCCACCCACACGATTGCCGCTGTTCTCCCGCGGCTCCTGGTCCGAGGCCGACCGCGTCGCGCAGATCCTTCGCAAGGAGACCGTCGGCGGAGCACTGCTTCTCGTCGCCACCCTCGTCGCACTGATCTGGGCCAACTCGCCCTGGTCCGCGGCATACGACTCGCTGATGAGCACCCGGGTCGGCCCCTCGGCGCTCCATCTCGATCTGACGCTCTCGACGTGGGCCGCGGACGGGCTGCTGGCCATCTTCTTCTTCGTCGTCGGACTCGAGCTCAAGCGAGAATTCGTCGCGGGCGACCTGCGCGATCCGGCACGCGCCGCGTTACCGGTGGCTGCGGCGGTCGGCGGAATGGCAGTTCCTGCAGTCATTTTCGTCCTGATCAACCTCGGCACCGGAGACGGAGCTCTGCTCGGCTGGGCCATCCCGACGGCAACCGACATCGCGTTCGCCGTCGCCGTTCTCGCCGTGATCAGCACCCATCTGCCGACTGCGTTGCGAACCTTTCTGCTGACTCTGGCCGTGGTCGACGACCTGCTGGCCGTCAGCGTCATCGCAATCTTCTACACCGACGACATCAACTTCGTCGCGCTCGGCCTGACGCTGATTCCGCTCGCGCTGTTCGCCGTGGCCGTACAGATGCGCGTCCGCTCGTGGTGGATTCTCATCCCACTGGCTGTCGTGACGTGGGTACTGATGCACGAGTCGGGTGTCCACGCCACCGTCGCGGGTGTCCTCCTCGGCTTCGCGGTTCCGGTGATGCGCAGCAAGGCCAACGGTGGCCCCGAGGCAGGCCCCGGACTCGCCGAGCACTTCGAGCACAAGATTCGGCCCATCTCCGCGGGCATCGCGGTTCCCCTGTTCGCATTCTGTGCGGCCGGTGTGACCGTCGGCGGATTCTCCGGCCTGGCCAGCGCGCTGACCGATCCGATCGCCATCGGCATCATCGCCGGCCTCGTCATCGGCAAGGCCGTCGGCATCTTCGGCACCACCTACCTCGTCTCGCGGTTCACTCGGGCCACACTGGATGCCGGACTGAAATGGCTCGACGTCCTGGGCGTCTCGATGCTCGCGGGTATCGGATTCACCGTCTCGCTGCTGATCGGCGACCTTGCCTTCGGCGAAGGAACCGAGCGCGACGACCACGTCAAGGTCGGTGTGCTGACCGGTTCGATCATCGCGGCATCGTTGGCCGCTGTGATCCTGCGCAGCCGCAACAAGGCCTACCGGGACTTCCACATCGAAGAAACCCGCGACGACGACCACGACGGCATCCCGGACGTGTACCAGAACCGGAAGTAGCGACCGTTGGAATCCCGACCGCTCCGGTGACACGATGAGTTCCGTGAGCGGAACCGTGCGAGAGCTGTTGACCCGGCACATCGAGGACGGGCTGATGCCGGGGGCAACAGCGTTACTGGGTGGCCCTGATGCAGAACCCGTCGCGGTCGGGTCATCGGCGGTCGGCGGCCCACCGATGGCAGTCGACGCCATCGTCCGGATTCAGTCGATGACCAAGATCGTCACCAGCGTGGCCGCCCTGCGCCTCGTGGAGGCGGGCCGACTGACGCTGGACGACGATGTCGTGCCCTGGCTTCCCGAACTCGCCGGCCTGCCGGTGCTCACCCGCCCCGACGCTGCACTCGACGACACCGTCGCTCGAGAGGGACCGATCACGTTGCGGCACTTGCTGACCAACACCAGTGGGTACGGAATTCAGATGGGAGACACCCCGCTGGCCCGGGCCATGAGGGACAACGGCACCGAAGCAGGCCCCGCGCCGTCTCCGCTCGGCGCGGACGAGTGGTTGGCACGCATGGCGGAACTTCCTCTGGCGTTCCAGCCCGGTACCGGGTGGCGCTACCACCACGGCTTCGCGATCCTCGGCATCCTCGTCTCTCGCATCGTCGGCCGGTCTCTGCAGGACCACCTCCGCGACGACCTGTTCACGCCACTCGAGATGCCCGACACCGGGCTGTGGGTACCGACCGACCGATGCCACCGCCTCACGGCGGCCTACCGGTTGGAGAACGGGTCCTTGATCGAAACCGAACCCGCCGCAGGCGGGCCCTACGCGGGACCGCCCACTGTCGACGTCAGTCACGGCGAGCTGGTGTCGACGGTGACCGATTTTCACCGCTTCCTTCGTGCGATCGAGACGTCGGTGTCGACCGAGCACCTGGAGCTCATGACACACGACCAGGTGCCTGCGTCGATCAAGACCGACGAGAGTTTCTACCCCGGCTTCTGGCCGGGAACGGGGTGGGGATTCGGCGTCTCGGTCGTCACCGACGGTGACCATCTCGGTCGGTACGGCTGGTCCGGCGGGCAGGGCACCGACTTCTTCGTCGACCCGGACGGGACCATCGGCATCCTGCTGACGCAGACCGAATTGTGCGAGGCCTCCTTCGCGCTGCTGTCGGAGTTCCAGGAACTGCGCTGAGTCGATTCGCAGCGCCTACAGTTGTCGCCGTGAGCAAGAACCGGGTTCGGGCGTGACACAGCCGCTGGCCCGTCGCCTCGGTCTCGTCGACGCCGTCGTCATCGGTGTCGGTTCGATGGTCGGGGCCGGGGTGTTCGCGTCGTTCGCTCCCGCATCGGCCGTCGCAGGGGCGGGCCTGCTCATCGGTTTGGCCGTCGCTGCGGTCGTCGCATTCTGCAACGCCACCTCCTCGGCCCAGCTGGCCGCGCAGTATCCGACGTCGGGCGGCACGTACGTTTACGGCCGTGAGCGGCTCGGCGAGTGGCCGGGCTTTGCGGCCGGGTGGACGTTCGTAATCGGTAAGACCGCGAGTTCGGCGGCCATGGCTTTGGTGTTCGCAGCCTATGTCGCACCTGCCGGTTATACCGAACTCGTTGCGATACTTGCCATCACAGCGCTCACCACGGTGAACTACTTCGGCATCACCCGCACGGCCGTGCTGACGAAGATCTTGGTCACCGCCGTCCTCACCGTCCTCGTCATCGCAGTGGTCCTCGGCCTCACCGGCTCGTCCGTTCCCGCCGTCGACGGACTCGGGTCGCTCACCGAGAACGGGTGGTACGGCATTCTGCAGTCGGCGGGACTGCTGTTCTTCGCCTTTGCGGGCTATGCGCGCATCGCGACCCTCGGCGAGGAGGTCGTCCGACCCGAACGGACCATCCCACGCGCCATCGTCTCCGCGCTCGGTATCGCATTGCTGGTGTACACGCTCGTTGCGGTGACCTTGTTGACGGTTCTCGGCCCCGAACTCCTGGCCTCGTCGTCTGCCCCATTGGTCGATCTCGCGGTGGCGTCGGGACATTCGTGGGCGTCGCCGGTGATGCGGATCGGTGCCGGCCTGGCTGCGCTGGGGGCATTGCTCGCGTTGATCGCCGGCATCGGCCGCACCTCCCTGGCGATGGCCCGCCATCGCGACCTGCCGTCGTATCTGGCCGCAGTCCACCCGCGGTACTCGGTGCCACATCGCGCCGAGATCACCCTGGCTGTGATCGTCTCCGTGCTGGTCCTGACAGTGGATCTGCGTGACGCCATCGGCTTCTCGTCGTTCGGGGTCTTGCTCTACTACCTGGTGGCCAATCTGAGCGCGTTCACCCAGGATGCCGAGCATCGCCGCTACCCACGCCCCCTCCAGGTCATCGGCAGCATCGGATGCGTGGTGCTGATCGCCACGTTGCCGGTGCCGTCCATCGTCGTCGGAACCGTCGTGGTCGCGCTCGGTGTCGGGTACCGCCTCCTTCGGGTTCGGCAACTGTTCACTTGACGCCTGATTCGGTAGACGTCAATATAGACGGATGTCGAATCAGGACCTTCCCGTCGACGGCGAATGCTGCTCGCCGCTGGTCCGTGAGCCCCTCACCGCGGACTGGGCCGGAGATCTCGCCCGCATGTTCAAGGCACTGGGAGATCCCGTCCGACTGCGACTGCTCAGCCTCGTCGCCAGCCATGCAGGCGGCGAAGCATGTGTCTGCGACATCTCCCCCGCATTCGACCTCTCCCAACCCACCATCTCCCACCACCTCAAGGTGTTGCGCGAAGCCGGGCTGCTCGACTGCGAACGGCGCGGAACCTGGGTGTACTACTCGGTGATTCCCGCTGCCCTGCAGCAACTTTCCGCAGTACTGAACGCTGCAGAGTCCACGGAGGTCATGGCATGAGCACGAAAACCGATACTGCCGTGGTCGGCAAGCTCTCCACCCTCGACCGGTTCCTGCCCGTGTGGATCGGCGTGGCCATGGTCGTGGGTCTGCTCCTGGGACGCATGATCCCCGGGCTGAACGACACGCTGTCGGCCATCTCGATCGACGGGGTGTCACTTCCGATCGCCATCGGACTGCTGATCATGATGTACCCGGTACTGGCCAAGGTTCGCTACGACCGCCTCGATACCGTCACCGGAGACAAGCGCCTGCTGGTCGGCTCGTTGGTGCTCAACTGGGTCCTCGGTCCGGCCCTGATGTTCGCTCTCGCATGGCTTTTCCTTCCCGACCTGCCCGAATACCGAACCGGCCTGATCATCGTCGGCCTCGCTCGATGCATCGCGATGGTCATCATCTGGAACGACCTCGCCTGCGGCGACCGAGAAGCCGCCGCGGTTCTGGTCGCGATCAACTCGGTGTTCCAGGTGTTCATGTTCGCGGTCCTCGGATGGTTCTACCTCTCGGTTCTGCCCGGCTGGCTGGGCCTGGACCAGACGACCATCGAGGCGTCGCCGTGGCAGATCGCCAAGTCGGTCCTCATCTTCCTCGGAATCCCGTTGATAGCGGGATTCGCGTCTCGCTTCTTCGGCGAACGCGCCAAGGGCCGCGAATGGTACGAGGAGAAGTTCATCCCCAGGATCGCCCCGTGGGCGCTCTACGGCCTGCTGTTCACCATCGTCGTTCTCTTTGCGCTGCAGGGTGATCAGATCACGTCACAGCCGTTCGACGTGGTGCGTATCGCGCTGCCACTGCTCGTGTACTTCGCGGTGATGTGGGGCGGCGGCTACGCCCTCGGTGCCGCGATGGGTCTGGGCTACGAACGCACGACCACCCTCGCGTTCACCGCAGCAGGCAACAACTTCGAGCTGGCGATCGCCGTCGCCATCGCGACCTACGGGGCGACATCCGGGCAAGCCCTCGCCGGAGTCGTCGGACCACTCATCGAGGTACCAGTGCTGGTCGGCCTCGTCTACGTCTCGCTCGCACTGCGCAAACGCTTCTCCCCCGCCGTGTCCACGACCACGTCCCCGAAGGAATTCTGATGTCCGCCACCCCCAGCGTTCTGTTCGTCTGTGTTCACAACGCCGGCCGATCTCAGATGGCCGCCGGATTTCTGACTCATCTCGCCGGCGACGCCGTCGAAGTGCGTTCCGCCGGAAGCGCTCCCGCGGACACCGTCAACTCCGCAGCGGTCGAGGCCATGGCCGAGGTCGGCATCGACATCTCGTCCCAGTCCCCGAAGATTCTGACCCCGGAAGCCGTCGAGACATCCGACGTCGTGATCACTATGGGCTGCGGTGACGCGTGCCCGGTGTTCCCCGGAGTGAGCTACCGCGATTGGGCACTGGCCGACCCGGCAGGCAAAGGCGTCGAGGCGGTCCGGCCGATTCGCGACGAGATCAGGAGCCGCATCGAAGACCTGATCGCCGAACTGGTTCCGGCCAAGCAGAGTTCGGTGTCATGACGACACCGAGCGTGCTGTTCGTCTGCGTCAAGAACGGCGGCAAGTCTCAGATGGCGGCCGGTCTGATGCGCAAGGCCGTCGGCGATGCAGTGGAGGTGCACTCGGCGGGAACGAAGCCGAGCGGAACGGTCAATGCACTCTCGGCCGAGGCGCTCCTCGAAGTCGGCGTCGACCTGGCCGGTGAACAGCCGAAGCCGATCGACCCGAAGTTGTTGTCTCGCATCGACTACGTGATCACCCTCGGGAGTGAGGCGAAGGTCGATCCCGTCGACGGTCCGACGTTCGAGAACTGGAACACCGACGAGCCGTCCGAACGCGGTATCGACGGAATCGAACGGATGCGTCTGGTGCGCGACGAGATCGCCGCTCGAGTCGAGGAACTCGCGTCCCGATTGCGCGGCACCGACGGTTGACTCGAATGAATTCGGAGGTGGTGGTGATCGGCGGCGGTCAGGCAGGACTGGCCGCCGGTTACTACCTGCGACGAGCCGGGCTGGACTTCGTCATCCTCGACGACCAGACGCATGCGGGAGGCTGCTGGCAGGACTACTGGCCGTCGCTGCACCTGTTCTCGCCTGCCGAGTACTCGAGACTCCCCGGTTGGCCGATGCCACGCTGGCCGAGCGGGTTCCCTCCGGCATCGCACGTCGTGGACTACCTGCGGGCATACGAGAAGAAGTACGAGTTGCCGGTGCGCAGGCCCGTCGAGGTGAAGTCGGTGCATCGTACGACCGACGGCTATCGAGTCGATACCGACGGTGACTCCTACTGCGCCACAACGATCGTCAATGCCACCGGAACGTGGTCGCGACCGTTCTGGCCGAGCTACCCGGGCATCCGCGAGTTCGGCGGGACCCAGCTGCATGCCGCTGACTACCGCGTGCCCGATTCCTTCGCAGGCAAGCGCGTGGGCATCGTCGGTGGAGGGAACTCGGCTGCGCAGATTCTGGCCGAGATCTCCACTGTCGCCGACACCACGTGGTTCACCAACCGCGAGCCGAGGTTTCTCCCCGATGATGTGGACGGCCGAGTGTTGTTCGATGTCGCCAGCGATCGAGCTCGCGCTCTTTCTGCGGGCGAGGCGGATTCCGGCGGGGTCGCCGGTCTGGGAGACATCGTGATGGTCCCGCCGGTGCGAGAGGCTCGCGATCGTGGAGTTCTGCATGCCAGGCCGATGTTCACCGCGCTCACCTCCGACGGTGTCACCGACGGGCACACCACAGAGCGGCTGGATGCGATCGTCTGGTGCACCGGGTTCCGCCCTGCTCTCCGTCACCTGCGGCCACTGCACCTGCACGCCGACGGGTCGGGAATCGTGTTGGACGGCAACCATGTTCAAGACGAACCGAACGTGGTTCTTCTCGGCTACGGCGACTGGACCGGCCCGGCGTCGGCAACGCTCATCGGTGTCGGCCGCACAGCGCGTGCAGCCGTGGACACCATCGTCAACAGCAGAAAGGTGGATCCGTCATGAACACGTACCCCGTAGTGGTGGTCGGCGCAGGGCCCATCGGTCTCGCCGCCGCGGCGCATCTGACCGAAACCGGTTCCCAGGTAGTCGTTCTCGAACGCGGACCGTCTGCCGGATCGGCAGTGTCCGAGTGGAATCACGTTCGACTGTTCTCCCCGTGGTCCGAGGTCGTCGACCCCGCGGCCGCCCGGCTGCTCGAATCCACCGGCTGGACCGCGCCGGACGGCGACACCTACGCCACCGGACGCGAATGGGTGGAGCAGTACCTCGCGCCCCTGGCCGCCGTTCTCGGCGATGCCGTCCGGGTCGACTCCGAGGTGGTCGGCGTAGCCCGCCGCGGCCGCGACCGCGTCGTCGACGCCGGCCGCGACACCGAGCCGCTGTCGGTGCACATCCGGCATTCCGACGGCAGCGAGGAACGCGTTCTCGCCCGCGCGGTCGTCGATGCGTCGGGCACCTGGGGATCACCGAATCCACTGGGTAGCGAGGGGCTTGCGGCCATCGGCGAGAAGTTCTCCGCCGACAGAATCGACTACCGGGTCCCCGATCTGACCGACCCGGCCACTCGATCCACGTTCGCAGGCAAGCACATCGTCATCGCCGGCAGCGGCCATTCCGCGCTGACCGCGATCATCACCTTCGCCGAACTCGCCGCGGAAGAGCCCGGTACGACGCTCACCTGGGCCGTGCGTCGAGGCGTGACCGCGGAGGTCTTCGGCGGCGGGGACGCGGACGAACTGGCCGCTCGCGGCGCTCTCGGTCAGCGCGCCAAGAAGGCGGTCGACGACGGATTCCTCACCGTGGTCTCGGGCTTCCGCACCGAAACGGTTGCAGTGAAGGGTGATCGGCTCGCTCTGATCGGTGACACCGGATCGCGCATCGAGAACGTCGACCGCGTCGTCGCACTGACCGGGTTCCGCCCGGATCTGTCCTGGCTGTCCGAGGTTCGTCTCGACCTCGACCCCACCCTGCAGGCACCGAAGTTCGTCGCCGAGTTGGTGGATCCGAACCTGCATTCGTGTGGATCGGTGTCACCGCACGGCGTCGAGGAACTCACCCAGCCCGAGCCGGGCCTGTATCTGGTGGGCATGAAGAGCTACGGCCGCGCGCCGACGTTCCTCGCGATGACCGGATACGAGCAGGTTCGCAGCATCGCGGCCGAACTCGCCGGCGACCACGAGGGCGCACGAAAGGTCGAGCTGTCGCTGCCCGACACCGGCGTCTGCGGCGGCGCGGGCCTGTTCGACGAGCCCGACGCCCCGTCGACCGGCGGTTGCTGCAGCGTGCCCCGAGAAGCCGAGGCACAACTGACCTGACTGTCCACTGTTTCGCTTCGGAAGCGGGATCGCACCGCCCGGCCGGAATTGTGGACGGTCAGCTCACCTACGGCTTCAGCCGAAGGCCTGGTAGCCCAGCCACCCGGCGAGACCGAGCCCCAGAATCCCGACCGCAATACGCAGAATGATCGGCGAGATCACCTTGACCGTCGGTGGCCCGCAGGCACCGCCGGCGAAGCAACCGATCGCCAGCGCGAGCGCAGCCCACCAGTTCACCTGACCGGAGAACGAAAAAATGATCGCGGCAATCAGGTTCGCGATACCGAGGAAGAAGCTCTTCAGAACGCTTGCGCGCCAGAACGTATCCGCCGTGCAGATCAATGCCAGCGCGAGGAAGATGACCCCGGCCCCGGCCCCGAAGTAGCCGCCGTAGATCGCGACCGCGAACAGCGCCAGCGGATAGAGCGTCGGAAACTGCCTGCCTCCGGACAGCTTTCGGATACTCGGCTGCAGCAGTAGCGCGATGGCTGCCATAGCGACCAGGAACGGCACGACCACCTCGAACGAACCGTCCGGCGTGTTGAGCAGCAGAATCGCACCCGTGATGCCGCCCAGCGCCGAGTAGATCGCGTAGCGAACCAACTGCTTACCGTCCTTGGCCAGCTCGGCCGAGGAGCTCACCGTCGCTCCGACACCGGCCGCGACCAACGCAACAGTGTTCGTCACGTTCGCCGATACCGCAGGCAAACCCACTGCGAGCAGAGCAGGGTAGGACACGAGCGATGCGAGCCCGGTGACGAACCCGATGAGCCCGGCGAAGAACCCGGCCACCACCAGAAGTCCGAAATCGAGCACAGTCACCAAATGAAACTACCGCGCCTAACTATCTGGCCTGAACCTCAGGCTCATTCGACGGGGTTCGCCATCTCCTGCAGCAACCGGCTCGTCATCCGCACTGCCTGGTCTCCACCGTCCGCGTCCTCGATGTACACCGCGAATGCGACGTCACCACTGGTGGCGAGGACGAAGCGGTCGTCGCCACTGTCCCCGGCGAATCCCTGCACACCGTCGAACGTGTCGAGACCGCTACTGCTCGACGAGTCGGCGAGTATGCCGCGCAACCGGTTTACCGCATCCGACCCCATTGCCTTGGACTCTCGATCGGCGACTGCGGTCTGCCCCGCGACGATCGTCGGAGTCGGAGCGCTGCCCCGAGAGATCGCGGCTGCCATCTGCGCGAGTCCGAACGGAGTCACGGTCGCCTCGTCACCGGAGGCAGTGGACACGGTCCTGATGCCGTCGATCGCACTGCGGCTGGCGGCGGGAGATCCTGTGTGGGCGTCGAGTCCCGGCATCGAGTAGTTGATACCGAGTCCCAAGCCGGCAGCTGCGTCTTCGGCACTGTCGTCGCCGCGATCGGACTGCACGGCCCGCACGAGCTCAGACGCGGTTCCTGCCGGGTAGGAGCCCCCGAACACCACGTCGCCCTGCTCGTTGGCGTAACTGTTCTGTGCCGCAGCGAGAATCGCGCCGGTCGAGGTGGACACGGCGACGATCGACGCCGACGATCCCGCCATGACGACCGCATTCTCGGCTGCCAACTGGATGCGCGGATCGAGTGTCGCGTGCAGGTCCGGCCCGCCCGGTCCTTGGAATCCGACGCGGCGTTCGCCCGTTCCGTCGACGGTGTAGGTGTCGACGGCCCAGCCTGCGGTGGCGTCGCGTCCTTCCTGCCATGCGGCGCGCAGCGAATCCAGCACGGGAGAGGTGATCCGACGATCGTCGACGATCAGTTTGGGTTGCGGCGAGACCACGACGCCCGGCACGGCGCGCAGGTCGTCTTCGAGGACGGCGAAGTCGTCGTCACGCAAGGTCACGGCGGTGATCGGTGCGCCGCCGGCCGAATTCAGTTCGGCCAGCATCGATTCGGAGGTGATGAGCGGGGCGACGACGTCGATGACATCCGCTAGTTGCGCCGTGGACGTGGCCGGATCGCTCATCTGCGCCGGGTCGAGGGAGATGGCGTTGATGGTGCGCTCGCTCATCAGCACGTTGTTCGCGGCGTCGAAGATCAGCGGCGGGGCGGCGTCGGTCCGGGTGTAGCGGACCGATCCGCCCGAGGTGAGGTCGGGGACGAGGGTGGCCGGATCCCACGCGATGCGCCAACCCACGCTGAGCTTCTTGGTCGAGCCCTGTGCGCTGTACTTCCAGTCCTTGCCCTCACCGAAGTTCCAGGCGGTCGCCAGGGTGAAGAATCCACTCTCGTCCGAGAGGTCCATGTACTGGGTCAGGTCGAAGTCACCGGTGGACGTGCCACCGGCCGACAAGCCGTCGAACATCTGGTTCAGCGCGGCCGTCGCGGCGTTCGGGTAGGTCGTCATCGCGGCAGCGGCCGCGACATCGCGGTTGTCCAGGGCGTCGACGAACTTCGAGACCAGCACCTCGGCCTCGCTCGGCGGGCGATCGACCATCCAGAACACTGCCGAGACCGTCAACGTCGCCGATGCTGCAACGGCGACGAGGTAGCGACCGCGGACCTTGCGCGGGCCACGACGGGCACGACTCATAGAACTCATGAGTCACAATATTCACTGTAGTCACACGAGTAACAAGCACGGGATTCATACGAGCCGGTCACGATTGAGACTCGGCCGCAGCCGATTCACCGCAGAAAACGACCCGCAGCCTCGATGGCCGGGCCCGAACTGCCCGCGTCGTTCACGAACACCGCGAACGCGAGATCGCCCGAGATCCCGACGAACCAACCGTGGGCGCCTTCGTTGTTGGCACCGAACTCCGCGGTGCCGGTCTTGCCGAGCAACCCGGGGATGTCATTGAGAGCCGTCGCTGTGCCGCCGGTGATCGTCTCGCGCATCATGGTCTTGATCTGCTCGGTGACCTGCAGGTTCACCGCTGCCGGCTGCATGTTGCCCACGCCCGGCTCTCCGACGACGACCGTCGGCGGCAGCAATCCGTTGTTCGCGATCGACGACGCGACCAGCGCCATTCCGAACGGCGACGCGGTCACCTGCCCCTGACCGATGGCGGACTCCACGCGCTGCGCCGGGGTGTCGGCCGACGGGACCGAGCCGGTGACGGTCGTCAGACCGGGGGTGACGTAGTCGACGCCGAGGCCGTACTGCGCGGCCGCGTCGGTCAGTCCGTTCGGCGGGAGTGCCACACCGAGGCGGCCCATCGTCGTGTTGCAGGACTTGGCGAAGGCGGTGTGGAGCGGCACGTCGCCGAGATCGAAGTTGTCGTCGTTCGGGATCTGCCTGCCTTCGATGTTCTCCGTCGCCGGGCACGGCAGCACGGTATCGGGGGTGACGGCACCGGACTGCAGTGCAGCCGAGGTGGTCACCGTCTTGAACGTCGACCCCGGCGGGTACAGGCCGGTCAGCGCGATCGGGCCCTCGGCATCGGCGGCGGCATTCTGCGCCACTGCCAGAACCGCCCCCGTCGACGGCCGAAGCGCGACGATGGCCGCCTGCTGCGGCAGCGACGCAAGGGCATTCTCGGCTTTGAGTTGCAGTGCCGAATCCAGGGTGGTCGCAATATCGTCGCCGGTTCCGGCATCGCGTCCCGCCAGCGGAGTGACGGTGCCGTCCGCTGCAACAGCCTGTACAGCCCATCCACGATTGGCCGCCTGCTCCTGCTCCCACAGCGTCGTGAGGTCGTTGAGGACCGGCGACACCAGGTTGCGGTCGGTGGCGAGCAACCGCGTCTGCGGGGCCAGGGTGACTCCGGGAACGGTCGCGAGCTGAGCACCGATGGGGTCGATGTCCGCCTGACGAAGCAATACGATGGTGGCCGAATTCCCCTGCGCTGCAGCCACAGTCGAGGTGACGTACTCGGCGGTGATACCCGGGACGACGGATCCGACGAGGTTCGCGACAGCCACGGGATCGGCCGTCGCATCGACGTTGACCAGGGTGACCACCTGCTGCGACATCAGCTCGACGCCGTTGCCGTCGAAGATGCGCGGCGCGACGAGCGCGTCGGTCGGTGTGAAGCGCACCGACGAGTCGGCCGTCAGGCCCGGCACCAACATCGCCGGATCCCACGTGATCTTCCAACCCTGCTCGGTCTCCGCCGCGGTCGCCGAGGTCGTGTAGTTCCATTCCTTCGGCTCGCCGTCGGGTTCGGCGGTGCCGTCGGTGGTCGTCGAGAAGCGCCAACCGGCATTCAACGTGAACGTGCCGGTATCGGCGTTGGCGTCGGTGGCCTCGAAATCGGGAGTTGCCGTCACCGTTCCGCCTGCCGAAAGCCCGTCGTACAGCTCGGTGAGGGCTGCCGTCGCGCCGGCCGGATCGGTGGTCAACGCAGCCGCCTGGTCGATGTTCGCACTGTTGACCGCGGCGGCGAACTGCTCGGCGACAGTCTGCGGCTGATCGGGCCCACTCTGACCGCAGGCGGCGAGCACCAATGCCAGTACGGACACGATCGCGGCCAGAGTCGTGGGTCTTCTCGAAGTGCGCACGGGGTCGATCATGCCCCAGTGCGTACGCGAAACACTGGTGGCACGATCTCGAAGGAGGTGTAATTATGTAATCAGTCTTACAACACAACCGAAGGAGTTCTCATGAAACCCAACGGACGCTCGTTCGGCCGCCCCGGCGGCTGGCAGCACGCAGACATTCCGGACGCCACCGACGCCGCCGACTGGTTCGGTGGCCGACTCCCGGACACCTGGTTCGACGGTGCCGCCTCGGTCGAGGTCGACCGAGAGGAGATCGTCGTCGTCGGAACATTGCCTGCAGAGCCGGACACTTCACCGGCCACCAACGAGGGTCGCATCGCACGGTTCCGAGAAACGACCCGCGGCGACCGCATGCAGATCGCCGCCGAGGCCGAGAAGCGATACGGACGCAAGGTCGCCTGGGGTGTGAGGACCGGATCCGACGTGGTCCTGTTCACCCACCTCGCGGTACCGGTCATGACCCGCCTGCGTCAGCCCGAGCGTCGCGTCCTGGACACCCTCGTCGACGCCGGCGTCGCTCGCTCCCGCGCGGACGCCCTCGCGTGGGCCGTCAAGCTGGTCGGAGAACACACCCAGGAGTGGTTGGACGAGCTCCGCGGCGCCATGGAGACGGTCGACGATCTACGCAAGAAGGGTCCGACGATCTAATTCGATTGCGCGCTCGCGGGGTTCGGGGTTAGCGTGGGTCCTGCCCTGCTGCCCACAGATTCGGAGAGGCCATTGCTCTTCCAAAGGTCCTAGACGCCTGCAGATCGTCCGCATGCACACCTTTGGAGCGCCCATGCCTCACTCATCCTCCCTTTCTGTCTCGAACCTGACGTTCTCCTGGCCCGACGGCGACCCCGTGTTCGACGCCTTGTCGGCCATCTTTACCAGCGGCACAACAGGTCTCGTCGGTTCCAACGGCGCGGGGAAGTCGACCTTACTGAGGTTGCTCGCCGGGGAATTGGTACCGCAACGAGGTTCCATCACGATGCCGGGCGTCTTGGGCTACCTGCGACAGGACATCACACTGGACCCCGATCTACCCGTGGATCGGGTACTGGCCATCGATTCGGTGCGAGAAGCATTGCATCGCATCGAATCCGGTTCCGCCGACGAGGAAGACTTCGCAGTCGTCGGGTCGGCCTGGGACATCGAGGAACGCGCTCTGGCGTTGCTGGACAAGCTCGGCCTCGGCAGCGTCGTCGAGTCCCTCCACGACCTGGATCGCCGAATCGGCACCCTGTCGGGCGGCGAGGCCACGCTGCTCGCTCTCACCGCGGAGCTACTGGCCGAGCCCGACGTACTACTGCTGGACGAACCGACCAACAACCTCGATCGGTTTGCGCGACAACGGTTGTACACAGCGGTCGACGGGTATTCGGGTGTGCTGATCGTGTGCACTCACGACCTCGAACTGCTCGAACGCGTCGACTCCATCGCCGAGGTGCGGGCAGAGCGCAGTGGAGTCTCGCGGCTGCGCATGTTCGGCGGCAACTACCGGCACTATCGCTCGGTGATCGACGCCGAACAGGAGGCGGCGCGGGCAACGGTCCGCGACGCGAAGAACGACGTCCGCAAGCAGGAACGCGAATTGATCGACACCCGAATCAAACTCGACCGCCGTCTGCGGTACGGCAAGAAGATGGAAGAGCAGAAGCGCGAACCCAAGATCATCATGGGTGCGCGAAAACGCGCCGCACAGGAATCGGCCGGAAAGCTACGCGGTACCCACACCGATCGCGTCGACGACGCCAGATCGTCGCTCTCGGCCGCCGAGGAGCTCGTGCGTGACGACCGCGAGATACGCGTCGACCTCCCGGCAACGAGAGTTCATCCCGGACAGGTCGTTCTGACCCACGAGGAGCTCACTGTCGTCGGTCCCGAACGCATCGCTCTGGTCGGGCCGAACGGCAGCGGCAAGACCACACTGCTACGGGCTCTGGACGCCACCGGAGCCGAGGTTCCGTGGAAGTACCTACCGCAGCGACTCGACATCTTCGACGAGACTCGCACCGTCGCCGACAACGTCGCAGACGTCGCGCTACAGGCCACCGCCGAACGAATCCGAGGCCAACTCGCGCGCTTCCTGTTCCGCGGATCCGACGCCGACGCCGTCGTCGCGACCCTCTCCGGAGGAGAGCGACTGCGCGCCGCACTGGCACGAATTCTGCTGGCAGAGCCCGCTCCGAAACTACTGATGCTCGACGAGCCAACCAACAACCTCGACATCACCAGCCGACAACACCTCATCGACGCACTCGAGACATTCGAAGGTGCACTGATCGTCGCAAGCCACGATCGACCGTTCCTCGACGCCATCGGCCCGACCCGCACCATCGACCTCACCCCGACCGTCGAGTCACCCGAAGAAGCGCCCACCAGAGAAGCGCCCACCCGTGAGGAGTCAATGTGACGTTCAGTGGCCTTTTCGGGGGTCAATGTCACATTGAGTGGACCGGAGTGGAGCCTGCGGAGCGACCCACAGGCGCAGTGGGCAAGAATCGCGGGGTGGAGTACGCCTCGAATGCAGACGATGGGACACGGATTGCGTACACGGTGGTGGGGTCAGGCCCACCCCTGTTGATGGTGCACGGCAGTTTTCTGACGCACACGATCTGGCGGACGTTCGGGTATGTGAAGGCGCTGCGCGGCAGTCGGCAGTTGATTCTGATCGACAGTCGCGGGCACGGCCGCAGCGACAAGCCCCATACTCCCGACGCGTATGCGATGAGCATCATCGTCGGCGATCTGACTGCGGTGCTCGACGCAGTGGGTGTCGACACCGTCGACTATCTCGGCTATTCGTTCGGGGCCCGGGCGGGCTTGGCGTTGACCGCGGCGAGGCCCGAACGAGTGCGATCACTGGCCGTGGGCGGCGGTAGTCATGGCGCTCAGGCCGGAGCGTTCGATCGCCTGTTCTTCCCGGGATGCGCGGATGTGTTGGAGCACAGTGGCATGGACGGGTTCCTCGAGGCGTGGAACAACCACCGCATGTTCCCGATCGATCCCGGTACGCGAGCGGTGTTCTCCGCCAACGACGCTCAGGCAATGGCCGCGTACATCCGAGCCAATGACGCCGATCCCGGACTACCGGACGAGACGCTGCAGCACTTCACCCGGCCGTCGCTGTTCTACGTCGGCTCGCAGGACGGCACCCGGCTCGACGACACGCGCGCTGCCGCAGCGTTGGTACCGAACTCCGAATTGCATGTCATCCGCGGATTCGATCATGCGACGACGATGGCGGCCTCCGCAGAAGTGCTCGGCGTCCTCGAACGGTTCTGGGGCAGGTGACCTGAGCGTCCACAATTCGCCTCGAGAATCGGGATCCCGTCTCCGCAGGCAAATTGTGGACAGTCACATCACCTCTTCAGCGCAGGAAACTGGTCGTCGCGCCACTCGGTCTCCAGCGGACCCACGGCCGCATCCTCACGAGCGCGCAATTCCACACGGCGGATCTTGCCGGAGATCGTTTTCGGTAGCTCGAAGAATTCGATGCGACGCACGCGCAGGAACGGAGCCAGGTGCTCGCGTGCGTATTTCAAGATCTCGAATGCGGTGTCCTCGTTGGGTTCCCAGCCCGACGCCAATGCCACGTATGCCTTGGGAACGGCCAGTCGCGTCTCGTCGGGGGCGGGCACCACTGCTGCCTCGGCAACGGCGGGGTGTTCGATGAGTACGCTTTCGAGCTCGAACGGGGAGATCTTGTAATCCGAGGCCTTGAACACGTCATCGGTGCGGCCGACGTAGGTGATGTACCCCTCGGAGTCCCGTGATGCGACGTCGCCGGTGTGGTAGTAACCGTCGGCCATGACGGCGGCATTGCGTTCGGGGTCACCGAGGTAGCCGGTCATCAGGTTGAACGGGTGCTGGGCCAGGTCGAGGCAGATCTCGCCCTCGTCGGCGAGTTCGCCGGTGGTGGGGTCGACGATCACCACCGGGACGCCCGGCAACGGCCTACCCATGGAGCCGGACTTGAGTACCGCACCGGGCGTGTTGGCCACCAGTGCAGTGGTTTCCGTCTGCCCGAACCCGTCGCGGATACTCAGGCCCCACTCCTGCTGGACCCGCGAGATCACCTCGGGATTGAGCGGTTCACCGGCTCCGATCGCCTCGCGGAGCGAGCCGCCGCCGCCGGCGAGATCGGCCTGAATCAGCATGCGCCACACGGTCGGTGGTGCGCAGAACGTCGTCACCTCGGCGCGCCGGATCTGCTCGAGCAGTGCTTTCGCGTCGAACTTGCCGTAGTTGTAGATGAAGATGGTCGCCTCGGCGATCCACGGGGCGAAGAAGCAACTCCACGCGTGCTTGGCCCACCCCGGGGAGCTGATGTTCAGGTGCACGTCTCCCGGGCGCAGCCCGAGGAAGTACATGGTGCTCAGATGCCCTACGGGATAGGAGATCTGAGTGTGCTCGACGAGTTTGGGCTTGCTGGTGGTGCCGGAGGTGAAGTACATCAGCAGTCGGTCGGTGGGAGCGGTCACCGACTCGAACGATAGAGCTTCGACATCACGGGCCCCGGAATAGTCGACCCAACCGTCGGAGGCGGAGGTGGCGATACGCAGGTAGTCGCCGGGGACGTCTTCGAATTTGCCGGTGTCCGAGGGGTTCACGATCACTGCTCGCGCATTGCCGCGTACCACGCGGTCGGTCAGGTCCGAGGATCCGATGGCCGTGGTGGTCGGCATCAACACAGCGCCCAGCTTCATGACCGCGAGCATCGCTTCCCACAACTCCACCTGATTGCCGAGCATCAGGATCACCGAGTCACCGCGGCCGATTCCCTGCTGTTCGAGCCACCGGGCAACCTGGTCGGAGCGACGAGCGATGTCGTCGAAGCTGTACTTGGCCTCGCTGCCGTCCTCCTCGACTATCCACAGCGCGGTGCCGTCGTTGCCTCGTGCGATCGCGTCGAACCAATCGATCGCCCAGTTGAACGTCTCACCGAACGACGGCCACTCGAAAGTGTCGACGGCGCGGTCGTACTCGCCGTAGGCGTCGAGCAGTAGATCGCGAGCGTTCCTGAATGCCGTGTATGCCGATTCGGCCATGTTTCCTCCTGCGCGTGTGATGCCCATCACCGTCACGGTAGGTGAGATGATCAATTGCTCGCTACCCCTGAACGGGGGTGGCAACTCGGCTGGCCTCGACCACCGTGGCCATCGGATACTTCGCGATCGCAGGTGCACTGGGGACAGTCCACGCAGCATTTTCCGGCTATTGGGCCGCAGGTGGACGGTGGATGCTCGATACCGTCGGTGCCTTCGCCACGGAGTGGGTCGACAGCGACCCGGCGGCAGCGCGAACGGCACTGCTGGTGCTCGCGCTGGTCAAACTCGGCGCGGCGATTCTTCCGGCCGTGGCGTACATGAACCGGCCGCGCCTGGCAGCACAGAACCGGACCAGGGTGCCGTCGTTGATCCTCGGCATCTCCTGGCCCGGCTCGGTGCTGTTGATCCTCTGGGGCGGGGCGTCGTTCGTCGGCGCGGTGATCGGCTTGATCGCATCGGACGAGAATCGAAGTGTCAAATACGGGCACTTGTTCTTCGACGGCATCTTCCTGCTCTGGGGTGCCGCGCTTCTGACGGCACTGATCCTCGCGCGAAAGACCGCGTACCAGCCGCGTTAGATGCGCTCCCCCGTCTCGGGGTGGAAGAGGTGGATCGCACCGTCGAGGCGTGTCAGGCCGATGCTCTCGCCGATCCTTGCCGGGGCACGTACTGCCGAACGCGCCACCAACGACACCGGTCCCCCGTCGAGCCCCTTGACCTTCGGGTCGTCGAGGTGTGCGTAGACGTAGGACTCGCTGCCCAACTCCTCGATGAGATCGACCTTTCCTTCGAATCCTTCACCGCCACCGTGCACGATGCCGAGATTCTCGGGCCGCATTCCGATGGTGACCTCGTCGATTCCCAGGCTCGCGAGCTTGGTCAGTTCGTCGCGCTCGAGCGGGAGCAGGAACTTGCCGATCTGCACGCCGCCCGAGCCGATGGGTACCGTCATCAGGTTCATTGCCGGGGAGCCGATGAATCCTGCGACGAACGCATTGACGGGGTTGTCGTACAGGTCTGTGGGAGAGGCGAACTGCTGCAGTTTGCCGCCGCGCAGGACGGCGACGCGATCGCCCATCGTCATGGCCTCGACCTGATCGTGGGTGACGTAGACCGTCGTGGTGCCGAGTCTGCGCTGCAGCGCCGCGATCTGCGTACGCGTCTGCACCCGTAGCTTGGCGTCGAGGTTGGACAGCGGCTCGTCCATGCAGAACACCTGCGGTTCGCGAACGATGGCGCGGCCCATGGCAACTCGCTGACGCTGGCCGCCCGAGAGCTTGCCGGGCTTGCGGTCGAGGTACTCGGTGAGATCGAGCAGACGGGCCGCTTCCGCGACGCGTGCCTGACGCTTCTCGAGGCTCACTCCGCGCATCTTGAGCGCGAAGCCCATGTTCTCCCCGACGGTCTTGTTGGGGTAGAGCGCGTAGTTCTGGAAGACCATGGCGATGTCGCGGTCCTTGGACGGAACGCCCACCATGTTCTTGCCGCCGATTTCGATTGCGCCACCGTCGATCTCCTCGAGACCGGCGAGCATGCGCAGGGCGGTGGACTTGCCGGAGCCGGACGGTCCGACCAGGACGACGAACTCGCCGTCCTCGATCTCGAGGTCGAGGGAATCGACGGCGAGCGAATCGGCACCTTCGTAGACGCAGGATGCCTTCTTGTACTTGATTGCAGCCATGAGACTTTCTCCTATTTGATGGCGCCGAAGGACAGACCGCGCACGAGCTTGTTCTGCGCGAACCATCCGGCAAGGACGACGGGGAGTGCTGCGAACGTCGCAGCGGCGGACAGCTGGGCCCAGTACAGGCCCTGGCCGGTGATGAATCCGACGAGGTACACCGGAATCGTCTGGGCCTGAACGGCAGTGAGGTTGACGGCGAAGAAGAACTCGTTCCACGAGAAGATCACGCAGATCAACGACGTCGCCGCGATACCGGGAGAGACGAGCGGCAGGATCACCTCGCGTACCGAGGTCCACAGCGACGCACCGTCCATGCTGGCGGCCTCGAGCAGTTCGGCCGGCACCTCCATGAAGAACGAACGCATCATCCATACGGCGATCGGAAGATTCATCGCGGTGTAGAGGACCACCAGGGCCCAGATGTTGTCGAGCATGCCGATGTCACCGACGATGACGTACAGCGGAACGATGACGGCCACGACGGGCAGCATCTTGGTGGAGATGAAGAAGAACAGCACGTCCTGGGTCTTCTTGACCGGCCGCAGCGACAGCGCAAACGCCGCTGGAACACCCAGCAGCAGAACCAGAATCGTCGACACGATCGTCGCGAACGCCGAGTTCAGCAGGGTGGTGCCAATGCCGCTCTCGAGGACACCTCGGTACTGATCGAGGGTGGGGGTGAAGATCAGCTTCGGCGGGTTGGAGTAGGCGTCGGCCTCCTGCTTGAAGCCGGTGATGACCATCCAGAGCACCGGGAAGAAGAAGGCGATGCCGGCCACCCAGGCGACGAACGACCAGACCGTGCCCGGGCCCCACTTGCTCTTCTTGCGGATCTCCTGGCCGTCGGAGGTCTGTGTGACGGCCTTGTTCTTGCTCGTGGTTGCCGTGCTCATCACGCCGCCTCCTCGTTTGCGCTGAAGCTCTTGAAGATCAGTCTCAGCGCCAGAGTGCTGAGGATGATGGTCGCCACCACGGTGACGACACCCATGGCCGCGGCCTGACCGATGTCGAATCCGAGGAAGGCCCGTTGGTAGATGTAGAACGGCAGGTTGGCCGACGCGACTCCCGGTCCACCGGAGGTCATCATGTAGACGGCGTCGAAGGTGTTGACGAGGTAGATGGCACCGAGAACCGTGCCCAGTTCGATGAACCGGCGCAGGTGCGGCAACGTCAACTCGCGGAAGAGTTTGAACGGGCCCGCCCCGTCGACGCGTGCGGCCTCGGCGATGTCCTTGGGCATGGACTGCAGCCCGGCGAGGATGAGCAGCATCATGAACGGCGTCCACTGCCACACCAGGTTCGTCATGACCGCGGCCAGCGGGAACCGCGAGACCCAGTCGATCTCGCCGACCCCGAACGGGCTCAGCGCGAAATTGATCAGACCGAAGACGGGATCGAACATCGTCGTCTTCCAGATCAGCGCACCGGCGACCGGGGTGACGAGGAACGGGGTGATCAGCAGCGTGCGAATAAGGCTGCGCCCGATGAACTTTCGATCGAGCAGCAACGCCAGGGCCAGACCGAGCACCACCGAGATGATCACCGTTCCGACGATCATGATCACGGTGTTCATCGCGACCTCGCGGAACTGACTGTCGCGGAAGACGTCGATGTAGTTGTTCAGACCGTTGAACTCACGCGAACCGGGACGAACGAGGTTCCAGGACTGCGTCGAGTAGTACAGCGTGAACAGGAACGGAATCTGGGTGACGATGATGGCGAACACCAAGGCGGGCAACAGCGGTCCGCGCCGACGCCACCCCTCGGCCTTGGAGATCGTCCTCGGTCTCGGTACGAACTTCTCCGGTCCGGCCGGAGCCGTCCGTTCTTCGGTGGTGGTCATCCCTGGTCCTCCTGGTAGGTCCTGCCGACCACTTCGGCGTATTGCTGCGCTTGATCGAGAGCGTCGTCGACACTGATCTGCCCGGCGACTGCGGCACTGATCTGTTGACTGACCCGGGTACCGAGGTCCTGGAACTCCGGAATGGTCAGGAATTGGACTCCGGTGTACGGAACCGGATCCACGGTGGGGTTGTTCGGGTCGGCACTGTCGATGGAGTCGAGGGTCAGCTGACCGTAGGCCGCCGACGCCTCCGCGTACTCGGGAATCTCGTAGGTCGACAGGCGACTACCGGGAGGCACCCGCTCCCAACCGAGTTCGTTACCGACCTTGTTCAGGTACTCCTTGCTGGTCATCCACGAGACGAACTTCCACGCGTCGTCGGGAGCCTCGCTGGTCTTGGGGATTCCGAGGGCCCAGGAGTACAACCAACCGTTGTCGCCCTTGGCCGCCGACGGGGCCTTGGCGTAACCGATCTGCCCGACGACATTGCTCGACGACGGGTCCTCGAGTACCGAGACGGCCGAGGTGGCGTCGTACCACATTGCGGTGTTGCCCTGCGAGAGTTGCGTTCCGCACTCGCTGAAGCCACTGGTGGCCGCGCCGGCCTGACCGTGCTCACGCACGGTGTCGACGTAGAACTGCACGGCTTCTCGTACCTCGGGACTGTTCAACTGAGCGTTCCAGTTCTCGTCGTACCAGCGGCCGCCGAACGCGTTGATGACGGTGTTGAGCGGCGCGAGCACCTCACCCCAACCGGGCTTGCCGCGCAGGCAGATTCCGGAGAGGCCGGGGCTGTCGAGTGCCGCGGCGGCATCGGCCACCTGCTGCCACGTCGGCTCCTCCGGCATCGTGATGCCTGCGGCCTCCATGAGATCCTTGCGGTACATCAGGAACGACGACTCACCGTAGAACGGCACGGAGTACATGCTGCCCTCGTACGACAGCGACTCCTTCAACGTCGGGATGAAGTCGTCCTCGTCGTACCCCGGCGTGGCGTCCGCGTACTCGGAAAGGTTGGTCAGCCAACCGTTCTCGGCCCACTGCGGGGTCTCGAAGTTGCTGATCATCACCACGTCGAACTCGCCGCCACCGGTCGCGACCGAGGCCGTGATCTTGGCACGGGCCTCGTTCTCCGACAGCGACACGAACTTCAGGTTGATGCCAGGGTTTTCCGCCTCGAACTCCGGAGCAAGCGAGATGGCGTCGGACATCTGCGAATTCGAGACGATCGCAACGGTGATCGTCGTACCGTCACCGTCACCACCGAACGAGCCGGCACCGGCACATCCGGACAGAACCAAGGTCGTCGCGAGCGAGCCCGCGACAACCACTTTCGGTAATACCCTCACTGAAATACCTTTCCATTGGAGGTCGCCGTTGCTGGAGCTTGCGCAACAAGCCAACGTGCACTTTCGATATCGGTGACCAGGATCGAGGCCAGGCCACCCCGCAGAGCACCGAGCAACGCTTCGTGTTTGCGCTGTCCGCCGGTGACGAGCACAGCCCGATCGCAGGCCCTGATGGCGTCGAGTCCCACCGAGACGGTTCGGCCGGGAAGCGATCCTCCGGTGTCGTTGCCTTCGGCGTCGTAGAACCGGCCGCCGATCTCACCGACCGCACCGAGTCGACGCAGTTCGTCGAGCACCTCGAGGTCGATGAAGCTGCCCTCGAACAACGTGGTGGACGTGGAAACGGGACCGATGCCGTACATCATCACATCGGCATCGGTCCCGGCCTTGAGGGCGCGTGAGATCACCGAATCCTGCTCCAACGCAACAACCGTCGCCTGATCTGCGTACAGCGGCGCATTGAGCCTGATGGGTGTCGCCTGCAGGTACGCAGCACACCGCCCGAGCGTGTATTCGACGCCGGTCTGGTAGTCGGCCGAGGTGATGGAACCGTCGAGTTGCACCACCGCAGCACATTTGGTGGATCGCGTCTTCAAAGAGCTCGCAACCGCCACCGTCTCGGGTCCCCAGGTGAAGCCGAGAACGTCCTGATCCTTGAGGCGACGCGAGAGCAACGTCGCCGCCGCGCGACCCAGGGACCCGTAGCCGGCATCGGTGCCGTCGATGACGTCCGATACGACGAGCACCTCGGTCAATCCGAACTGCGCCTCGAGTTCCCGTTCGAGTTCGGCGTGGACGGTGCCCTGGAGATCGTCGGGAACGTTGATCTCGATCGTCACCAGACCCTGGGTGCGAGCCCGTGCAACGAGCCGGCCTGCTGTCGGGCGCGAGACGCCGAGCTTTACGGCGATCTCGGCCTGAGTCGCGCCTTCGAGGTGGTACATGGTTGCGGCGCGCAGAGCCAGGCGTAGATCCTCTCCGGACCGCGAAGGCTTCGCTCCCCCGGTGCCGGACGTCGATCCGTCCATGTCCGCCTCCCTGAAATATGAGCAGATGCTCAACTCGTGTTCATCTGCTCACTAAGCTAACATTAAGGTGTGATCTACACAACACCCCCTCGCCACCAGCGACCCGTGCCACAATCCATGCAGGCCAGCGTCCTGACCGGAGTGCAGGAGATACGACTCGAAGAACGGCCCGTCCCCACGCCCGCGCACGACGAGGTCCTCGTGCAGGTCACGGCAGTCGGAGTGTGCGGTTCCGACGCGCACTACTACCGCGAAGGGCACATCGGCGACTACGTCGTCGACGGTCCGCTCGTACTCGGGCACGAAGCAGCGGGCGTCATCGTGGCCGTGGGCTCCGAGGTCTCCGACACCCGCGTCGGGCAGCGCGTGTCCATCGAGCCGCAGCGCCCCGATCCCACCAGCGCACCGTCCCGGGCAGGCCGCTACAACCTGTGCCCGGCCATGGAGTTCTTCGCGACGCCGCCCATCGACGGCGCGCTCGCGGAGTACGTGCTGATCCAGTCGACCTTCGCCCACGACGTCCCCGACGACATCTCCGACGAGGCCGCAGCCCTTTTCGAGCCACTGTCGGTCGGCATCGCATCGGCCCAGAAGGCACGCATCTCCGCAGGCTCGAGCGTGCTCATCGCGGGCGCGGGTCCCGTCGGGCTCGTCACCGCGCAGGTCGCGCGCGCATTCGGTGCCACCGAGGTGATCGTCACCGATATCGACGCTTCCCGCCGCGCCAACGCCGAGAGATTCGGCGCGACGCGCGTACTCGACCCAGCCGCCGAGGACGTGCGCGCACTGACGGTCGACGCCTTCGTCGACGCCTCCGGTGCGGCCCGAGCCGTGGTCGACGGCATCCACGCTGTCCGACCCGCAGGCACGGTCGTCCTCGTCGGCATGGGCGGGTCGGATTATCCGCTGCCGATCTCGCGGATCCAGAACCGAGAACTGCTGCTCACCGGCGTCTTTCGCTACGCCAACACATGGCCGATCGCACGCGCGCTGGTGGCGTCGGGCATGGTTGATCTCGACGCGATGGTGACGGCGCGGTTCGGACTCGACGGCGTCGAGGATGCACTGAACGCCGACCGTCAACCCGGAAGCATCAAAGCCGTAGTGATTCCAGGACTTTCGAAGGAGACCAACGCATGAAGTTGAACTCGCAGAACCTCGCCGACTTCATCGAGGACGTCGCCGTCCCGACGTACGACCGGTCCGAGGTGACGGTGGGCATCGTGCATTTCGGCGTCGGCGGCTTCCATCGAGCGCACCAGGCGATGTACGTCGATCGTCTGCTCCAGCAGGGGCAGGCGATGGACTGGGGAATCTGCGGCGTCGGGGTACTGCCCGGCGACCGGCGAATGAACGACGTCATGCACGCTCAGGACTGCCTGTACACGTTGGCGCTCAAGCATTCCGACGGCACGTGGGACACCCGAGTCATCGGTTCCATCGTCGAGTACCTGTTCGCGCCGGACGACGCCGAGGCCGTGATCGAGAAGATGGCCGCCGAAACGACCAAGATCGTCTCGCTCACCATCACCGAGGGTGGCTACAACTTCTCCGCAACGACGGGCGAGTTCGACGCGGAGAATCCGGCGATCGTCGCCGATCTTGCCGAGGGCGCTGTACCCGCAACGACATTCGGGCTCGTCACCGAGGCGTTGGCTCGACGCAAGGAACGCGGCATGACGCCCTTCACCATCATGTCCTGCGACAACATCGAGGGCAACGGCCATATGGCGCAGTCGACGTTCACGACGTTCGCGCGACTGAAGGATCCGGCGTTGGCCGACTGGATCCAGGCAGAAGGCGCGTTCCCCAATTCGATGGTAGATCGCATCACACCGGTCACGACACCGGAAGTGACCGAACAGCTTTCGCTGCGGTACGCCATCGACGACCAGTGGCCCGTCGCGGGCGAGCCGTTCACGCAGTGGGTGCTCGAGGACAACTTCACCCTCGGCCGTCCGCCGCTGGAAGACGTGGGCGTGCAGGTGGTCGAGGACGTCACCCCCTACGAGCTGATGAAGCTGCGGTTGCTCAATGCCAGTCATCAGGCGCTCGCGTACTTCGGTTACCTCAGTGGCTATCGCCTCGTCCACGACGTGTGCCAGGATTCGCTGTTCTCGGAGTTCCTGCTCGCCTACATGGACGAGGAGGCAACCCCGACGCTGCAGCCGGTCCCCGGCATCGATCTGACCGACTACAAGAGGACGCTGATCGAGCGGTTCTCCAATCCCGAGATCCGCGATACCGTCGCGCGCCTGTGTGCCGAGTCCTCGGACCGAATTCCCAAGTGGCTCTTGCCTGTCATCCGCAAGAATCTCGAGACCGGCGGTGAGATCGCCCGCTCCACCGCAGTGGTGGCCAGTTGGGCTCGCTACGCCGAGGCCGTCGACGAGTCCGGCGAGCCCATCGAGATCGTCGACCAGTTGAAGGATTCACTGGTGCCGATCGCGCAGAGTCAGCGCGAGAACCCCACGGCCTTCATCGCGAACCGCGCAGTGTTCGGGGATCTGATCGACAACGAGCGCTTCGTCGCCGAGTACACGAAACAACTGTCGTCTCTGCAGGAGCAGGGCGCGCGAGCGACACTGGAATCACTCAGGTCGACTCACTGAATCGCTCGGCGTCTCGGACCTGACCGGAGACGATGACGGTATCGCCTGCGCCGATCACCGTGTCTGCCGTGGCGTAGGTGAATCCTTCGCCCTGACGCTTGACCGCGACGACGGTGACACGGTGCTTGGTTCGTATCCCGCTCTCGCCCAATTTCTTTCCGATGATGGAAGCGGGCGGAGAGGTCTTGATCATGGCGAAACCGTCGTCGAATTCGATGTAGTCCATCATTCGGCCGCGGACCAGGTGGGCGACGCGCTTGCCCATGTCGTGCTCGGGCCTGACCACGTGGTGCACGCCGATCTGGGTGAGAATCTTGGCGTGCGCGTTGCTGAGCGCTTTGGCCCAGATGGTCGGCAGCGACAGATTCACCAGTGCCGATGCGGTGAGCAGGCTGGCTTCGAGATTGGACCCGATGCCCACGACGGCACGGTCGTATTCGTGCACCGACAACTGCCGAAGAGACTCCTCGTCGGTGGTATCGGCCACCACAGCGTGAGTCAAACGGTCTGCCACGCGTTGTACAACGGCGTCGTCACTGTCGACGCCGAGCACCTCGACCCCCTGGTCCATCAGTTCCAGGGCGAGCGACTTACCGAAGCGGCCGAGACCGAGAACGACAACGACGTCGGAGGATGGTTTCCTAGCCAATGAACGGCCTTTCCGTGGGGAGCGTGTAGCGCCGGCCGCGGTCGCGGGCGGCCAGAGCGCTGACCAGGGTGATGGAACCGATACGACCCAGATACATCAAGGCGATCAGAATCACCTGACCCCAGCCGGGCAATTGTGCGGTGATTCCGGTGGACAGGCCTACCGTCGCGAACGCCGACACGACCTCGAACAGCAGGACGTCGAGGTCGAAGTTCGTGCCGGCGAGCAATGCGACGACCGGCAGCATGACCAATGCGACCCCGATCAGCGCGACGGTCAGTGCCTGTCGCTGCACTCGCGCGTCGATCCGACGATCGAACACCGTCACCTCACGATCACCGCGGATCTCGGCGAGGATGACGAACAGCAGGAGGGCGAACGTGGTGACCTTGATGCCGCCCGCTGTGCCGCCGCTGCCACCGCCGATGAACATCAGGACGTCGGTGACGAGCAAGGTCGCGTTGTCGACGTCGGCGTAGTCGACACTGTTGAACCCTGCGGTGCGGGGCATGACGCCCTGGAACGTCGCGACCAGCATCTTGTCCCGGAGCCCGAATTCGCCCAGGGTTCTGGACCACTCGAAGAGCAGCACGACTGCCGGTCCGAGAATCAACAGAATCCCGGTGACGGTCAGCGTCATGCGAGTGTGCAGCGACCAACGCCGGCCGGTCCGACGCCCCAGAGCACGCGAGCGAACCCGGCGGGCGATCTCGAAGAGAACCGGAAATCCGATGCCGCCCAACACGACCGCGATCAACAACGGGACACAGATCCACGGATCGGTGGCGAACCCGATCATGTTGTCGCTGAACAGGGCGAAGCCGGCATTGTTGAACGCGGAGACCGCGTGAAAGGTCCCCAGCCACAGTGCGCGACCGAGAGGCTCGTCGTACCCGATGACGAAGCGCGCCGCCAGGGCGATCGCGACGACACTCTCGATGATCAGACTGGTACGGAACACACCGACAACGACGCTACGAACGTCGCCCAGCCCCGATGTACGAACCTCTGCGGCTGCATTGAGCCTGCCGCGAAGTCCTATTCGGTCGGCCAGAACCAGACCGACCAGGGACGCGATCGTCATGATCCCGAAACCACCGATCTGGATCAGACCCAGGATCACGCCCTGCCCGAAACCCGACCAGTACACCGGGGTGTCCACCACGATCAGACCCGTCAGACTGACAGCCGAGGTGGACGTGAACAACGCCTGCAGAAAACCGGTCTCGCTGCCGGGGACGGTGGCCGCCGGCAGCATCAGCACACCCGCACCCAACGCGATGGCGAGCGCGAATCCCGTGGCCATGACCCGGACCGGCGTGGGCCGGAAGATCGCGGACCAACGCGATGCCTGGTGAGCGTCTGTCACCCAGGAGACAGTACCGGTGGGACGAGCCGCTTCGCGGCACGTGCACGAAACTTCGTAGCAGGGGTCGAGTTTCCGCTCACCTGCGCGTCAGCGCACCACTGCCTTCGCGACGGTCCACGAACGACCCTGCTCGCTGAGCGTGAAGCCCAGACCCGGGCGTGCGGACAGATGCATGCGTCCGTCCCGGGTCTCGAGGTGCTCGTCGAACAGTGGGTCGAGCCAGTCGAAGTGCTCCACCCAGGTCTGCAGGGGGTACACCGCCGCGAGGTGCAGGTGGATCTCCATCGCGAAGTGCGGTGCCAGTTGCAGGTTGTGGTGCTCGGCCAGCGAGGCCAGTTTGAGGAACTGAGTGATTCCGCCGATGCGGGGTGCGTCGGGCTGCAGGATGTCCACCGAACCGGCCTCGATGAGGCGGACGTGCTCGCCGACGCTGGCCAGCATCTCGCCCGTCGCGACCGAGGTGTCGAGGCTGCGGGCGAGTTGCGCATGCCCTTCGGCGTCGTAGGCATCGAGGGGCTCCTCGATCCAGACGAGGTCGAACTGCTCCAGGATTCGCCCCATACGTTGCGCTGTCGGCCGATCCCACTGCTGGTTGGCGTCGACCATCAGCGGAACATCGTCGCCGAGAAACTCACGCACCGCAGTGACGCGGGCGATGTCGGTACGCCAATCCGGCTGTCCCACCTTCAGTTTGATACCCCCGATGCCGTTCGCCAGCGACGTGGCAGCGTTCTCCATGACCTCCTCGATGGGAGTGTGCAGGAACCCGCCCGAGGTGTTGTACGTCTGCACCGAATCTCGTGACGACCCGATCAGCTTGGCCAGCGGCAACCCGGCGCGCTTGGCTTTGAGATCCCACAGTGCGATGTCGATCGCGGCGATCGCCTGCGTGGCAACGCCACTGCGGCCCACCGAGGCTCCGGCCCACACCAGCTTGGTCCAGATCTTGCCGATGTCGTTCGGGTCCTCTCCGATGAGAACCGGGGCGATCTCCTGGGCATGCGCGAACTGGGCGGGTCCGCCGGCGCGCTTGGAGTATCCGAAACCGATTCCCTCATGCCCCTGTTCGGTACGAATCTCGGCGAACAGGAAGACCACCTCGGTCATCGCCTTCTGCCGACCGGTGAGCACCTTGGCGTCGCTGATCGGATTCTTCAGTGGTAGCACGATCGAGGACAGCGTCACCTCCGCGATGCGGTCGATGCTCGCGGCTCCGGGGGCCAGCGCCGTGATCGCTGCATTCGGGGCAGAGAGTCCGCTGGTGGGCTTGTCGACGTCTACGGTCATCTGCAACTCCTGAAATCGTCGATTACGTTGCTTCACAGCCTATTTCGACCCGCAATACACGTCCAACACCGTTTACCGGCGGATCGATGCCGCCAGTGCATCGATGTTCGACGCGATATCTCCGACCCGGCCCACGAACGTATGATGCGTGACGCCCGACGAGTGGGGTGTCATCAGCACGTTGTCGAGATCGCGGAAAGGCAACGAGCTCGGCTCTCCCACCCCGTCGGGACCCGGGTAGCGGTACCAGACATCGATCGCGGCCGCGGCAATCCGTTTGCGTGACAACGCGTCGAACAGCGACTGTTCCTGCACCAGGGGACCACGACCGACATTGACGAGTACCCCGTCGGTGCCGAGCCTTCCCAGTTCGTCGGCACCGATCATGCCGCGGGTGTGCTCGTTCAGCGGTGCAGAGACCACGAGGACATCCGCGAAGTCGGCCAGCTTCCCCAGATCATCTGTCGTGGAGTGCCACTCGAGACCCTCGTCCGGTGCGTGTCCACTACCGGTGACCGCTGCCCCCACCGCCCCGTAGGTCCGGAACAACTGCCACGTCCGCCTACCGATGTGCCCGAAACCGACGAATCCGATACGAGCACCGCTCAGCGAGAGAGGTTGCGCGATTCTCGGGTCGTAGACCGAGGTGGCGAACACTCCCGAGCGGAGTGCGCGGTCCTGCTGCAGGAACTGTCGCCGCAGCATCACCGTCGCCGATACGACGTACTCGGCGATCGACTGCTCGTGGTGAAAGGTGTTGCACACCTGCACATCGCGCCCCAATCCGGAGCGGTCGACATTGTCCGTTCCCGCGCCGGCAACGTGCACCATCCGCAGCCTCGGCGCGGCGGCACCCATGGCCGCACTGAACTTGCCGCCGACGTACACGTCCGCATCGACAAGCTCCTCGACGACGCGACTCTCGTCGAACGGAACACACCAGACGACCTCGGTGCCGATGGGTAGCCCGGCCTCGAACTGCTCACGATGCGGCAGCACATTCCGATCGCCGACGACGATCTTCATCGCACCAGAGCCGGTCGCTTGCTGTCGAACGTCCATCCCTCGATCAGGTACTGCATGCCGATGGCGTCGTCGCGGGCACCGAGCCCCTCCTTCTGGTACAGCTCGTGTGCCGCGTCGATCCGTTCGAAGTCGAGTTCCACTCCGAGGCCGGGCTTGTCGGGGACGGTGAGGTAGCCGTACTCGATGGTGAATGGCTCCTTGGTGACTCGTTGCCCGTCCTGCCAGATCCAGTGCGTATCGATGGCAGTGATCGTCCCGGGAGCGGCCGCGGCGACGTGGGTGAACATGGCCAGTGAAACGTCGAAGTGGTTGTTGGAGTGCGAACCCCACGTCAGACCCCACGCATCGCACAGCTGCGCTACGCGGACAGAACCAGCCATCGTCCAGAAGTGCGGGTCGGCCAACGGAATGTCCACGGCACCGGACCGGATGGTGTGGCCCATCTCGCGCCAGTCGGTGGCGATCATGTTGGTCGCTGTCTGTAGCCCGGTGGCGCGCTTGAACTCCGTCATCACCTCACGTCCGGAGAAGCCGCCCTCGGGTCCCACGGGATCCTCGGCGTAGGCGAGCACATCGCGCAGTCCGCGGCAGGTCTCGATCGCATCCTTCAGCAACCACCCGCCGTTGGGATCCAACGTGATTCGCGCTTCCGGGAAGCGTTCGGCCAATGCACGTACCGCAGCGGCTTCCTCGGCCGCCGGCAGCGCTCCACCCTTGAGCTTGAAGTCCTGGAATCCGTACCGCGCCTGCGCGGCCTCGGCGAGGCGCACGATCGACTCGGGATCCATGGCCTCCTCGTGCCGGATACGCATCCAGTCGTCGGCTCCGGCGGCCTCGTCGGCGGCGCCGCGGTAGGCGAGGTCGGTCTTGTTCCGGTCGGCGACGAAGAACAGGTAGCCCAGAGCCTGCACCTTCTCGCGCTGCTGCCCGTCCCCCAAAAGTGCTGCGACACTGACACCGAGGTGCTGTCCGAGCAGATCCAACAGCGCCGATTCCACTGCGGTCACCGCATGGATCGCAATCCGCAGATCGAACGTCTGCGCCCCGCGGCCACCGGAATCCCGATCGGCGAACGCGCGACGCATCTCGGCGAGAATCGCGTTGTAGTGGCCGACGCCCTTGCCCTCGACCAGCACGCGCGCATCCTCGAGAGTCTGCCGAATCGCCTCTCCTCCCGGCACTTCGCCGACGCCGGTGCGCCCGTCCGAGTCGGTGAGCACCACCAGATTGCGAGTGAAGTACGGTGCATGCGCACCGCTGAGATTGAGCAGCATGTCGTCGTGGCCCGCGATGGGTATGACGCGCATCTCGCTCACGACGGGGGTGCTGTTCTTGGAGTTCATGATCGGACCCTCTCGGCCGGTGATGTCGAATGCTATTTGGTCAGGGTGACGGGCGCGTCCCGGCCCTCGGTCTCGGCCACCACCCCGCGCGGCTTCTTGATGAGCAGAACGGACAGCGCGGCGAGAGCAGACGCGCCGGCCAGCGCATAGAGACCCCAGGTCACCGAACCTGTTGCTTCCTGGATCAATCCGAAGCCGAACGGTGCGACGAAGCCGCCGAGGTTGCCTACCGAGTTGATGACGGCGATAGCGGCCGCGAGCACCATCGGATGCAGAGTCGACTGCGGGAACGACCAGAACAGTGGGCTGGCGCTCTTGAATCCCATGGCTGCGATGCACAGGAAGATCAGCGCAATCCACGGTGACGCCACTGCGGCCGCCAACGTACCCACAGCCGCGGTGAGCAGCGCGATGATCAACAGTGGTCGACGGTTTCCGGTGCGGTCGCCGATCTTGGACATGTAGTACATGGCGAACACGGCGCAGATCCACGGCAGCGACGACAGTAGGCCGACGGTGATGTCGTTGGTTCCGTCGATGCGCCGGACGATGGACGGGAGCCAGAAAGTGTTGGCGTAGATCGACAGCTGGATCGCGAAGTAGATCCAGATGAAGAGCAGCAGCTTGGGATCGAGCAACATCTTCCAGCGCGACCGGCCGTCGCCCATGCCGGAGGTACGCGCCTTCTCTGCTTCCTCGACGGCGATGGCAGCGTTCAGATCGTGCTTCTCGTCATCGGTCAGCCACTTCGCGTCCTTGACGTGCGAGTCGATGAGGAAATAGGCGATGATGCCGACCACCACGGACAGCAGACCTTCGATGCCGAACAGGTACTGCCAGCCGCGGGCTCCGAAGAGGCCGTCGAGCGAGAGCAGCGGACCCGACAGTGGGCCGGAGATCGCAGCGGCAACCGAGGATCCGGCGACGAACAGTGCTGTGGCACGGCCGCGGTGGCTGTTGGGCAACCACTTGGCGAAGTAGAAGATGATGGCCGGGAAGAATCCGGCCTCGGCCGCGCCGAGCAGGAACCGCAGGATGTAGAACATCTCGGGACCGTTGACGAAGGCCATGGCGAACGAGATGGTGCCCCAACTGACCATGATGCGGGTCAGCCAGATCTTGGCACCGAACTTCTCCATCATCACGTTGCTCGGAAGCTCGAAGAGCGCGTACGCGATGAAGAAGACGCCTGCTCCGAATCCGTATGCCGCAGCACCGATACCGACGTCGGCTTCCAGGTACTCACGGGCGTATCCGATATTCGATCGGTTCAGCTGATTGCAGATCAGCATGATGATGAACAACGGGACGACTCGACGAAATATCTTCGCAACGGCAGAGTCGACGGCCGGTGTCGGCGGGAGAGTGATCGGCATCGATCGCTCCGTTCTGTAGCTCGAGCGGTTTCCCGCGACCAGTGCGCGAGTGTGACCGGCACAGGCATGGATCGACCCAGTGATTGGGCTCACATGAAACAGTAGGACCGAGGATCGATGCATGTCCAAGACCATCTGCGCATCGACCGATGCAGTAGAGGTATCGGCAACTCCAGCCGGTGCTCATCGGGCCTGGCAGCAACATCGATACCGAGACTGAATCAAATACGACTTTTTTCGACTTGGACATGTATCGATCAGCCTTCTAGCGTGGTGATCTATGAGCCAGGTCACGCCCTGGTGTCAGCGCACGTACCGCACCACAGCCCTAGGAGTCACCCCATGACAGCGTCGACGACACAGTCCACCCACCTCACCGGCCGGATGATCATCGCCGGCGTCCCGGTCTTCGGTGCCGGCACGCAGATTCACGGAGTCGACCCCAGCACCGGCGAGGATCTCGAACCCGCATACGGGCACGGAGACAATGCCGACGTCGAGAGGGCCTGTGCCGCAGCGGCCGAAGCGTTCGCCGACTACCGGGCCACGTCCTCGGAGACTCGAGCTCAGTTCCTCGAGACCATCGCCGACAACATCGCCGCTCTCGGCGACACTCTGATCGAGCGCACCGTTGCCGAGTCAGGACTCCCGTTGGCCCGCATCACCGGCGAGGTCGGCCGCACCACCGGACAGCTACGCCTGTTCGCTTCCGTTCTGCGCGAGGGTAGTTGGAACGGTGCCCGCATCGATCCGGCACTGCCCGAGCGCACGCCACTGCCCCGCCCCGACATCCGCCAGCGGCAGATTCCGTTGGGCCCGGTTGCAGTGTTCGGGGCCAGCAACTTCCCGCTCGCCTTCTCCGTCGCCGGCGGCGACACCGCTTCTGCCCTAGCGGCTGGATGCCCGGTAGTGGTCAAGGCACACGATGCCCATCCCGGAACGTCCGAGCTGGTCGGTCGAGCAATCGCCGACGCTGTGGCCTCCACCGGAATGCCCTCGGGCACATTCTCACTCCTGTTCGGCTCCGGCCGCGGACTCGGTACCGCTCTGGTGACCGATCCGCGCATCAAGGCCGTCGGATTCACCGGATCCCGTTCGGGTGGAACGGCCCTCGTGGCCGCGGCGGCCGGTCGTCGCGAGCCCATCCCGGTGTACGCGGAGATGAGTTCCATCAACCCGGTGTTCGTCATGGACGGCGCGCTCGCCTCCCGCGGGGCCGAACTCGGCCGCGCCTTCGTCGCATCGCTCACGATGGGCTCGGGGCAGTTCTGCACCAACCCCGGCCTCGTGATCGCCGTCGACGGCCCGGGCCTGCAGTCCTTCACCGACGCGGCCACCACGGCGGTGCAGGAATCGACCCCCACCACGATGTTGACCCCGAACATCGCGTCGAGTTACGCGGACGGTGTCGCCACGCTGTCCGGTTCGGTCACCGAGATCGCCCGTGGTACCGAAACGGACGCTCCGAATGCCTGCCGCGCAGCACTGTTCGACACCGACGCCGACACGTTCCTCACCTCCGAGGCCGCGCAGGCCGAGGTCTTCGGCGCGTCGAGCCTCATCGTTCGCTGCACCGATGCACAGCAGGTCCGGGACGTCGCCGCGCTGCTCGAAGGCCAGCTGACCGCGACCGTGCACGCCGACGAGTCCGATCATGCCGAGGCAGGCAAGCTCCTGTCGGTTCTCGAACTCAAGGCCGGGCGCATCCTGTTCGACGGATGGCCCACCGGCGTCGAGGTCGGCCACGCGATGGTGCACGGCGGCCCCTTCCCCGCCACGTCCAACTCCCGCACGACATCGGTCGGATCGCTCGCCATCGAACGCTTCCTGCGTCCTGTTTCCTACCAGGACGTACCGACTTCGTTGCTGCCCAGCGCAATTGCCGACGGCAATCCCGACGGGATCTTCCGCCGCATCGACGGCCGGCTCACCCAAGACTGATCCACCCCACCCACATTCTCGAGGAGATCCCCATGCTCGACGGCGTCCTGTTCTTCCCCGTCACCCCGTTCACCGCTTCCGGCGAGGTCGATTACGACCTGCTGGCCGCTCATATCGCGAAGGGGGTCGACGCCGGACCCGGTGGAGTGTTCATCGCCTGCGGCACCGGCGAATTCCACGCCCTCGAAACCGAGGAGTTCGGCAAGATCGTGCGCACCGCAGTCGACGTCGTCGCGGGTCGCGTGCCGGTCTACGCCGGTGCAGGCGGATCCGTCGCCCAGGCAAAGGCATTCGCGGCGAGCGCGAAGTCGAACGGTGCTGACGGCATTCTGCTGCTCCCGCCCTACCTGGTGACGATGCCGCAGGCCGGTCTGGTCAATTACACCAAGGCCGTTGCCGGTGCATCGGATCTGCCGCTGATCGTCTACAACCGCGGCAACGCCCGCTTCACCGAGGACTCGGCAGTCGAAGTGGCGCAGCTGCCTACTGTCGTCGGATTCAAGGACGGCACGGGAGATCTCGATCAGGTCGGCCGCATCGTCCGCGCGGTGCTGGACGCGCTGGAACCGTCGGGCAAGTCTTTCCAGTTCTTCAACGGTCTGCCCACCGCGGAGGTCTCGCAGCAGGCGTACCGCGCGATCGGGGTCACGCTGTACTCGTCCGCGACGTTCGCGTTCGCACCCGAACTGGCCCTGGCGTTCTATCGTTCGCTCGACAGCGGCAACGACGAGCTCACTGCCGCACTGCTTCGCGAGTTCTTCCACCCGCTGGTTCGCCTGCGCGACAAGGTTCCCGGCTACGCCGTCTCTCTCATCAAGGCGGGCGTGACGATGGAAGGGATCGAGGCAGGCCCGGTTCGTCCGCCACTGGTGGACATCAGTGCCCCGCACCTCGAGGAACTGACCGCGATCGTCGCCGCCGGCCGGGCCGTGTTGGCCGACGAGCTCGCGGTGCACTGATGCAGGATCCGGTCCTGATCACCGGCGCTCGGATCACCCCGATCGCCTTCGTCGATCCTCCGTTGCTCAACACCGTCGGCGTGCACCAGCCCTACGCACTGCGCGCGATCATTCAGCTCGACACCGATGCCGGTGTCGTCGGCCTCGGTGAGACCTACGCCGACACTGCGCATCTCGCCCGACTCGACGCGGCCGCGCAGGCCATCACCGGCCTGGATGTGTTCGCACTCAACGCCGTTCGAGACGCTGTCGACACCGTACTGGGGACGCTGTCGATCACCGGCGGAGACGGCGTGGCAGGAATGATCACCACGGCCAGCACCACCGACCGAGTGTTCTCACCGTTCGAGATCGCCTGCCTGGACGTGCAGGGGAAAGTGCTCGGTCGGCCGGTGTCGGATCTGCTCGGCGGGAAGGTTCGCGATTCGGTTCCGTTCAGTGCGTATCTGTTCTACAAGTGGGCAGCGCATCCCGGTGGACAGCCGGACGAGTGGGGCGAGGCAGTCGACCCGGCCGGTCTGGTACGGCAGGCCCGAAAGATGATCGACAAGTACGGCTTCGAGGCCATCAAGGTCAAGGGTGGTGTCTTTCCGCCCGATGAGGAGATAGCCGGAATCAAGGCACTACGGGAAGCGTTCCCCGAGCTGCCGCTTCGGCTCGACCCCAACGCGGCGTGGACGGTCGACACGTCCATCCGCGTCGCGGCCGAACTCGACGGCATCGTCCAATATCTGGAAGACCCGACTCCGGGGCTGGAGGGTATGGCAGAAGTCGCGCGGGAGGCGAAGATGCCACTGGCTACCAACATGTGCGTCGTCGCATTCGATCACCTGAAGCCGGCCGTACAGAAGGACTCGGTTCAGGTGGTGCTGTCCGACCACCACTACTGGGGAGGTCTGCAGCGTTCGAGGCTGCTCGCCGGAATCTGCGAGACCTTCGAGATGGGCTTGTCGATGCACTCCAACAGCCACCTCGGCATCAGCCTGGCCGCGATGGTGCACCTCGCTGCGGCAACGCCCAACCTCACCTACGCCTGCGACACTCACTGGCCGTGGAAGGACGAGGATGTCATCGTTCCGGGTGTCCTGAACTTCGTCGACGGGGCAGTGGCCGTTCCCACGGCCCCGGGTCTGGGCATCGAGATCGACGAGGATGCTCTGGCGGCGCTGCATCAGCAGTACCTCGATTGCGGAATCCGGGATCGCGACGACACCGGATACATGCAGAGCATCGATCCGAGCTTCCAGAACACCTGCCCGCGCTGGTAAAGCGAGTCCCTGCACCCGCACAGCGCTAAACTCGCCCGAGGTCGTGGGGATCTGTGCGAGAGGTTCGTCCTGTGAACAGTGGCTGGCAGTATTCCCCTGCCTCGGTGGCTCGTACGTCCGGCGTCAACTGTCTGGTCAGCGGCCTTGTCGGTGTCACCTCGATCGCGACAGAAGGTCCTCTGGCCGCTCCGATCCTGCTCGCCCTTGCGGTGTCGTGGTGCGGACTGGGCGTGTACATGATCGCCGCGGCACCGGTGCTCTCCCGTCGCCTGTATCTGATGATGCACCTGTCGGGACTGACCAGTATCGCGCTGTTCTGCACCGCAGCGGGCGGGCACACCGTCGCACTGTCCGGAATCTTTCTGCAACTGCTGCTGGTGACGCCCGCCTTCATCGTGCTTCCTCATCGCGTCGCACGTCGGACGACCGTGCTCAATGCGCTCTACATCGCGTATCTGGGCATCGTGGTGGGAGAGATCGATCCTGCGCTGGTGATCAACGCCGAGCTCGTGTTGATCGCGATCGCCATTTCTGCGGCGTGGGTACAGAGCGTGGCGTCGAACTCCGAGATCGACCACCTCACCGGGCTCTCGAATCAGCGACGGCTCAGCCGTGAACTGGATGCGCGGCCCGGCACCAGAGGCAGTTCGAGAATCGATGCGATCGCTGTCGTGGACATCGATCGGTTCAAGGTGATCAACGACGACTTCGGGCACGCGGCAGGCGATCACGCACTCGAGCTCGTCTCGTCCGCTCTCCGCACGTGCCTGCCTCGGCAGTACCTGCTCAGCCGCTCCGGCGGCGACGAGTTCACGGTGCTGTGCACGTCGGGCTCGGTCGCCGAGTTGAGCACCGCCGTCGACTGCGTCCGGGCCGAGCTGCCGTCGGATCTGACGATCTCGGTGGGAGTGGCGGGTAGGCAGGGCACCGAGTCCGCCCGCACCACTCTCGGCCGAGCCGATCGGGCGCTGTACGAATCGAAGAACCTCGGCCGAAATCGCACGACCGTCCACGACTAGGTCAGCTCGAAGCACCGACCTTGCGGAACAGCAGATCGATCATCGTCCGTTTCGATGCCTCGTCCTGCGGGTGTGTCAACATGGCCTCGATGACGAAGACGATCATGCGGGTCGCCGGCTCGATGTCGGTGTCGGCGACCCCGTCGTTGCGCAGTTCGACGGCGATCCACTGCTCCCACAGCGCATGGAAGTCGTTGTGCCACTTGTCTATACAGGCCGATACCGAGGTGCGCGAGTGGACCGTGTCGACCAGTCGGTGATATTTCTCCAGCTCGTCCACGACCCAGAGAACCTGCTCGGTCACCGACTTGTCGGCGAGGGCAACGAACCGGCTCAGCGCGTCGGCATGGATCTGGTCCAGCACGCCGACCAGTAGCTCGTCCTTGTCACCGAAGTACCAATAGATCGTATTGGTCGTCACTCCGGCAGCGGTGGCGATCCGCCCCATCGGGGTGTGCTCGTAACCGTCGTCGACGAACAGCGACCGAGCTGCGTTCACGATCTCGGAACGCTTCTCGGCGCGATCGACGGGTCGACGGTTGCGCGGCATTCCGCGATCCTATCTTGATCGGCATTCAAGAGGCTGCTAGCTTCTTGAATGCCGATCAAGAATCCGAAAAAGGGACGACCGACATGAGTGCCGACAACCAGACCGGATACACCCGAACCGACGAATGGTTCGACTCGGAAGGGGTCCGTTGCGCCGTCGCGGTGTACCGACCCGCCGAATCCAGCGGGGATACCCCTGCCGTCGTCATGGCCCACGGCTTCGGCACCCCACGCGTCATTCGCCTCTTCGCCTACGCAGAGGTCTTCGCCCGCGCCGGTTACACCGTTCTCGTCTTCGACTACCGGCACTTCGGTGACAGCGACGGGGAGCCGCGACAGCTGCTCGACATCGGCAAGCAACTCGTCGACTGGCGCAACGCCGTCGCCTACGCACGAACACTCGAGGGCGTCGACTCGGATCGCATCGTCGGTTGGGGTACTTCCTTCGCAGGCGGACACGTGCTCACTCGGGCCGGCGCAGGCGAGAACTTCGCGGCCGTCATCGCCCAGATCCCACACGTGGACGGAATCGCGGCCGTGCGCGCGACCGGGCTTCGGCGCACTCTCCAGCTGGCCCCGTCAGCGGTGATCGACCGGATCCGCGCTTTGCGCGGACGATCACCCCGATACGTGGACTCGGTCGGCAATCCCGGTGATCTGGCTGTCATGACCTCACCCGACGCCGTTCCCGGACGCGACCGACTCCTCCTCGAATCCGGCCTGAGCGAGGGCGACTACCCGGAAAACGTTGCCGCACGGATACTCCTGCGCATCGGGCTGTACTCACCCGGCCGCACCGCGTCGTCCATCAGATGCCCGGTGCTGTTGCAGATCATGTCCGACGACGTGGTCACACCGGCGTACGTCACCGTGAAGGTCGCAGCGAGAATTCCCGACGCCACCGTGCACATCCACAAGGGCGGACACTTCGATCCCTATGTGCAACCGCTGTTTCCGGTCATCGTCGACGAGCAGCTCGCGTTCCTGAAAAGGGTTGTGCCGGCGCAGTAGAGCTACTGCTCGGCAGGGTCGGCGTTCGTCAACGGCGCGACGATGTTGGCGAGCATGGTCGCGATGGTGGCGACGACGATGCGCCGTTCCGCGGCGTAACCGCTCTGGTACCAGGTCATCGCGGTGTGGCTGATTCCGCCGATCGCGGCGGTGGCGAGCAGGTCGATATCCACATCGGGCCCCGACTCCACGTCGCCCGCGAACGTGCGGAGGTAGCCGAGCAACAGCGTCCCGAACTGCTGCATCACCGTCAGATACGTCTGCTCGACGCGCGGACTGACCCCGAGCACCTCCATCCACACCACCCGGGCCAGGTGCGGGTCCTCGACGACCCGAAAGAAGGGATCGAGCAACTGTTCGGCGGCGGCCCTGAGGTCGCCGTCGGAATCGATCTCCGCCATCGTGTCGGACACCGAATCAGTGAGGTGTGCAATGCATTCGGCGTAGACCGCGAGCAGGAGATCCTCGGTCCTGTCGAAGTACTGATAGAAGTGCCGGTCGGCGATCTTGGCCTCGCGGCACAGTCCGCGCACGGTGGCCGCTCGGTATCCGACGCTGCCGAACACCCGCAGTCCGGCATCCAGCAGTTGCCGCCGCCTTCGGTCGTCGCGGTCGACGGCACTCTCACCGCCGTAGGCCCGCCCGGGAGCATCGGACACTGCGCTCATGACCGTCGGGCATCCAGTTCGGCAGTCAGACGGATCAATTCGGCGTCCCGCTCCATCGCGGCGTCCATGATCGGGTTCACGATGCCGCGCAGTATCGAGATCGGAATCCAGCGACCAGGTACGGCAATGCGCGCAGCTCTTCGTCCGATCCCTCGAACGGCCACCCGGGCGAGCTTGTCCGGGGTGATCGGGCGGAGTAGCGGCGTGGGGAAGGCGCGGTCGATCATGGCTGTCGCGACGTCGTCGCCGCCGAATGCGACCTCGGCGATCGGCGTCGCGACCCATCCCGGATACAGCACTCCCGCTGTCGCTTTCGTGCCCGCAAGTTCCGCGCGCAGAGCACGCCCGAGCTGTTCGACCGCTGCCTTCGATGCCGCGTACGGTGCATTCGCCAGGCCGTTGAGGTACGCGTACGTGGACGAGGTGATCAATACGTAGCCGCCTGACTCGACGATGTGTGGGAGGGCGGCACGCACCGTGTTCCACACGCCGATCAGGTTGACGCCGATGACGCGCTCGAAAACTCCGTCTTCGACGGACCGTATGGTCGATGCCTGTGCACCGCTGGAGATTCCGGCGTTGGCCATAACGATGTCAAGCGTGCCGAAGGTCTCGATCGCGGTGGCGACGGCCGCGTCGAGCTGCTCCCGCACGGTGACGTCGGCGTAGGCGATCGCCACGCGCTGGTTGCCAAGTTTCGCCGCCACCGATTCGAGGTCGGTCGATTTCATGTCGACGAGGACGATCGACGCACCGCGTCGATGCAGCGCCGACGCAACGGCGGAACCGATGCCGCCTGCTGCTCCCGTGATCAGCGCTACCTGGCCCGAGTGATCCTTCATGCCGACACCTCGTTTTTCGCGGTCGCCTCGGTGGGCGAGAAGTGAATGTGGTGTTCCTGCGGACGAAATCGCTTGGCCCACCGGCGGAAGGTGAAGCTGAAGCCGGGGAACATCGCCACGACGTGCCCGGATTTGGATTGATACCAGCTGTGGCAGCCGCCGTCCTTCCAGACGGTGCCCTCCATCTCGCGGTGAATCTTGTCGGTGTAGGCCTGTTCTGCATCTGCAGTGACCTCGATCGCCAGTGCCCCACTGTGCCTGACGGCGTCGATCGCCCGCACGATGTACTCCATCTGCGCCTCGATGAGGAAGATGGCGGAGGTGTGGCCGATACCGGTGTTCGGTCCGGTGACGACGAAGAGATTGGGAAAGCCGGGAATCGTGGTGCCGAGGTAGGCGCGCGGGTACGGATCCCAGACCTCGGACAGGGCCCGGCCGTCGCGGCCGATCACCGGGTACGAGATGACGCCGTCGGTGGCGTCGTATCCGGTGGACCACACGAGGAGATCGACGTCGACGTGTTCGCCGGTGGTGGTGACGATTCCGGTTTCGGTGATCTCGGCGATACCGTCGTTCCTGTCGTGCAGAGTGACGTTCGATTTCCCGAGTGCCGGATAGAGCGTGTTGGACAGCAGCACTCGTTTGCAACCGATGGTGAAGTCCGGGGTGACCTTGGTCCGAAGTTCGGTGTCCGGAACCTGAGACTCGATGTGTTTCAGAGCAGTTCGCTGGGCTACGGCTTTGAGCATTCGCCGCGAGTACTTGAACCCGATGATGCGGGTCTCGAGGGTCCAGTAGATGCCGGCGCGAACCGCCCTTCGAATCGGTTCGATGCGCAACAGCTTTCGCTGGATCGCCGTGAATTCACGATCGTGGCGCGGCATCACCCAGTGCGGGGTGCGCTGAAAGACGTGCAGCTGCTCCACGTCGGGTTGGATCGCGGGGATCACCTGTGCGGCGCTGGCACCGCTGCCTACGATCGCCACTCTCTTGCCGGCGTGGTCGTACTCGGTGTGCCAGTCGTTGGTGTGGAACTGGGTGCCCTGGAACTTCTCTCGCCCGGGGAACGGCGGTACGACGGGTGTACTGAGTGGTCCCGACGCGTTGACGACGAACTTCGCCGCGTAGTCACCCCGCGAGGTGGTGATGGTCCAGTGGTCTCCCGCCCATTCGATCTTCCGGACGTCGGTGTCGACATGCGTACGAGCCGGCAGACCGTTCGATTCGAGCACGTGGTCGGTGTATCGCTCCAGTTCCTCGCGTTCGGCGAACATGCGCGACCACTCGAACGGCTCGGAGGCGATCGAGTACAGCGGACTCTGCACGTCGACGGCTGCGCCCGGGTAGCGGTTCTGCTTCCACGTGCCGCCGAGGAAAGGACGCCTCTCGAGAATGACGAAGTCGTCGATCCCGCGATCGAGCAGAGCTTTGGCTGCGCACTGGCCACCGAAGCCGCTGCCGATGATGACCACACTGTGCATCTGCATATCGACTGACCCCTCCCACGGGCGCGGCATCCGATGACGCGCGTCATCACTTTAAAGTGATGACGCGTGATTCCGCAATGGAATCGAGTCGACCCGCCAGAGGTCAACGACGGGTCGCGTACCGCACCAAGGACGCCCCCGACGGAAATGCTCTGCACTCCAGGAGGCGCAACCACTGCGACGGAGTTCCGTCGAACAATCGTTCGCCGTGCCCGCGCACGTAAGGGAACTGGAACAACCGGTATTCGTCCACGAGGTCCAACGCGATCAACTCCCGACACAGGGTGATACTCCCCGTGCAGACGATGTCCGATCCGCTCGAATTCTTGATCCTCGTGACCTCGTCGATCAGTCGGCCGGACAGCACGGTCGAGTTCACCCACCCGGGGTCTGTCAGCGTCGAGGACACGACGTACTTCGCGACGCGGTTCAGGTGATCGGTCACACCGGTTGTGTCATCGGTTTTCGGACCCCAGTAGTCGCGCATACTCTCGAAGGTCGAGCGCCCCACCAAGAATCCATCCGACTCGTCTCTCTGCGCGGCCAGCGCCGCGTCGAGCTCGGGGTCCCCGCCTGCCCGAGCGAACCAGTCGTCGGTCGCCTCGATGACTCCGTCGACAGTGATGTTCTGTGTGATCACCAGTGAGCGCATGCTCGACGTCTACCACCCCAACCGCACGTCCGAATCACGATCGCCCGAAAATGGTCGAAGACTGCGCCTCCGCGCGTGCGCAACCGTTGGTGTGCGGACCGGGGTCGACGCAGGTCGAGACCCACCCGTAGCGTTGGACGCATGTCGCGATCACCACGTAACCGGAAATCCCCCGCCGCTCCGAGAAAGCGAGCCTCTTCCGCACTCCAGGCCGGGCACCTTCGCGTGATCGCAACCGGCGGTCTGGGCGAGATCGGCCGGAACATGACCGTGTTCGAGTTCGACGGAAAACTGCTCATCGTCGACTGTGGTGTGTTGTTCCCCGAGGAGCACCAGCCCGGCGTCGACGTCATCCTGCCCGACTGGAGTTGCATCCGCGATCGCCTCGACGACGTCGTGGCGATCGTCCTGACGCACGGGCACGAGGACCACATCGGCGGCGTCCCCTACCTGCTGCGCGAGCGCGGTGACATTCCCGTCATCGCGTCGCGGCTGACGCTGCATTTCCTGGCCGCCAAGTTCGACGAGTTCAAGGTCTCGACGACGCTGATCGAGGTCGAAGCGGGGCAGACGCGTCAGGAAGGTCCGTTCGAGCTCGAGTTCGTCGCCGTCAACCATTCGATCCCCGACGGCCTCGCCATCGCCATCCGTACCGACGCAGGCCTGGTGCTGCACACCGGCGACTTCAAGATGGATCAGTTCCCGCTCGACGGTCGAATCACCGACCTGCGTGGCTTCGCGCGCCTCGGCGAGGAAGGGCTCGATCTTCTCCTCGTCGACTCGACCAACGCCGAGGTTCCCGGGTTCATGGTCTCGGAACGCGATCTGGTCCCGGCCATCGAGAAGGTGTTCCGCGAAACGTCGGGACGCGTGATCGTCTCGAGCTTCGCCAGTCACGTCCACCGCATTCAGCAGGTACTCGACGCCGCGCATGCGCAGGGCCGCAAGGTCGCGTTCGTGGGGCGATCGATGGTGCGCAACATGAAGATCGCGACCGATCTGAGCTACCTCGACGTACCCGACGGGCTCGTGGTCGATCTGCCGAAGCTCAACCGGCTTCCGGCGCACAAGATCACGCTGATCTGCACCGGATCGCAGGGCGAGCCCCTCGCCGCGCTCTCGCGGATGGCGTCGGGCGAACACCAGATCAAGGTGGGCGACGGCGACACCGTACTGATGGCCAGCAGCTTGATCCCCGGTAACGAGAACGCGATCTACCGCGTCATCAACGGTCTCGTCGAGAAGGGTGCACGCGTGGTGCACAAGGGAAATGCCAAGGTGCACGTCTCCGGCCACGCCAGCGCGGGCGAGCTCGTCTACTGCTACAACATCCTCGAACCCGCCAATGTGCTTCCCGTCCACGGTGAAGCGCGACACCTGCGCGCCAATGCCGATCTCGCGATCAGGACCGGCGTACCGCGTGATCGTGTGCTGATCGCCGAGAACGGAAGCGTCATCGACCTGTTCGACGGCGTCGCACAGATCACCGGAAGTGTCCCCATCGAACTGATCTACGTCGACGGCAGTGCCGTCGGTGGGGTGACCGAGGATTCGTTGGCCGAGCGCCGGCTGCTCGCCAACGAGGGCGTCCTGACCGTCATCGCCATCGTCGATCCCGATACCGGCCTGCTGGTCGACGACGTCGACTTCATCGGACGCGGATTCGCGCACGAGGCCAACGCTTTCGACTCGTTGGCCAAGGCGATCGGCAAGACCCTCACCCGCGAGAGCGACGTGAACGTGGCCTCCCGCGAGCACATCGAAAAGCGCATCGTGCAGGAGTCGGCGCGCTGGGCCAAGCAGACCCTGGGCCGTCAGCCCCTCATCGTTCCGGTCGTCGTCGACGGCTAGAGCACGTCTTCTCGGTGACGAGGTGAGTGACCACAAGAAGCCGCGCGTGGAACGGCTTCTGCCCGGTAAGCCAGGGTCGGCCTGTCGTGCCGGGTCGCCGGTCCCCTCGCCCGATCCGAGCAAATTGTGCGTTCGGCCCCTGTGGATGGTTCCTGCCCCTAGAGTCGTGTGAATAGCTCCGGTAACGATCCGGAACGTCGACCGGGGGGTCTCGATGGGGAAGTACGCGAAGTTCGGCCGTCGGTATGCGGCGGTGGTCGCTGCCGTGTCACTGGTGGTGTCGGGCGGGCAATGGTCGGCGGCTGCCGATCCACTCGGCGATTTCCAGAATCCACCGCGCACCGCCGAATCGATCGCCGCGACACCGCTCGACGATCCGTGGGTCGTTCCGCCGCCCGGATACGAAACAGCTACTCCCGGAACAGTTCTACGGACCCGCAGCGTCACCGTCGGACCACTTGCCACCCCGGTCACCACCACTCAACTGCTGGTCGCCTCGACCGACGCGAAGGACCGCCCCGCTGCCATCGTCACCAGCGTCATCGTCCCGACCGCGCCCTGGACCTCGCCCGGTCCGCGCCCTGTTGTCGCCTACAACATGGCCATCGATTCGCTCGGTGCCACGTGCGAGCCATCGTGGACCATGCAACGCGGCATCGCTCCGGAATTGGCACCCGTGCAACTGCTTCTGGCGCGGGGCTACGCCGTCGTCGTCACCGACCATCAGGGGCCGCGCCATGCATACGCCGTCGGACCGATGGCGGCACATGCCGTACTCGACGGTCTGCGCGGAGCGGTCACGACCGCCGCGATCGGCCTCGATCCGACTGCGCCCCTGGGTATTACGGGCTACTCGGGCGGGGCGATCGCATCGGGCTGGGCCGTGCAGGAGGCTCCGGCCTACGCCCCCGAACTGAACATCGTCGGCGCAGCGTTCGGCGGAACGCCCACCGACTTCGCGCTGCTCCGTCAGTCCATGAACGGCAACGCAGCGTCTGCGGTGTTCCTCGCGGCAGCGATGGGCGTTGCGCGCGAGTACCCCGAGATGCTCTCGCTCTACAACGACGACGGGTGGCGGCTCGCACAGGCGTCGAAGGACCTGTGCATCGTCGGGATCGCTCCGTTCGGAATCGTTGCTCCGATCCGTATCGAGTCACTGTCCATCACTCCCGATGCGTTCAATTCACCGCTGGCGCTCGCGGTTGCTGATCAAAATCGATTGGGAGACGGCGGAACTCCGACGGCACCGGTGTTCATATATCACGGACAGCAGGAGTTCTGGATTCCGAAGGAAGGTCCGGAGGCCGTGTTCGACAAGTGGTGTTCACGCGGAGCCGACGTCCGCCTCGAGGAATACCTGGGTGAACACAGCATCGTGGCCGGCACCGGAGCTCCCGCTGCGTTCGCGTGGTTGGACGACCGCCTCGCGGGAATTCCGGTTCGACCCGGATGCAGTAGCTTCGGCCGCTAGGGCCGAACCTACTCGCTCCGCACTACTGCTCCGCGAGTCGACAGCACCTCGGTCAGTTCCTCTGCGTAGGCGAGCTGCCGCCGCAGCGTGCGGCAGCTGTCCTCGGCCTTGGTATGACATTCACGAACGAAGGCCGCGGCCGACGACCTCGCGTCGTCGGCCGCGTTCTCGTCTCCGAGGATGTCGAGGGATTCCAGGAGCTGTTTCATCTCGGCCAGGGTGAAGTCGAGCGGCTTCATCCGGCGGATTACGAGCAGACGCTCGACGTCGGTCTCGGTGTACAGCCGAAAACCACCGGCCGAGCGGGCAGAGGGGGTGACCAGGCCGACGTCGTCGTAATGACGAACCGTGCGGATGGACAGCTCGGTGCGTTGAGCCACCTGTCCGATCTGCATGTGTGTGCCGTCGTCTGCCATAAGCCGCCTCTCCTCGCCCGAGCGTCCACCCTAGTCAGTGCTCGCCGCCCAGGTTTCCACTGAGACGATCGTGCCGCTCGACCGATGGCGCGTTCATACCGACGATCTCCACCGTCTTGCCCTTCGCCGCGTACTTGGTGGTGATGGCGTCGAGAGTCGCCACGGTCGAGGCGTCCCAGATGTGCGACTCGGACATGTCGATGACGACGTTCTTCGGATCTCCGACGTAGTCGAACTGATAGATCAGATCGTTGCTCGACGCGAAGAACAGCTCGCCCTTCACCGCGTAGACGCGCGTGTCCTCGTCCGGATGAGCCACATCGACCACCTCGGTCAGGTGCGCAACCCTCCTGGCGAACAGCACCATCGCGGTGACGACACCGACGACGACGCCGTAGGCCAGGTTGTGGGTGACCACGGTGACAGCGACCGTGACAACCATGACGAGAGTTTCGCTCTTGGGCATGCGCCGCAACGTCTTCGGGTGAATGCTGTGCCAGTCGAAGGTGCCGACCGACACCATGATCATCACGGCGACCAGCGCGGCCATCGGAATGAGCGCGACGATGTCACCGAGCCCGACCACCAGGATCAGCAGGAAGGTGCCGGCGAGGAACGTCGAGATACGGGTTCGAGCACCGGAGACCTTGACGTTGATCATGGTCTGGCCGATCATCGCGCAGCCGCCCATACCGCCGGTGAACCCGGTGACCAGATTCGCCACACCCTGACCCCATCCCTCACGAGTCTTGTCGGAGTGCGAATCGGTGATGTCGTCGACGAGCTTGGCCGTCATCAGCGATTCGAGCAGACCGACAAGGGCGATGGCCAGTGCGAACGGCGCGATGATCGACAGCGTGTCGAACGTGAACGGCACGTCCGGTATCAGGAACGACGGCAGCGAGGACGGCAGCTCGCCCTCGTCGCCCACGTCCGGGACGGCCAGCGCGAAGACGAGAGTGACGGCGGTGAGTATCACGATCGCGATCAGAGGTGCAGGCACGACGGAGGTGAGCTTCGGTAGGAAGAACATGACGAGCAGTCCGACCGCGACCATCGGGTACACCAACCACGGCACCCCGATCAGGTACGGCACCTGCGAGGTGAAGATCAGGATCGCCAGCGCGTTGACGAATCCGACCATGACGCTGCGCGGGATGAACCGCATGAGTTTGGCGACACCGAGGACGCTCAACACGATCTGCAGGACGCCGCCGAGGATCACCGCGGCGATGAGGTAGTCGAGGCCGTATTCACGGGCCACCGGGGCGACAACCAGGGCGATCGCCCCGGTGGCCGCAGAGATCATCGCCGGTCGGCCACCGACGATGGAGATGGTGACGGCCATCGTGAACGACGCGAACAGCCCGACGCGCGGATCGACACCGGCGATGATCGAGAACGAAATGGCCTCCGGGATCAACGCCAGCGCCACCACCAGCCCAGCGAGAACCTCGGTTTTCAGTCGCCTCGGTGAGCGCAACGCACCCAGCACCGAGACGTCTTCGACGGCGGTGGCAGGCACCTGGGCAGCTCGAGACACGACAACTCCGTTCGATGGGTGCGAGGGACTGCGACAGGTTCGGCGTCCGCTCCGGCGGCAACTCTACTCTTACCGGAGAGAAGGTTGTCAATCGTCGGGGTTTCGACGAGGTGCGCTAGATTCATACGAGAAACACGCCGAAACTCCCCAGCGCGATGCAAGGAATGAATGGATGTTCTCGCTCAACAGGCTGTCCTGCTTCATCGCTGTCGCCGAGGAGTTGCACTTCGGCCGGGCTGCCGAGCGGCTGCACATGACACAACCGCCGCTGAGCAGGCAGATTCAACAGCTCGAGAGCGAAGTGGGAGTGCAGCTCATCGACCGCACGAGCCGGTCGGTCACCCTGACCGCCGCGGGCCTGGCGTTCCTTCCCGAGGCTCGACGCATCCTCGACCTCGCCGAGGGCGCATTGCTGACGGTGCGACGTGTGCCCACCGGAGACCTGGGGACCGTGGTCGTCGGATTCACCGGCGCATCGGCGCACGCGGTGCTGCCGCAGTTGCTCGACGCCGCACGCGACAAACTTCCCGACGTGAAACTTGTTCTGCGCGAGATGGTCTCGTCGGTGCAGATGGAATCCTTGGCCGTCGGCGATCTGGATCTCGGATTGGCCAGGCCACCACTCAAGCGGCCGGGTATCGCATCGCGGCCGGTGCTGCACGAGTCGTTGATCGCCGCCATGCCCCACGACCACCCTCTTGCCGAGAAGGCCGAACTGACGGTGGAGGACTTCGACGAGCAGCCGATCATCATGTACTCACCCGTCGATGCGCGGTACTTCCACGAACTGCTGATCAGCACGTTCACCATCGTCGGCGTCACCCCGCGCTACGTGCAGTACGTGACCCAGGTCCACACCATGCTGGTCCTCGTCCGCTCGGGCATCGGATTGGCACTGGTGCCGGAGTCCGCGTCGACCATGCGTCCGAAAGGTGTTGTGTTTCGGCCGGTTCGGACCGTCAAGGAACGGCCTGTCGAGCTCGACGCAGCCTGGCGGCCGGACAACGACAACCCGGCGCTGCACCGTTTCATGACCGATGTACTGCCGACGCGGGAGTGGTCGTGATGCGCCGCTGATCGAGTTGCCGAGCGTGCCCGAAACCGCAAGTGAGCGCCCTTTTCACCGACTGCGCGCCCCCGATCAGCTAATAGCGGGGGCGCGCAGTCGATAAAAGCGGTGTGAGGTCCCCGTTTGCGTGATCGATGTGATTCGACACGGCAGGACCCGCCGATGACGCGCATTCAGCGCGGCAACCCCACCGGCGGCTTGACGGCCGTCACCGGGCAGTGGGCCTCGAGCAGGACACGCTGAGAGATGCTGCCCATGAACAATTTTCCGACGGGTGATCGACGCCGGATGCCGATGACGACGAGCTGAGCCTGCTCGTCGAACGAGAGGTCGATCAGATTGTCGGCATGCGAGCGGCCTGCTTCGTTGTCGTGAATCTTCGTCGTGACACCGAGCGCCGACGCCTCCTCGCGAGCCGATTCGACGGTGGCAGCGAAGTCCGCCTCGCCTGCGCTGTCGTTCTCGGCCACGATGAGCAAGTCCGTTTCGCGCATGAGTGCCTCACGAAATGCGAAGGGCAGTGTGCCTTTTCCTTCGATGGTCGGCGAGTAGCCGACGACGACGGTCACTTCGTCACCGGTGTGACGAGGGTGCCGTCGGCCAGGAAGCGATCGAGGTTCTCGAGCGTGAGCGCTTCCATCGCGGCGCGGGTCTCCACCGTTGCGCTACCCACGTGCGGCAGCAGCACCACGTTGTCCATCGCCACCAGAGCGTCGGGCACGTTCGGTTCGTGGGCAAAGACGTCCAGGCCGGCACCGGCGAGCTGCCCCGCTGCAAGCAACTCGATCAGCGCTTCCTCGTCGACGACGCTTCCGCGCGCCACGTTGATCAAATACCCCTGCGGCCCCAGCGCTTCGAGCACAGCTCGGTCGACCAGATGCGCAGTTCCCGAGCCGCCGGACGCGGCGATGATCAGCACGTCGACGTTCTCTGCGAGCGCTCTCGGGCCGGCAGCGTAGACATACGGCGAACCGTCGATCTCGTTACGATTGTGGTACGAGATCTCGCAGCGAAACCCTCTGAGCCGATCGGCAATTGCCGAACCGATGCGGCCGAGTCCGATGATTCCGACGCGCGTGCCGGTGACCTGACGCGTCAGTGGCGTGTTGCCCTCGGCGGGCCAGCGGCCGGCACGCACGAATCGCTCGGCGGACGAGAGCCCGCGCACGGTATCGATCAGCAAGCCGACAGCCAGGTCCGCCACGCAATCGGTCAGCACGTCGGGGGTGTTGCTCACGGCGATTCCGCGTTCGGCTGCGGCGTCGACGTCGGTGGTGTCGTAGCCGACACCGAAGTTGACGACGGCTCCGAGCTGGGGCAACCGGTCCATCAGCGCAGCATCGACTCCGGTCCGGCCGGAGGTGACGACCGCGGTGATCGAACTGCCGTGTGCGGCCAGAAAGTCCTCGCGCTCGTCGCCCTCGGGAAGAACCAGCGCGTCGTACTCGGAAACCAAGGTGTCCATCAACGACGGTTTGAGTGGTCCCACTCGGAGCACTCGACCGCCCTGTTGCGAATCCTGCTGCGACACAGAGGTTTTCTCTGAGCTGACGGTGACCATTGTTCTCCTCGCGAGATGGTGGAACGTGCGCGTTTCCTGTACGGTATGCCGCTTCTCGGATACCTGTCCAACACGGAAATAACATGGACCGATACCCAAACGGCATGAACGACCCATTGCCGATGCCGCCTCGACCACCCCGACCTGCATCGGGCCTGGTCAGTCGCCCATGCCTGTGACCCAAACCCCATCGAAGCGTCCGGTGTGACCCACGAAACTGCTCGAAAACCGGTTTTCGTCCGGTTGACGATGAAGATCGCACGCTCCTACCGTGTGTCTACCGTCACAGATTCGGCTGCGACATGCAGACGCGGATCCTTTTTCCCACTGGAGGCCACCATGAGCCCTGCACTCTTCGTGCAGCAGGGACGGAACCATCGCGTCATCGCATCAGCCGTTGGCGCACTGTCACTTTCATTGATCGTGAGCGGCTGCACCGTCGCCAACTCCAACAACGGTGGAGCCGCTCGCGCCGACACCCTGCGCATCGTTCTGCCGCAGGAACCGCCGACCCTCGAGGCGTGCGATGTCTCGCTCACGTCGGTCGGGGTCGTCACCCGCTCGAACATCACCGAGCCCCTCATGGAACGCAACCCCAGCACCGGCGATCTCGAGCCCAAGCTCGCCGACTCGTGGGAACAGACCTCGGACACGGAGTGGACGTTCGCGATCCACCCCGGCGTGACCTTCAGCGACGGCAGTCCCTTCGAAGCCGAGGACGCCGCGTTCTCCATCGACCGCACGGTCAATTCGGAACTGGGCTGCAACGTCGAAGGTTATGTGTTCGGTGACGCGAACCTGGTGGTGAACGCGGTCGATCCGATGACACTGACTGTGCAGTCCCCGGAACCCGACCCCATCCTGCCGCTACGTCTGTCGTTCGTCGAGATGGTCCCACGCACAGCCAGCTACACCGAGCGCGTGCGTGAACCGATCGGAACGGGACCGTTCGCGATCGAACGCTGGGACTACGGACAGAAGCTCTCGCTCGTACGCAACGAGACCTACTGGGGTCCGAAGCCCGAATACGCCAGGGCCGAATATCAATGGCGCAGCGAGGGAAGCGTCCGCGCCTCGATGGTGACCAACGGCGAGGCCGAGATCGCGACATCGGTCGGCCCGGAGGACGGGGCAGGTGACCTGGGAGTCGCTTACCCCAACAACGAGACCACGGCGCTCCGCATCCAGGCAGCGCAGCCGCCGCTGGACGACATGCGGGTGCGGCAGGCGATCAACTACGCGATCAACCGCGGCGGCATCGTCAAAGCACTGTTCCGCGGACTCGGCTCGCCTGCAGCACAACTCATCTCCGAGGGCGTCGTGGGATTCAACGAGGACTTGACGCCGTGGCCCTACGACATGGACCGGGCCCGCACGCTGATCGACGAGGCCCGCGCCGACGGCGTACCCGTGGACACCGAGATTCGACTCATCGGGCGCACCGGACAGTTCCCCAAGATCAACGAAACAGTCGAGGTGATCCAGAACTCGCTGTCCAAGATCGGCATGAACGTCAAGATCGAAATGATGGACGCCGCCGGCACTGCCGAATACCAGGAACGTCCGTTTCCGGACGTCGGGCCATACCTGCTGGTGATTCAGCACGGTAACCAGGCGGGCGACTCGGCCTTCACCGTCGACCAGTACTTCACCAGCGACGGATTCCAGAGCGCTTACGGCACAGCGGAATTCGACAGAGAGATCGCCGCGGCGGGCGCACTGACCGGAGAAGACAGGCAGGACGCGTACGCGCAGGTGTTCGCCGACGAACCGAAGGACATCATGCAGATGGCCTACATCGCGCACATGAACGGTGTGCTCGCCAAGGCGTCCTCGGTCGACTACACCCCCAACTCGGCCACGGTCGACGAAATGCATCTCGCCGCGATGACTCGCGCCGATACCGAGAGGCCCTGACATGTTCAGATTTCTCCGCAGACGGATCTACACCAGCCTCGTTCCGCTGTTCGTCGTCCTGCTCGGCGTGTTCTTCCTCGCTCGGCTCACCGGCGACCCCACCAGCCTGTACCTACCCGAGTCGGCAACTCAGGCCCAGCGCGAGGCGTTCCGCGCCACCAACGGATTCGATCAGCCGGTGCTGACGCAGCTGCTGGACTACTTCAAGGGCGTCGTGCAACTCGACTTCGGGCAGTCGCTCCGTACCGGCGAGGACGCGTCGGCGATGGCACTGCGCGCATTCCCGGCGACACTGCAGCTGGCGTTCGCGACGATGTTCCTCGCGATCCTCGGTGCCGTGATCATCGGCTGCTGGGCCGCGTACCGGCCCAACTCGCTGGCCGATCGCATCTCGAGCCTGCTGTCGATGACCGCAGCCAGCATTCCCGATTTCTGGTTCGCCATCATGGGCGTCTACGTCTTCGCCATCCTGTTCGGCTGGCTGCCCACCTCCGGTGTCGACAACGGAATGCTCTCCTGGATACTGCCGATCGCGACTCTGCTCATTCGTCCCCTCGGAGTCCTCACCCAGGTGGTGCGCGGCGCAATGGTCTCGGCACTGTCGGCACCGTACGTGCGACTCGCGAGAAGCAAAGGGGCAGGCGATCTCCGGGTCGTCACCCACCACGCCCTGCGTAACGCAGCCGCACCGGCGCTCACGGTCGCAGGCGACCTGATGGTGGGTCTCGTCAACGGAGCGGTGGTCGTCGAGGCCATCTTCGGCTGGCCGGGCATCGGAAAACTGATGATCGACGCCATCCTGCAGCGCGACTTCGCGGTTCTCCAGGCGGCCGTGCTGTTGACGGCGGTGTCCATCTTCGTGCTCAACATCGTCATCGACGCCTGCTACGCACTGCTCGACGCCCGGGTTCGCGACAAGGTGAAGGTCTAGGAGAAACTGATGTCACTCGACTTCGAAGCACCGAAAACGTCCGAGCCCGAGGATGTTCCACCCCAGAGTCCGGTGGAAGCCCGCAAGGCGTCGGCCCCGCTGTGGAAGCTGCTGCTACGCGACAGGGTCGCCACCGTCGCCGCCGCGATCCTGGTGCTGGTCTTCCTCACCGCGGTCTTCGGCCCGATGCTGGTCGGCGACTCGGCAACCGATCAGGACCTCGACCGCTCCAACCTGCCACCGTTCACCCTCGACACCGGGTGGATGAACATCCTCGGCACCGATCCACTGGGCCGCAGCATGCTCGCCCGGTTGATCGTGGCCAGTAGAACCACACTCTCGGTTGCCGTTCCGGCCGTCATCCTCTCGGCGATCATCGGCTCGTTCATCGGTATGTGGGCCGGCTTCCATCGAGGCTGGCGCGAGACCGCGGCGATGCGCGTTGCCGACGTGATCCTGAGCTTCCCGTCCCTGCTGATGGCGGTCGTCGTGCTCTACGTCTTCTCCCCCAGCGCCGCCAACATCGTTCTGGTCCTGACGGTCACCCGCATCCCGATCTACCTACGCACCGCCCGCGCGGAGTCGGCCGAGCTGCAGAGTCGGTTGTTCGTCGATGCCGCACGAACATTCGGCGCGAAGAGCGGATCGGTGATCAGACGCCACGTGGCCCCCATCCTGCTACCGACCCTGCTCACCGTCGCGACCCTGGACTTCTGCTTCGTCATTCTCGCCGAGTCGTCACTGAGCTTCCTCGGCATCGGCATTCAGCCGCCGGACGTCTCGTGGGGCCTGATGGTCTCGCAGGGCCGCACCTACCTGCAGACCGCGTGGTGGCTCTCGTTCTTCCCCGGTCTGGCCATCGTGCTGACCACCGTCTCGGCCACCGTGCTCGCCGCGTGGGCGCGCATCGCCACCGATCCAGCGCAGCGCTGGCGACTCAATGTGCCCCGCTCCAAGCGATCTCGCCTGCTCCCCGTACGAAAGGTCGTCTCATGAGCGCACCGGCAACCGCACCTCGACGCGCCGATACCGGCAGCGTGGCCCTGGACGTGCGTGGACTGACCGTCGATCTGCGGACCCCGTCCGGCGTCATCCGCGCCGTGGACGACGTCACCTTCACCGCCCGCCGCGGCGAAACCCTCGCCCTGCTGGGTGAATCCGGCTGCGGCAAGTCCATGACGGCACAGGCCATCGTCGGGTTGCTCGAACCGATCGCAGACATCACCGGCGGTTCGGTCGAGATGGGCGAGATCGACCTGGTGACGGCCAAGACCAAGGTGCGACGCACGGTCGCGGCCACCGAACTGGCCATCGTCTTCCAGGACGCACTGACCGCCCTCAATCCGGTCTACACCGTGGGAACCCAACTGGCCGAACCGTTTCGGATCCATCGCGGTATGTCCGGCAAGCAGGCACGAGCAGAGGCCATCGCGCTGATGGCCCGCGTGGGTATCCCCGAGCCCGAATCCCGTGCCGACTCCTATCCCCACCAGTTCTCCGGCGGCATGCGTCAACGCCTGCTGATCGCGATGGCCGTCGCCCTGAGTCCGTCGGTACTGCTCGCCGACGAACCGACCACCGCCCTCGACGTGACGGTGCAGGCCCAGATCATGGCGTTGCTCAAGGAACTACGCACCGAACACGACATGGCCGTCGTACTCATCACCCACGATCTCGCCCTGGTGGCCGAGGAGGCCGACCGAGTCGCGATCATGTACGCGGGCAACGTCGTCGAGACCGGACCGGTGTCCGAGGTGTTCGGCGCACCGCGACACCCGTACACCAAGGGCCTACTGGACTCGGTACCCGTCCACGCAGTCCGCGGTGAGGATCTGAAGTCGATCGGCGGCACCCCACCGGACCTGCACTCCATTCCCGACGGGTGCGTCTATCAGGCCCGCTGCCCGTTGGCCCGCGAGATCTGCATCAGTACTCGTCCACCGCTCGAATCCGTCGGCAGCGGCCGGATGTCGGCATGCCACTTCCCGAACGAGGTATCCACCCATGTCTGAGCAACTGTTGACCGTCCGCGGCCTGAACAAGACCTTCGACGTCGGCCGCGGCAAGCTCCGCGCCCTCGACGCCATCGACCTGGACCTGCGACGCGGTGAAACCCTCGGCCTCGTCGGCGAATCCGGCTGCGGCAAGTCCACTCTCGCGCGCACCCTGATGATGCTCGAACGACCCGACTCGGGCACCGTCGCGTTCGACGGCACGGATCCGTTCGCGCTGCGCGGCAAGGAACTGCTCGCGTGGCGTCGGCGGGTACAGATGGTCTTCCAGGACCCGTACGGTTCGCTCAACTCACGAATGACCGCCGGGGACATCATCGGCGAGCCGTGGCGAACCCACAAGAGCCTGTACAGGACTCGACGCGACCGCTCCGCGCGCGTACGTGAGCTGCTGCATCTGGTGGGTCTTCGGCCGAGCGACGAGAACCGCTTCCCGCAGGAATTCTCCGGCGGTCAACGCCAACGCCTCGGCATCGCGCGCGCTCTGGCACTGAACCCCGACGTGATCATCTGCGACGAGCCGGTCTCCGCACTCGACCTCTCGGTACAGGCGCAGGTGCTCAACCTGCTCAACGACCTGCAGAAGCAACTCGGCATCTCGTACGTGTTCATCTCGCACGATCTGTCGGTTGTCCGACACGTCGCCGACCGCGTCGCGGTGATGTACCTCGGCCGCATCGTCGAATCCGGGGCCACCGAAGCAGTGTTCGACCGTCCGGCTCACCCGTACACAGCGGCATTGATGTCGGCCGCACCCACACTCGACGCGTCGACGCGCGGGACGAAGATCCTGCTGAAGGGCGAGGTACCGTCGCCGCTGAACCCGCCGTCGGGATGCCGATTCCGCACGCGCTGCTGGAAGGCGACCGACTTGTGCGCCAGTGAGGCACCCCCGGTGGCGCTCGACGCCGACGAGGCCGATCACATCGCCGAATGCCATTACCCGCTCGCAGCAGGCAACCTCGGCCTCGTCGCTGCCGGGACGTGATGGCAACACACCTGAGCATCACCGGCTTCGTCGTCGTCGCCCTGGCCATCTTCTTCGCATCGGCGATGCAGGCGTCGATCGGATTCGGCATGGGCATGCTCGCCGCACCGATCGTGGCGATCGTCGACCCCGGCCTCATCCCGGCAACCCTGATCATGCTCGCCGTCGTCGTCAGTGTGCTCGTTCTGGTTCGCGATCGCACTGCCCTCGACCTCTCGGGTGCCGGGTGGGCGCTCGCCGGTCGCCTCCCCGGTTCGGCGGTGGGTGCTTTGCTGCTCGTCCTGCTGCCCGAACGCGGACTGGCGATTCTGCTGGCGCTGGTGGTGCTGGGCGGCGTCGCACTGACGTCGTTCGGCTGGGTCCCCCTGCCGCACAGACGAAATCTGATGGTGGCCGGGGCCGCGTCGGGAATTCTGGGAACGGCCACCTCCATCGGCGGGCCGCCGATGGCGCTGGTGTGGCAACGCAACACCGGAGCCGAACTGCGCAGCACCATGAGCTGCTTCTTCCTCGTCGGCTCACTCATCTCGCTGGCGGTGCTGGCAGTGGCCGGAGCAGTGGATGCCCACACCGCCACGCTGTTCGTGTTCCTGGCCCCGGCGACTGTTCTCGGCTTTCTGCTGTCGCGGGTGGTCAATCGAGTTCTCGATCGTCGACGCCTGCGGATCATCGCGATCACTGTCTCCGCCGTCGGCGCGCTCGTGCTCGTCGCCCAGCAAGTTCTCACCCTGTTGTGAGACTCGACGCGTCACGTGTCGCATAGGCTCCATTGGGTAGTCGGTCCGAATGACTACGAACAACACGCGCGCGCTGATCGTCGGTGCCACCGGTATTTCCGGGCAGGCCCTGTGCCGCGCCGCACTCGATGCAGGCTGGACCACCTACGGACTGAGCCGCAGCGGCAGTGTCCCCATCGACGGCGTCGTCCCCGTGGCGGCCGATCTGCTCGACCCGGCCTCGCTCGAGGAGGCACTGAAGGACGTCCGCCCCGAGGTCGTGTTCTTCACCGCCTGGATGAAGAAGGACTCGGAGCAGGAGAACATCGAGGTCAACTCGGCAACTCTGCGCAATGTGCTGAATGTGCTCGGCCCCCTCGACTCGGTGAAGCACGTCGCGTTGATGACCGGACTCAAGCACTACCTCGGACCGTTCGACGCCTACGGCGAGTCCGTGATGGCCGAGACCCCGTTCCACGAGACCGAGGATCGACTCGACACCCCCAACTTCTACTACGCGCAGGAGGACGAACTGTTCGCCGGTGCCGAGAAGTTCGGATTCGGCTGGAGTGTGCACCGCGCCCACACCATCTCCGGCTTCGCCGTCGGCAACGCGATGAACATGATGCTCACGCTGTCCGTGTACGCGTCGATCTGCAAGGAACTCGGCGAGAAGTTCGTCTTCCCCGGCTCCGAGACACAGTGGAACGGGCTGACCGACCTCACCGATGCCGACCTGCTCGCCGAGCAGATGGTGTGGGCCGCAACCGACGACAACGGACACAACGAGGCGTTCAACATCGCCAACGGTGACGTCTTCCGCTGGCGCTGGCTGTGGCCGCAGTTCGCCGCGCACTTCGGCGTCGAGCCCGAGGGCTTCGACACCGAGCCGCGCCCCCTCGAACCCCGCATGTCCGACGCGGCCGCCGCGTGGAAGCGCATCGCCGACAAGCACGATCTGGCCGAAAGCGACGTCACCCGGTTGGCGTCGTGGTGGCACACCGACGGTGACCTCGGCCGCGACATGGAATGCCTGACCGACATGAACAAGTCCAAGAAGGCAGGGTTCCTGGGCTTCCGATCCACCCCGGATGCCATCGCCTCGGTGATCCAGCGCTACCGCGACGCGCGCCTGATTCCCTAGAGAGCGCCAGAGCGGCTCCGCCGCACGTGTGTGGAACTTCGTAGTGGGCTACGAAGTTTCGCTCACATGGGGGTGGTGCCCTCGGTCAGATCCCGCACCTCGGCGTAGCGCTCCCGCACCGCCGGGGTCGGGTCGGCCTCGTAGGTCTGCGACGGTGCCTGGGCCCAGGTCGGCGGCTCAGTGGTGCCGGCCAACGTCCACGCGGCCTGACGCGCGGCACCGTCGGCGACGTATTCACCCGGCTCGGGCACGGTCACCGGAACCCCGAGAATCGCCGGAGCCAATACCCGCAACGCTGCGGACTTCGCGCCTCCGCCGATGAGTAGCACCCGTTTCGTCTCCACACCCTGCGCACGCAGGTGGTCGATACCGTCGGCCAAACCGCACAGCAGTCCCTCGATTGCTGCGCGCGCCAGGTGGCCGGGCGTCGAATTGTTCAGTCGCAGGCCGTGAATCGCGCCGGATGCATCGGGACGGTTGGGGGTGCGCTCACCCTCGAGGTACGGCACCAACACCAGGCCATCGCTGGTCGTCGACAGCGCCAACCGAGACAGTTCGTCGTGGTCGACGCCCAATAGACGCGCCGTCGCATCGAGCACCCGGGCAGCGTTGAGGGTGCACACCAACGGCAACTGCCGGCCGGTGGCGTCGGCGAATCCCGCGACCAGACCCGAACCATCGGCTGCCGCAATCGATGTCACGGCCGATACGACACCGGAAGTGCCCACCGAGACCACCACGTCACCGGGCTGGGCATCGAGGGCGAGGGCCGCGGCGGCGTTGTCTCCGGTACCCGGTCCGATCAGTGCACCGCTGCGGAGTCGGCCGATGGTCTCGTTCGGTGCCGCGACCCGCGGAAGCTGCGGGTTGCGCCCACGAAAACCCAACTGCAACAGATCGGTTCGATATTCGTTCGAGGCGGCGGAGAAGTACCCGGTGCCGCTGGCGTCGCCCCGATCCGTGGCCACGGAATCGAGCCCGGATGCGCCGCCGAGCTGCCAGCTGAGCCAATCGTGCGGAAGACACACGGCCGCAGTGCGATCGGCGTTCTCCGGCTCGTGGTCGGCGAGCCATCGCAGCTTGGCGACGGTGATCGAGGCCAACGGAACCACTCCGACGGCGTCGGCCCACGCCTGCCCGCCGTCGACGCCGGTCTCCTTCCCCAACTCCGACACCAAGTCGGTTGCGGCCTGCGCCGACCGAGTGTCGTTCCACAGCAGAGCGTTACGGACCACAGTTCCCGTCTCGTCGAGACACACCATGCCGTGTTGCTGCGCACCGACCGATACTGCGTCCACATCGTCGAGTCCGCCTGCTGCCGCCACCGCCTCGTCGAGCGCATCCTTCCAGCGCTGCGGGTCGATCTCGGTGCCGTCGGGATGGGAGGCTCGCCCCTGGCGCACCAACTCTCCCGATTCGGCATCACGAACGAATACCTTGCACGATTGAGTGGAGGAGTCGATTCCTGCAACGAGAGCCACGATGAGCGGTCCTTTCCTACGCAAGTGTGACTTGGACCCTACCCGCGGTGTTCGGCTACCTCGGTCACCACGGTGCGTGCATAGGCGATGGCCTGCGGGGTGGTCTCGAAAACACGGCGCGCCTCGTCGTCCTTGGTGGTGAACACACCCAGCGCAGTCAGCGGTCGCAGGTGTTCGGGTTTGGCCGCGGAGATCAGGACGGTGATGTGGCGGTGTTCGAGTTCGGTGATCGTGTCCTTGAGCACGATGGCTCCTGTGGCATCGATCGTGGTCACTCGTGACATGCGCAGGATCACCACTTTCACGTCCGACACGTCGGCGAGCTCGAGCAGAAAGCTGTGCGCGGCTCCGAAGAACAACGCGCCGTCGATTCGGTAGGCGACGATGTGTTCGCGAAGCAGATTGCCTTCTTCCTCCGAGACCGCGTCGAGTGCATTCAGAGGCACCTGCTCGACCGTGGCCGATCGCGCGACCGCGCGCAGTGCGAGCACCGCAGCGAACCCGACGCCGACCGCCACGGCCGTCACCAGGTCGAAGACGACCGTGACGAGAAAGGTCGACGCCATCACCACGGTGTCCCCACGACCGGCGCGGGAAATTGCTCGGATGGAGGCAGTTTCGACCATGCGTACCGTCGTCGCCAGGAGCACCCCGGCCAGAGCCGCGAGTGGAATGTCGGCCACCAATCCCGCGGCGGAGTACATGATCGCGGCGAGAATCACGGCGTGAGTGAGCGCGGCGAGCCTGGTGCGCGCTCCGGATCGGACGTTGACGGCGGTGCGGGCGATGGCACCGGTGGCCGGGATCCCGCCGAACAACGGCGCGGCGATATTCGCCAGGCCTTGCCCGAACAGTTCACGGTCCGGGTTGTGCCGGGCACCGACGCCCATCGAGTCCGCCGCGGTCGCGGACAGCAGCGATTCCAGAGCCGCCAGCGCTGCGACGGCCAGCGCCGGAGCCAACAACGCCGTCACGTCACCGAGGTGGAAGAAGCTCAGGTTCGGAGCGGACAGCGACGACGGGATGGTGCCGATGCGGGCGATGTCGAGGTCGAACAATCGGGTGACGACCGTTGCTCCGGCGACCGCGACCAGAGAGAACGGGATCTTCGGAGCCAGTCGGCCTCCGACGAGCATGACGATCGCGACGGTGACGGCCACGGCGGGTGTCAGGACGCTCGCGTGCGAGACGAACGAGCGCACCGCGTCGAACGCCGATTGCCACACCTTCTCACCCTCGGCGTCGGTGATACCGAGGGCCGACGGAACCTGTTGCAGCGCAATGACGACGGCGATGCCTGCGGTGAACCCTTCGATGACGGGTGCCGGCATGTACCGGACGGCTCGACCGACGCCGGCCGCGGCGAGCACGAGCAGGATGACCCCGGCCATCAGCCCGACGGCGAGTACGCCGGTCGGACCGTACTCGGCGACGATCGGGACGAGCACCACCGTCATGGCACCGGTCGGTCCGGACACCTGGAACCGGGATCCGCCGAACACCGCGGCGACGACTCCCGCGATGATCGCCGTGGTCAGGCCGGCCGCGGCCCCCAGCCCGGTACTGACGCCGAAGCCGAGCGCCAAAGGCAGCGCGACCAGGGCCACGATCAGACCCGCCAGCAGATCCGCACCGGGCGCGCGGAAGGCGGGTTTCCACTCGCTCCATCTGGGCAAGAGGGCCGTCAGAGCCCTGGAGGCGTCGGTCTTACGGTCGGATTTCGTCGGTTCGGACATGTGACGCTCTCTGAGAACTCATCGATCCTGGTCCTGCTGATTGCTAAGTTTAGCAAGTAATGAATCAGGTGAACAGCAACGTGAGCCAAACCATCCGAAACCGTCGGGTCAGGTGCGTGCCCCGGACTCGCCCTCCAGCAACTCGGCCTGGTTGGCCACCACTCCCGTGAGTATCTCCCGCGCAACGAGCAACAGGTCGGCCACCTTGGGCGACGTCAGCGTGTAGGACACCGACAGGCCTTCCCGAGTGCCTTCGATGAGACCGGCGCGCCGCAGGATGGACAACTGCTGAGACAGATTGGCCGGCTCGATGCCGATTTCCGGAAGCAGCTCGGAGACGGCATGCTCGCGCTCGCTCAGCAACTCCAGTACCCGAATGCGCGCAGGATGCGCCAATGTCTTGAAGAAGTCGGCTTTCATTCTGTACAGCGGCCGGCTCGATTCCGTGGCCATGAAGTCCTCCCGTGGCACCCGCCGCCGCGCAGCAGGCTACTTGCGAACACTAGCAACCAACGCACGGAAGAGAACGTTCTCCCTGCTCGTCCCGAAACTCGGCTACCTTCTCTCCCATGAGCGGAGAACCCGAAGAATCCACCGACTTCAGGCTCACCGTGGCCACCGCGGCCCTCGACCTGTTCTCCGTCAAGGGCTACGAGTCGACGACGGTGGACGACATAGCCGGTGCCGCCGGAATCTCGCGTCGGACATTCTTTCGCCAGTTCCGCGCCAAGGAAGACGTCGTCTTCGCCGACCACGAAATTCTGCTGGAGCAGGCCGGTGCGTTTCTCGAATCGAACGAGGGCGATCCGTGGCGGGCCGTGTGCGATGCCGCGCAGTTGGTGTACGAGCGGTTTTCCGAGTGGCGGGACATGTCGCGCCTGCGTTACCAGGTGGTCCACAAGATCCCCGCTCTGCGTGACCGAGAAATCGTCACCGTGTTTCGCTACGACAGACTCTTCGTCGAATATCTGCAGCGCGTTCTGCCCGATCACCCGCACCTGGAGATCCTGCAGTTCTCGGCCACGGTGACCGCAACGCACAACTACATCCTTCGTCGGATGATTCGCGACGGCCTGCCGACGTCGGTCGAGGATCTGCGTTCGGCACTCGCGCAGGTACGCGCGCAGTTCTCCGGTGAGATCGTCGTCGCGTCGTTCCCCCGAGGCACGTCCGTCACCAAAGTCATCGACGCGTTGGCCGATCACACAAGCGCCTGATCGATCCGGACCGAATGGCACTGAGTGCCGGATGCCGAAGACCCGGCCTTGAACAGGTCCGTATTCAGACGTACACTGGGGCAATCCTTGGCACTGAGTGCCCCCTCCGGGCAGTGCTACCCCCGACACACCGAGGAGCGTGGCCGACATGGCCGGAAATCCCGACTTCGATCTGTATCAATCGCCCGAAGAGCACGACGAACTGCGCGCGGCCATTCGGGCCCTCTCGGAGAAGGAGATCGCTCCGTACGCCAAAGAGGTCGACGAGGACTCCCGCTTCCCCGAGGAAGCACTCAAAGCGCTGAACGCCTCGGGCTTCAACGCCATCCACGTTCCCGAGGAATACGACGGCCAGGGTGCCGATTCCGTCGCCGCCTGCATCGTCATCGAAGAGGTCGCCCGCGTCTGCGGCTCGTCCTCACTGATCCCCGCGGTCAACAAGCTCGGCACGATGGGGCTGATCCTCAAGGGCTCCGAGGAACTCAAGAAGCAGGTTCTGCCGTCCCTGGCCGGCGGCGCGATGGCGTCGTACGCCCTGTCCGAGCGCGAAGCGGGATCCGACGCGGCCAGCATGCGCACCCGCGCCAAGGCCGACGGTGACGACTGGATCCTCAACGGCTCCAAGTGTTGGATCACCAACGGCGGCAAGTCCGAGTGGTACACCGTGATGGCCGTGACCGATCCCGACAAGGGTGCCAACGGCATCTCGTCGTTCATCGTGCACAAAGACGACGAGGGATTCGTCGTCGGACCCAAGGAGAAGAAGCTCGGCATCAAGGGCTCACCCACCGCCGAGCTGTACTTCGAGAACTGCAGGATTCCCGGCGATCGCATCATCGGCGAGCCAGGTACCGGCTTCAAGACCGCGCTGGAAACGCTCGACCACACTCGGCCCACCATCGGCGCGCAGGCCGTCGGCCTGGCACAGGGCGCCCTCGACGCAGCCATCGCATACACCAAGGACCGCAAGCAGTTCGGTACCTCGATCTCGAGCTTCCAGGCAGTGCAGTTCATGCTCGCCGACATGGCGATGAAGGTCGAAGCGGCTCGACTGATGGTCTACAGCTCCGCAGCCCGCGCCGAGCGCGGCGAGAAGAACCTCGGGTTCATCTCCGCGGCAGCGAAGTGCTTCGCCTCGGACGTGGCCATGGAGGTCACCACCGACGCCGTGCAGCTCTTCGGCGGCGCCGGTTACACCACCGACTTCCCGGTCGAGCGCATGATGCGCGACGCCAAGATCACCCAGATCTACGAGGGCACCAACCAGATTCAGCGTGTCGTCATGTCGCGGGCGCTGCTCAAATGAGCGACATCGACCTCGTAGGCGTCATCGGCGGCGGCACCATGGGAGCCGGCATCGCCGAGATGTGCGCTCGCTCCGGCAGTTCGGTACTGATTCTGGAGACGAGCCAGGCGACGGCCGACGCCGCCGAAGCCCGCCTCGACAAGTCCTTCGCCCGCGCCGTCAAATCCGGTCGCATCGAAGCCGACGCAGCCGAGAAGGCCCGGGCCGCAATCACGTTGACACTCGACATAAACGACTTCGCCGACCGCGACCTCGTGGTGGAGGCGGCACCGGAGATCGAATCGCTCAAGCTCGATCTGTTCGGCAAGCTCGATTCCATCGTCAAGCCCGAGGGAATCCTGGCGACCAACACCTCGTCGATCCCGGTCATCAAGATGGCCAACGCGACCAAGCGTCCCGACAAGGTCGTCGGAGTGCACTTCTTCAACCCGGTGCCGGTACTGCCGTTGGTGGAGATCGTCGTCAGCCTGCTCACCAGCGAAGAGACAGTGTCCGCGGTGACGGAGTACGCCGGCAACACGCTGGGCAAGAAGACGATTCGCGCAGGCGATCGCGCCGGATTCATCGTCAACGCGTTGCTCATCCCGTACATGGTCTCGGCCATCCGCATGCTCGAGTCCGGCTTCGCCAGTGCCGAGGACATCGACGAGGGCATGGTCAACGGTTGTGCGCACCCCATGGGCCCGTTGCGCCTGACGGACACCGTCGGCCTCGACGTCACCCTCGCGGTCGCCGAGTCGCTCTACGCGGAATTCCGCGAGCCGCACTACGCTCCGCCGCCGCTGCTGCAGCGCATGGTGGACGCCGGAATGCTGGGTCGCAAAACCGGTAAGGGTTTCTACACGTATTCGTAGTAGGCCCCCGCGTCTGCGTGAATGGTCCATTCACCCCCGTCAGGGCCGGTGAATGGACCATTCACGTCTTCCGAAAGGCGCACACTGGAGTCGTTCCACGACACTGGGAGGCTTCATGAACATCGATCTCGACGGCCGGACCGCATTGATCTCCGGCTCCAGCCAAGGCATCGGTCTGGCCATTGCCACCGAATTGGCCCGCGCGGGTGCACGCGTCGTCCTCAACGGCCGCAGCGCGTCGGCGCTCGATTCGGCCGAGGAACAGTTGCTGAAGGACGTGCCCGGTGCGCGGGTGATCGTCGTGCCTGCCGATCTGGCGACGGCCGACGGGGTGGAGACGCTGGTCGAGAAGGTCCCCGTCGTCGACATTCTGGTGAACAACCTCGGCATCTTCGGAGCCAAACCCGCCCTCGACATCGACGACGACGAATGGCGACGTTATTTCGAGGTCAATGTGCTCTCGGCCATTCGACTCATCCGCACGTATCTGCCTGCGATGACCGAGGCAGGCTGGGGCCGAATTCAGAACATCTGCAGCGATTCCGCGGTCGTCATTCCCGAGGAGATGATCCATTACGGAATGACCAAGACCGCTCTGCTCGCGGTGACCCGTGGATTCGCGAAAGCTGCTGCAGGAACCGGTGTTACGGTCAATTCCGTCATCGTCGGACCCACCCACACCGAGGGTGTCGAGAAGTTCGTCGGCGAACTCGTCGGCGACGAACTGCCCTGGGACGAGGCACAGGTGCAATTCATGAAGGAACACCGGCCCCAATCGCTCATCGGACGCCTGATCGACCCGAAGGAAATCGGCAACATGATCGTGTATCTGAGCTCGGAACAAGCTTCCGCAACCACAGGCGGCGCACTGCGCGTCGACGGCGGCTACGTCGACTCGATCCTGCCCTGAGACCGGACACGCTCACCCTCCGAATCCTGTCCGGTCGGTCACAGTTTGTGGCCGACCGCATCGGGGCATGCGTCGAGCACACGGAATCGAGCAGAGGTTCCTCACGCAGTACGTTGCACTCGAAGGACGATTCCCCAGTGAGCGATCAGTACACCTTCACCAACCCCGTCACGCAGTACCGTCAGGACGGCTTCCCGGAACAGCACCAGGATCCGCCCGGTCTCGCGGCAGATCTTCGGCCCCTCGCCGACCACGGTGAGCAGACGTACCGTGGATCCGGCCGACTGACCGGCCGCAAGGCCCTGATCACCGGTGCCGATTCCGGAATCGGACGTGCAGCAGCGATTGCCGTCGCACGCGAGGGTGCCGACGTGGTGCTCAACTACCTGCCGTCGGAGGAAAAGGACGCGCAGGAAGTTGCGCAGTCGATCCGCGACGCCGGCCGAACCGCGGTCCTGGCACCGGCAGACATCACCGACGAACAGGCCGCGCGCGGAATCGTGCGCACCACCGTCGACGAGCTCGGTGGGCTCGACCTGCTGATCAACGTGGCCGGTAAGCAGCAGTTCGTCGAAGACCTGGCCGACCTGACGTCCGAGCAATTCGACCAGACGTTCAAAACCAACGTCTACGCACTGTTCTGGATCATCCAGGAAGCGGTGCCGCACATGCCCGCCGGCTCCACCATCGTCAACACCAGTTCGATCCAGGCGTACACACCCTCACCCGGTCTGGTGGATTACGCGACCACGAAGATGGCCATCAACACCATCAGCAAGGCGCTCGCGCAGCAGTTGGCACCCAAGGGAATTCGCGTCAATGTCGTCGCTCCGGGACCGTTCTGGACACCGCTGCAGGCCGCCGGCGGGCAGCCGACCTCGGCACTGCCGGACTTCGGCAAGGAAACACCGCTGGGACGCGCCGGGCAACCCGCCGAGATCGCCGGTGCCTACGTCTACCTGTCGTCGGCCGAATCGGGCTACGTCTCCGGCGAGACATTGAACGTCAACGGTGGCATGCCGACGCCGTAGTCGACATCCGTTCTGCGTGAATGGACCATTCACACCCGTCTGGGCTCGTGAATGGTCCATTCACGCATCTGGAGAGGTCAGTCCTTCGGCCCACCGGCGGCGTAGACGACCTGACCCGAGATGAAGCCGGCGCCCTCGCTGACGAAGAACGATGCCAGGTGCGCGATGTCATCGGGGTGACCGACGCGATTGACCGGAATCTGTGACGCCGCAGCAGCTTTGAAGTCCTCGAACGACATGCCGACACGTTCTGCGGTGGCCGCCGTCATCTCCGTCTCGATGAACCCGGGGGCGATGGCGTTGGCAGTGACACCGAACTTGCCGAGTTCGATGGCGAGGGTCTTGGTGAAGCCCTGCATTCCGGCCTTGGCGGCGGAGTAGTTGGCCTGGCCGCGGTTGCCGAGGGCGGACGTGCTCGACAGGTTGACGATGCGACCCCATTTGGCGTCGATCATGTGCTTCTGGACCGCGCGGGTCATCAGGAACGATCCACGCAGGTGTACGCCGAGAACGGAATCCCAGTCCTGCACCGTCATCTTGAACAGCAGGTTGTCGCGGGTGATGCCTGCGTTGTTGATCAGTACGGTCGGCGCACCGAACTCGCTCGCGATGCGATCGACCGCAGTCTGGACCGATTCTTCGTCGGCGACATTGGCACCGATGGCCACTGCCTGCCCACCGGCAGCCTGGATCGCGCCGACGGTGTCGCTGCACGCGGCCTCGTCGAGGTCCACCACGGCGACTCCGAAACCATCCTTGGCCAGCCGCTTCGCCACCGCAGCGCCGATTCCACGCGCACTACCGGTGACTACGGCCGTCTTGATCTGATCACTCACGAATATCTCCTGACGAACGCCGAATCGAATTACCTGTCATCTGTTTCTACCAACCCCGCCGGCGCAGTCAGTACGCAGCCACCGCACCGTCGAGCGCCTTCTGCATTCCTTGCGCCACCACCCGCGTGATGTCGATCGGCTTCTCGGGCAGTTCGGTGATGGGTGAATCGATGTAGACGCTCGCCCGCTTCACTCTCGGCGCACCGGGGCCGTAGCTCAGACCGATGCAGATCAGCACCGGCTCGACCCCGAGCTTGCGCGCCCGCATCGCGATGTGTCCGATACCGCTGCCGACGTGCTGCACCGTCGTCGGATCCTCGAGGTTGCAGGTCCCCTCCGGGAACACTGCGAGGTCGTCGCCCCGCTTCATGCGCTCGGCGCTGACATCCATCATGCGGCTGCCCGCAGCGCTGACCGCGCGCATTCCGTGATTCTTGCCGCGGAAGACAGGGATTCCACCCATCATGTCGATTCGCTTGCGCTGCTTGGGTTCCTGGAACAGCTCGTCCTTGGCCAGTACCCGAGTGCGGCCGATGACCGGACGCAGCGGCGACGACCATGCCGCCGCTGCGAGCGTGTACGGATCGTTCTCGGTCAGATGATTGACCGCGATGAGCAGACGCGTGTTGTCGTAGACGAGACGACGCAGCTCCTCACGGGCACCGTCGGGATACGACACCCGCGGGCGGAAGCGTCGGGCAAGGGTGGCATAGGCCAACCTCGCGACCTGACGATTCTGCTGGTGACGCAGGTAGAAGTCGTACACGGTCACATCGTTTTCGAGAATTACCGCAGGCCGATCCATGACGCGAGCTTAGCCTCACACCCGCTTCGAACCCATAGCCCGGATCCCGACGGCAAGTCCGACCACCGCAGTGGCCGCGGCCGCGACGACACCTGCCGGCACCGTCGAACTCGCGAAGTCGCCGGCGAACAGAGCACGTTCGGCGTCCACGAGATATCCGAGAGGGTTGATGTCGACCAGGAACTGCATCCACCCCGGTGCGGCCGTCAGCGGCAGCATCGTGCCCGACAGTATGAGCAGCGGGAACATCAGCGTCTGCTGGATGGACCAGAACACCCAATCCTGTCCGCGCACAGCCAAAGCCAATGCATAGGACAGTGCGCCGAGTCCGACGCCGAACACACCGAGCAGCACGATTCCGACGGCGGCACCGATCGGATTCACGGACAGGCCGAGCGGCAATGCCACCAGAACGATCAGCACGGCCTGAGCGGCCAGCGGCACCATTTCCTTGAACGCGCGCCCGACCAGCAGCGCCGATCGCGGCAACGGTGTCACCAACATTCGTTCGTGAGACCCCTGCTGCAATTCGGCCAACAGATTCGAGCCCGTCATGGACGTTCCGAAGATGGTGATCATCGCAAGCACACCGGGAACGAACCAGTCCCACACACTTCCGGCCCCGAGACCGGGAACATCGGTGAGCAGCGGGCCGAACAATGCCAGGAGAATCAGCGGTTGGACGAGACTGAAGATGACGGTGAACGGATCGCGAACCATCGGCCGCAGTTCGCGGCTCATCACCAACGTGCTTCCGGAGAGTACGTTCATCGGAGTTCTCCTGCCGTGCCGGCGCTTTCGAGTGAAGGCGTGGCCGCCGCAGCGCTCTCGCGAAGGCTGCGCCCGGTGAGACCGAGGAACACGTCGTCGAGGGTCGGACGCGTCATGTCGGCGGTCAGTACTTCGATACCGTGGGATTGGCTCAGACGCACTATCTGCGGCAGAACCACCTCGGCGCGCTCGACTCGGATGTTCAACCGCGAACCCGCAACCGTCACGTCTCTGACTCCGGCCACACCGCCGATCAACGCAACCAGCGCCGACGCGTCGGACACGGTGAGGACCACCAGATCGCCTGCCAGTTCGGACTTGAGCGCCGTGGCGGTGTCATCGGCGATGACGGTGCCACGGTCGACGACGATCACCCGCTCGGCCATGGAATCGGCCTCGTCGAGATAGTGCGTGGTGAGCACGATAGTGGTACCCATCTCGCGTCTGAGCCGGAGAATGTGGTCCCACAGGTTCGCTCGGCTCTGCGGATCCATTCCGGTGGTCGGCTCGTCGAGGAACAACAGGGGCGGTCGATGCACCAGCCCCAGTGCGATGTCGAGCCGGCGACGCTGCCCGCCGGAGAGGGTCGAGACCGTACGGGCAGCGAGCTCGCCGAGCTCGAGCGCCTCGATCAATTCGTCTGCGCGACTGCGTGATCGGGGACGTGTCATGCCGTAGCACAGGCCCTGCACGACGAGCTCGTCGCGGACGCGTTGATTGTGGCCCGCGCCGTTGCCCTGCCCCACGTAGCCGAGGCTGCGCCGGACGCGATCTCGATCCTTCGTCACGTCGAATCCGGCGATTCGCGCCGAGCCCGAAGTCGGTGACAACAGGGTGGTCAGCATGCGCAGCGTGGTCGACTTGCCGGCCCCGTTGGGTCCGAGCAGCGCCACCAGTTCTCCCTCACCGATCGCCAGATCGATGCCGCGCACCGCCTCCACGGTCTTCTTGCCTTGCCGGAAAGTCTTGGTCAGTCCCGATGTTTCGATCATGTGTGACGCCCCTCGTCGTAGCGGTGAATCCCTACGACGGAGACGCTAGAAACGATCGCGGTCAGGTTCGGTCCGTGTTGCCGGGCCGACGAGAAATCAACCGAACACGGGAAACTTTCGCTTGCTGGCGAGGGCGTCCATCCCGGACTGGATGCTCGCACGTACCTCGTCGTACTTGGCGTCGACGTACGCCTCGTCCTCGCACCGAGCCGGATCGTGGTCCAGTTCCACCGGCGGCATGAAACGCGTACGAATCTTCGCGGGCAACGGAATCTGCGGCAGCGCGGCGGGCGCGATGATCCACGGAAGAGAGATCGCGATCGGGAACACCTTCAACCGTGCGATCTTGTCCAGCTTGAGCACCTTCGCCAGCTTGTCACCACGGATGAGCACCGGCATCGCGTCGGCCCCACCCACGGTCGCCACCGGCACGATGGGTACACCCGTCCGGATGGCGAGCTTGATGAAGCCGGTTCGGCCGCCCAGCGTCGCCTCGTCTCGCTTGCTCCAGGGCCGCAACGAATCGACCTCACCACCCGGCCACACGATGACGTCCCGGCCCTCGGCCAACGCCGTCGACATCGAGTCCGGTGCCGCGGGCAGCACGCCCATGGATCGAAAGACTTTGCCGATCAACGGGAACGCCATCAGTGCATCGTGCGCAGTGCCGTGCAGAATCCGCTTCTCGCCGAAGTGTCGCCACCATTGCGCGCCGACCGTCCACGCGTCCCACACGAACGGCGCACCCGAGTGCACCCCCACGACCAGCACCGGCGACTCGGGGATGGTCTCCCAACCGTCGATCTCCATTCGGAAGTACCGATCCATCACCCCGTTCCACAGCCGCTGCTGACGGTCCATCGCGACGGTGTTCTGGTCGTCGAGGTCCCAGCCGCCTGCACGTTCGGCAACAACGGCTCCGAGACCACCGGACGAGTTCGCCCGTCGCTCCTTCATCTTCATCCGCGCAGCGGCGGCGTACCGCTGCGCTTGCTCGCGCAGCTGTTCCTTCGTCGGTTCCCCCGTCGAGTCTCCGGCGCCGTCCCCACCCGTTACGTGATCCCCATCACTCATACTCGCACCGTACTCCACAGCAACCGAGTCGACCGACGACCGGAGCTCGTAACCCCACGCGGCTTGCAGACTGTCCGATATGGTCGAAATTCGAGCCGAACGAACGAGGTAACCCCCATGGATCCGATCGAACCGGCATACGGAACGACTGTTTTGCTGCTGATCGCAGCCGCAGCTGTAGCAATCTTGCTGTTCCTCATCATGAAGGTGAAGTTGCACGCCTTCGTCTCACTCGTCCTGGTCAGCGCGGTCACCGCTGTCGCGGCGGGAATTCCGCTGGCGGAAGTGCCGTCGGCCCTGCTCTCGGGCTTCAGTTCCACACTCGGATCTGTTGCCCTGCTCGTCGCCTTGGGTGTGATGGTCGGCAGACTGCTCGAAATCACCGGTGGCGCACAGGTATTGGCCGACACCCTGATCAACCGATTCGGGGCCAAGCGCGCCCCGCTCGCCCTGGGTGTCGCCGCACTGATCTTCGGCTTCCCCATCTTCTTCGACGCCGGCCTGGTCGTCTTCCTGCCGATCATCTTCACCGTCGCCAGACGGTTCGGCGGATCCGTGCTGCTGTACGCCCTCCCGACGGCAGGCGCTTTCGCCGCGATGCACGCCATCGTTCCCCCGCACCCCGGTCCCGTCGCAGCCACCGAACTTCTCGGCGGCGACATCGGATCGGTACTGCTGGTCGGCGTCCCCGTCGCCGTCGTCTCCTGGTTCGTCGGCTCCTACCTCGTCGGCACGCAGCTCGGTAAGCGGTTCCACACCCTGCCCGCCGACCTCTTCTCCGACGGCGCAGCCGACACCGACGAACACGACAAGGAAATGGCCGGCCTCCGAGACCCCGCCCCGAAGTTCGGTGCGGTGCTGTTCATCCTGCTGACGCCGCTGGTGCTGATCTCGCTCAATACCGTGGTCAACACACTGACCACTTCGGGCGTACTGACCGGGGACGAGACCTGGGCCGCGGCGCTGACGCTCATCGGTCAGACCCCGATAGCACTGCTCATCACCCTGCTGCTGGCCCTGTTCATCCTCGCGCCGGGACGCTTCCCCGTAGCCGACGGTGCCAAGTACATGGACCAGGCTCTCGGACCCATCTGCTCGATCATCCTGATCACCGGCGCCGGCGGCATGTTCGGTGGAGTACTGCGCGCCAGTGGCATCGGGCAATCCCTCACCGCCTCGTTGTCCGACATCGGGTTGCCGATTCTGCTGCAGGCCTTCCTGATCGCCACCGCACTACGCGTCGCGCAGGGTTCGGCGACCGTGGCATTGACCACCACCGCCGGGCTGATCTCGGTGCAGGTGGCCGAGCTGGATCTGAGCAACTTCAAGATCGCACTGTTGGTGTTCGCACTGGCCGCCGGAGCAACCGTCCTCTCTCACGTCAACGACTCCGGCTTCTGGCTCGTCAGCCGCTTCTTCGGCATGGACGAGAAGACGACCCTCAAGACCTGGACCGTCATGGAAACCACGCTCGGATTGGCGATCTTCGCACTCGCGTCGCTGCTGTGGGTGGTGTTCTAGCGGGGCGAGACGTGACCCGATGATCGACACTCGGCCCAGTCATCGGTGGCGCGCTCCGTCACTGTCGATCGCGCTTGGGTTGCCAACGAGCTGCGCGCTCGCCGATCGATGCGAGCCGAGCAGTCTCGTGCACTCGAGCGGCGCGGGTCTCCGGCCGCTTGGCTGTGGCGATCCACTCCAGAATGCCGCGACGCGCGGACGGAGGGAATCGGTTCCAATTGTTCTCCGCATCAACGCATTCGGAGAATGCGGCCGCAAGGTCGTCGGGAACGATCAGATCCTCGACCTCGTCGAGTACGGTCCACGATCCGTTGGCCACGGCAGCCTCGACGGCGCGCTCCCCCGCCGGGAGCATCAAACCTGCTTCACGGAGGGCTTCGACGCGAATCTTGTTCGGACGGGACCACGCGCTCGCGGGTTTCCGGGGCGAGAAATACAACATGGTTCGCTCGTCGTCGAGCTTGCGGGGTCGACTGTCGACCCACCCCACCGCAAGGGCTTCCGACACGGCGTCGTCGTAGCTGATCGCCGGCTTTCCGGTGGCCTTCTTCCACGACACCAGCCACGCAGATTGCACCGTCGCGTGATGTTCGGTCAGCCATGTCCGCCACTGCGCACGTGTCTCGGCATGCACTCTCGGTGCGTCGTCCATGACGGCCATGCGTACCCCTTCCCTCACTGCCTCCAAGGTCCGTCACCGGCTCGAAGACTTTGCACTCGATTATGCTGCGATCGTGGGCGACATTCCCTTCGGTGTTGTGTCGACGGCGCGAGGCATCGGTGAGTGACCGCATCCGGTTCGACGGAGTGCTCGAGCCGATGACGTGGGGTAAGAACACGTACACGATCATTCGTGTACCGACTCGTTTGGTCGAGGCGGCGGAACGGTGGCCGACTCGCCGGATCGACGGTTCGATCGAGGGCTCGAGTCTCAATCTCGGTCTCAACAAGGCAGATTCGAATGTGATGCCCGGGTCCTTCGTCTACATCGGTGCAGGTCTTCAACGCCGGTTGGGCATTCGCCCCGGTGATCTGGTCTCGTGCGAATTCGAGCCGGCCGACCCCGATCTGGTGCCGGTTCCGAAGGACCTCGAGGAGGCGATGAGGAACGCGCAGTGCACAGCGGCCTGGGAGCGGAAGCGGCCGAGCGAGCGACGTCAGTTGTTGATGCCGATCGACAACGCGGCGCGCGAGCAGACCCGAGCGGCCCGAGTCGCCCGACTTGTGAAGCTGCTGACCGACAGTTCGTAGACGGGTCCCAGCTGTGGATTCGGGTCCACCGCAGTCGATACAGCAGGCGGATGGTCGAGCACGTGCGACCGCCGTTTCGTGCCGATTGCGGACCCTGACCGTCCTACACAGGTGCGGAGGACGCGCAAGCAAATGCCCGTGCTGTTCAGTTCACTCGTCGGCCTCGAGCACGCATCCCCCTGGCGGAAGCTCGAGGACGATGACGTCGTGTCCCTCTCCGGTGACGATTGCTGTGAAGACCGTTTCCGCTCCATCCATCCACACCCACCAATTCATGTTCGCACCCCGCAGGCGCGGCACCTGACGATAGACCGCTCGGGCGTCCTCGACCACGGCACTCGGGTGCAGCCTCCGAGCGGCATCGATGACGGTGCGGCGCACGTAGTCCAGATCGATCAGATCGTCGTCGTCCGACAGCTGGGATGGCCGAAAATCGATGAGCGGGAATGGTACTCGAACGACGGGAAGAGTAGTGGCGTAGGCCATCGACCCCTCCGAGAACGCGGGGTCGCCCCATTCGAGCACGCCGTCCACGAACGAGGGCGTCACGTCGTCGTAGATCGCCGATCCCGTCTCGACGCTGCGGTGCAACGCTGCAATGAATTCGGCCAACGAGTCGAACCATGGCGCACCCTGGTCAGCGGAATCGTATGAGAAGCTGCGAATACAACCTCGCCGGGCACCCGGGCGTGTGTCGATGTAAAGTGTTCCGCCCGAACCGTCTTCGGCGAACGGAACATACGCCGGGACGAACATCTCCGCCGTCTCACCTGCCTCCTGGGCAAGGACTTCGGCCGGCCAGTCCTCACCCAGATCGTCGATCGGATGCGGATTTTCGAGACTGAACCTGTGCCGATCCACCGCTCGGTCGAGCGAGTACAGAGTGAAGTCCGGCAATACGGATCCGGCCGGCACATACTCCTCGCCGTAGGTTTCGTGCTGCCCGTCGTGCAACCAGTAGAACTCGCGCAACTCCTCCGTCCACGGCGTCGTCGCGCGTTCAGCGGCCTCGCGCTCACTCACAGACCTTGGGGGGCGAATCGACGCAGCGGTGATCGGCGCGTGCTCGCGGAGCGTCGCCATGTACGCCGTCCATATGTCGGTGAGGTTCACGACTCGAACCTAGACGAGCATCACTGCACCGGCATCAGAATTCGCCACGCGCCCAATGCCAGTGATCCGACGGTGACGAGCAGGAACAGCCCGACCCACACGATGCCGGGCAGGAAGGTCAGTCGGGCGAGTTGATCGGCGTCGGAGTCCCGAGCCCGTCCTGCGCTGCGCGATTTCTGCAGTTCGAGCACGGGACGCGGACCGGCGATCAGCAGGAAGAACGTGATGAAGTACGCCGCAGCGACCTGTTGCTCTCCGGTGCCCCACCAGGACACGACGAACAGGGCGGCCCCGACGGTGACCAGGGAGAGCAATCCGTAGATGTTGCGAATCATCAACAGCATCAACGCGATCGAGACGATACCGATCCACAGCACCGCGGACGCATGCTGAGTCCCGAGCACGAACGCGGCACCGAGACCGAGTAGCGACGGCCCGACATAGCCGGCGAAAGTCATGGCGATGACGCCGAGCCCGGTGGGCTTGCCCTTCGAGATCGCGACGCCCGAGGTGTCCGAATGCAAGCGCAGGCCCATAAGCTGACGACCGGTGATCAGCGCAACGAACAGGTGCGCACCCTCGTGCGCGATGGTCACCACGTTGCGCGCGATCCGCCACGTCTGCGGCAACACGACGATGACGAGTGCAATCACAGCAGCAACTTGGACGATCCATACCGGTGGATCAGGACTCACCGCGGAGATGCGGTCCCAGAATTCGTTCACACCACACCCTATGTGAATGGAACTTCGTAGCAGACTACGAAGTTCCGCTCACATCGGACGGTCAGGACGCGCGCGACTCGGCCTTCGCACGTTCGCGGGCGAAGGAGCGATCACGCATCTCCTCGAACTTGGTGGCCTGACGCTCGAGGTCTTCGAGGAACGCGGCGAGTTCCTCGCGCTTGTTCTCGCCGCGGCCGGTGAAGTCGTTGCGC